>CAZGUU010000141.1:5884-12562 GCA_964529315.1 uncultured Enterobacteriaceae bacterium
GCCCCAGGGCAGGATGACCACGACCGTCGAGAGCAGCGCAGCCAGGACGAGCAGGCAGAGCTCGGCCACGGCACCGACCGCGGCGTGGTAGAGGACGATTCCCAGGCCGGCGAGGCTCACCACGGTGGCCATGGCCGGCACGGAACTCTGTGGCCGGCGGCGCACGGCCAGCAGGCAGCCGAGCGCGATGCCCGCGAAGGCGGCGTGGACGGCCGCCAGGACCGGCCAGCGCTCCGGGTATGCGCTACCCTCGAACGCCTCGCTCAGCAGGATGCAGCCGATGAAGATCCCGATGGCGAGCGGCACGCGCTCGGCGACACGCCTGCGAGCCTGGGCGCGAAACGCGTCCGTCCTCTCGCCCAGATCCCTGGCTTCGTCGGGCGTGGCCGGCATCCTCGACCTCGTATAGGGCCTTCGGTCGACTGGCCGCAAGCAGCAAATCCGCGTGGAATCGGGGCGCCACCGCCCCACGGGCGGTCAGAGGCGCGACAGGAGCATCTCGCGTTGCAGGACCAGCGCGCGGGGCATCGTCGCGCGCAGCTTCTCGAACAGCTCTCCCTGAAGCTCGAGCTCCTGGCGCCACTCCCCGGGATCGATCGCGGTCGCGGCGTCGAGCTGCTCGTCGGGGATGTCGAGCCCGGTCAGGTCGAGGTGGCCGGCCCTGGGCACCCAGCCGAGGACCGTCTCCTGTGCCCCGACGCGGCCGCTGGCCCGGTCGACGATCCACTTGAGCACGCGCATGTTGTCGCCGAAGCCCGGCCAGAGGAACTTGCCGCCGGCACCCTGCCGGAACCAGTTCACCTGGAAGATCTTGGGCGGGTTGGGGATGCGCTTCTGCATGTCGAGCCAGTGCTCGAAGTAGCGCCCCATGTCGTAGCCGCAGAACGGCAGCATGGCCATCGGGTCGCGGCGCACCACACCGACCTTGCCCGCGGCGGCGGCGGTGGTCTCGCTGCCCATGGTCGCGCCGAGGTAGACGCCGTGCGTCCAGTTGAAGCTCTGCATGACCAGCGGCACCGTGGTGCTACGCCGGCCACCGAAGATGATCGCAGAGATCGGCACGCCCTGGGGGTCGTCGGCGTGCGGCGAGAGCGCCGGGTTGTTGGTCATCGGCGCGGTGAAGCGGCTGTTGGGGTGAGCGGCCTTTTCGCCCGAATCGCGCTTCCAGGGCCGGCCCTGCCAGTCGATCAGCCCGTCGGCGGGCGGGCCGTCGATGCCCTCCCACCAGACGTCGCCGTCGGGCGTGGCCGCGACGTTGGTGAACAGCGTATCGCGCGCCACGGTGAGCATCGCGTTGGGGTTCGACTTCAAGCTGGTGCCCGGTGCGACGCCGAAGTAGCCCGCCTCGGGATTGATCGCCCAGAGGCGTCCGTCGGGCCCGACGCGCATCCAGGCGATGTCGTCGCCGACCGTCCATACCTTCCAGCCTGCCTTGGCGAAGGGCTCGGGCGGGACCAGCATGGCGAAGTTGGTCTTGCCGCAGGCGCTCGGGAAGGCACCCGCGACGTAGGTCGTCTCGCCCTCGGGGCTCTGGACGCCGAGGATCAGCATGTGCTCGGCGAGCCATCCCTCGGTGCGGCCGAGATAGGAGCCGATGCGCAGCGCGAGGCACTTCTTGCCGAGCAGCACGTTGCCGCCGTAGCCGCTGCCGCACGACCAGATGGTGTTGTCCTCGGGGAAGTGGCAGATGAAGCGGCGCTCGGGGTCGAGGTCGAGCGTCGAGTGCAGCCCGCGGTTGAAGTCGTTCGAGCCACCGAGCATCTCGAGGGCCCGCGTGCCCATGCGCGTCATGATGCGCATGTTGAGCACCACGTAGATGCTGTCGGTGAGCTCGACGCCGATCTTCGCCAGCGGGGATCCCACGGGGCCCATCACGTAGGGGATCACGTACATCGTGCGTCCCCGCATCGAGCCGTCGAACAGCTTGCCGAGCTTGGCGTAGGCCTCCTTGGGGTCCATCCAGTTGTTGTTCGGACCGGCCTCTTCCTTGCTCCGCGAGCAGATGAAGGTGAGGTGCTCGACGCGCGCGACGTCGCCCGGATCCGAGCGGTGCAGGTAGCAGCCGGGCCGCTTCTCCGGGTTGAGCGGTCGCAGGATGCCCGCGGCGACGGCCTGCTCGGTCAGCTGGCGGCGCTCCTCCTCCGAGCCGTCGCACCAGTGGATGCGGTCCGGCTGGGTGAGCTTCGCCATCTCTTGCACCCAGCTCTCGAGGTGGGTGTTGCGCACCGGTGCTGTGCCGGCCTTCGCTGCCGTGGTGCTCATGCGCTTCCTTTCTCGTGCTCGTCCAGAGGGATCGGCCGCCCCCGAAGCGGGTGGCGGCCGATTCGCGACCTATAACGCCGCAGGCCGAGCGAGGCCAGCCGGTGGCCGAAGTCGCAGCTCGCGCGGCCTACGCGGCCGACACGACGTAGCCGGCGACGAGGACGAAGTGCGAGATGCTCCCGCCCAGGACGAAGACGTGGAAGATCTCGTGGGAGCCGAAGCGGCCGGGAAGCGGATCGGGGCGCTCGCTCGCATAGATGATCGCGCCGAGCGTGTAGAGGACGCCGCCCGCCAAGAGCCAGAGCATCCCACCCGTGGGCAGCGCCCGGGCCAGCGGCACGATCGCCACCACGGCCGTCCAGCCCATGCCGAGGTAGAGCGCCGTCGACGACCAGCGGGGCAGGTGGGCGAAGAACAGCTTCAAGGCGATGCCCAGGGCGGCGAAGCCCCAGATCACCCCGAACACGCTCCAGCCCCAGCTACCGCGCAGGGTCACCAGGCACACCGGCGTGTACGAGCCGGCAATCAGCAGGAAGATGGCCAGGTGGTCGAACCGCCTGAGCAGATCGTCGCCGCGCGGCGAGAGATCGAGCCAGTGGTAGGTCGTGCTCGCGGCATAGAGCAGGATCAAGCTCGAGCCGTAGATCACCGAGACGGCGACCCGCCACGGCTCGCCGTCGGCCTGGATCACCAGAGCCACCAGCCCGGCGATCGAGAGGAGCACCCCGAGGAGGTGCGAGTACGAGTTGAAGGGCTCCTTGGCTCGCCAGCGCATGACCGGAGGGTCTACCAGCCAGGGGCGCCCCGGGCGAGTCGAAATCCGCGGCGTCGAAATCCACCCCTCCACCGCCGTCGCTCACGGGCAAGAGACGTGGACGGTCGGCAGACCCATCGACCGCGTAGGAGCCGAGACGCGCAGCGAGGTGAACGAGAAGCTGCAGCCCGGCTTGGAGAAGGTCACCGTATAAGCTCGACCCGCTCCCGGGGGGAGGTCGGCGAAGTGGAAGCGTTGCTCGCCGGCGATGACGAGCGCGCCCCTGGCCGAGCCGGAGAGCGTCACCCGTACGCCCTGCGCCTCGGCCGGGTCGGTCGTCGGGGCGACCCGGCCACGCAGCCGGATCGTGGTGGTCGACGGCGGCGTCGGGGTCGCCGCCGGGCTGACGGTCGGCCAGCCCGTCGCAGACGGCCGTGGCGTGGCCGTCGCGGGTGGCGGCGAGGTCGGGCTCGGCGTTCGCGTCGCTGCCGGTGAGAACGTCGCGCTCGGCGTGTGCGTAGGGGCGAGTGGCGGCGTTGCGCTCGGCGTAGGCGACGGTGTCGCGCCGGGGGGCTGCGTCGGGGTCGGCGATGGCGCCGCTGCCGCGCGCCGCGCGAGGTAGTAGCCGCCGTGCTCGGCCAGCTTGCCGGCCTCGTTGATCGTCGAATAGGTGAACGCGGGCCAGGTGGTGCTGCTCTCGCTCCAGTAGAAGGGCTGGCGCAGGGTGGCCTCGAAGAGGCGCCCCGCGGTGTCGAGGTGGGCGGCGTTGCCGGTGTGCATCGCTGCCAGGGCGAGCCCGTCGACGGCCATGAGACGGTAGGCCGACGACGAGGGATCCTGGTTGCCCGACCCATCGGTGTTCCAGGTGTAGGGCGCGACCAGCTCGACGCGGCCGGTGGCCGGCGACTCGCGCTCGAAGGCCACCTTGCCCGAGAGCCATTCGGCCCAGCCGTCGAGCAGCCGCACGGCGTCGTCGTAGCGGGGGTCCGGCACCGCGCCCGCGCCGGCCAGCGCGCTCGCGTAGCGTCCGAGCGCGCGGAGCAGCATCCCGGCGAAGTAGACGGGCACGGCCACGTTGGCTGCGTCGCAGGGGCAGTCGAGGATTGCCGCGTCGCCGGCGTCGATCCGGGCGGCCAGGGACGCGGCGCGGTCGAGGTAGCGCCGCTCGCCGAAGAGCTGCCAGGCATCGACCAGCGAGTCGATGAACGAGGCGTAGGCTCGCAGCGGTGCGCCTGTGAAGTCGTGGATCGAGTTCACCTCGTCCGAGGAGCGCGTGTAGAGGTTGTCGGCGTGCTCGCGGACGAACTCCACGGCCGGCGGGTAGCCCGTCAAGTAGTAGAGCTCGGCCGCGCCGCGCAGGTCGGCGCCGAAGTCGCAGCCGAAGCCGCCGCCGCGCGGGAAGGACTTCCGCTCGTCGTCCTCGTGGAAGCAGTGGGCGAAGTTGAGCCCGCGCCACAGGCCCGGGTAGGCGTGCGGCTGGTAGAGCAGGCCCTGGTCGATCAGCGCCTCGAGCGACTGCGTGCCGGTGCGCCACCACAGGTCGCTCCACGTCGGGTCCGAGTCTGCCAAGCGCAGCGCCTGGCGCAGGAAGCCGTGGTACTGGCCGTACTTCGAGAGGTCGGTCGAGGTCTCCTGCTCGTTGTCGTTGGGCAGGAAGCCGGCCTCGACCTTGCCCCACATGCCGTACTGGTCGCGCACCTCGAGCGCGTTCGTGCGGCGGGTCGCGGCGGGCTGCGCCTGCGGGTCGATCGTCACCTGGTTCCAGCGATCGTAGGCAGGCGACAGGCCGGGCGCGCTCAGGTCGTCGAGGGCGCCGGTCGCGATGAGCTCGTCGACCGGCAGCGTCGCGCGCAGCGGTTGCTCGATCCACGCGTGCGCCCGCTCGGCCGCGTGCTCGCCCTGGCCCGCGCCGAGCACGATCGCCGCCTGCTCGGTGTGGTACTCCCCGGCGCGCAACGGGTGTGCGACCTTCCACTCGCGGGGGTAGAAGCCGATCTCGATCGCCTCGCCGCCAGCCGTGGCGCGAAGCGCCGCCGGGAAGCGTCGCGACATGCCGGCCAGAGCGACCGCCGCGGTGCTCTCCCCGGCGTCGGCCTCGAGCGCGAGCCAGCCGGGCGCCGTGTCGCCGGCATCGACGATCGCCGCCCCCTGCGTGGTGCGGTAGCCGCGAAAGCTCACGTGGCGCGGGTAGCGATCCCACGCACCGGCGAGCCCGGTGTAGTAGCTCCACGAGTCGAGCCCCGAGGAGTCCTGGTACTCGACGACCTCGTCGTTCGGGGCGCCCCCGGCCGTGCCGGCGCGCCAGCCGGTCGCGGGCCGGGCGAGCTCGAGCCCGAGCGAGAGGTCCTCCACCTGGATCGAGTGCAGCGTGTGGGGCTCGTAGCAATGCTTGCGCCCGGCCTCGTCGACGACGCACAGGCCCGGGTTCTCGAAGCGGACCAGCAGGCGCACCGCCGAGGAGCCCGCGACGAACGTCTCCCAGACGGTGGCGCGCAGCCAGTAGGTGCGCCACTTCGTGCAGTCGTAGAGCCACGAGTAGCAGACCAGGCCGGACCACGAGTCGCTCGCCTCGTCGCGCAGCGCGCCCGCCTCGAGCTCGATCTGCTTGCGCACGACGGTCTTCACCGGGCCTGTCTCGAGCACCTCGGCGGCGAGCACGGCCGCGTCGCCGCGCGAGCGCAGCACGGTGCCGTCGGCTGCCGTCACGATCAGCGAGCCGTTGTCCGCCTCCGCGGCGCCGAGCAGATCCAGCCCGCCCGCTCGCGCCCGGTCGAGGAGCGCTCCGTCGCCGCGCGAGACTGTGAATTCGGTGCTCCCGGTATCGACGACGATGGCGTCGGACGTCGTGGTCACGATCATCGGCGCCGCGGCCGCCGGCGCCCCCTCCTCCAGGCGCCACTCGGCGGTGCCTTCCGGCGAAACCGTGGCCAGGAAGTCGACCAGCAGCCAACGGATAGGCAGCGCGGCGTCGTCCGGGGCACCGCCCCAGCGGCCGGTCACGCGGATCTGTGCCGGCACGGCCTCGCCCTCGGGATCGACCAGGCGCAAGCCCGAGGTCGAGGTCAGGGCGGCCGAGCGCGCCACCGGCACCCCGACCGTGACGAGCTCGCCGCTGCGCGCCACGCCCGCGGTCTCGCGCGTGCGGATCGTGGCGGAGAGGCCCGAAGCCGCGGCGGCCGGTGGACCTCCGGCACCCCCCGTCGTCACCGCCACCGCCACCGCCACTGCGATCGACACCGCCGCCCATGCGGGCACGGCGGCGGCCCTTTCCGTTGCGAGCCGCGAGCCCCCGATGCACGACATCGTTCCGCCCTCCGTCGGCGTCCCCCGCCGTTGCCGCCGCGCCGCAGCTCTCGTGCGGCGCGGCCCCCCTTGCAGGGAACGGTCGGCCGACTGCGCGGCTCACTCAAGGGCGAGCTGCGCGATCGGTCGGATTTGCTGCTTGAACGGAGAGCGGCAGGCGGGGGCCGCGCGTGGTGCCTGCTCGTGTCCTGTGCGCCCTGCAAAGGTGAGCGCGATGGGTGGCGCGTTGATTATGCCATTGACAGGCGGAGCTCGCCCGCGTGGTCGAGCCCCGTCAGCCGCGGGTCGGGCGCCGTGGCTCGTCGGGTGGCGCTCGGGCCGGCGCGAGTCGCTGGCGGAGCGGCTAGAGGACGTCCTTC
>CAZGUU010000142.1:0-8553 GCA_964529315.1 uncultured Enterobacteriaceae bacterium
CGGCCATCGCCTCGGCGAAGCCCGCGAACAGCACGGTGAACCACAGCCACAGGCTCACGCTCGCGCCGAACCAGGCGGGCAGCGCGCCGGGCCGCGGGGCCAGCAGGTCGTGCAGCCACAGACCCGTGGTCAAGGCGCTGCCCACCTCGACGACCAGCATCACCGGATTTCGCGCCACCGCGCGCGGCGCGAGCTTGGCCACGGCGCCGCGCAGGGCGTCGCGCAGGATCCCGGGATCGAGCAAGGAGGTCTCGCGCGCCAGCGCCGCCATCTCTCAGAACCTCCGCCCGTCGCGGGCCAGGAAGTGCTCGACCACCGGGCCGAGCGAGAGCGCCGGAAGGAAGGTCAGCAGGCCGACGATCAGGACGACGCCGACCAGCAGGCCGGCGAACAGCGGGCCGCCGGTGGGAAGCGTGCCCGGCCCCGGCGGGGCGACGCGCTTGGCCACCATCGACCCGGCCATGGCGAGCAGCGGGACGATCGTCAGGAAGCGCCCGGCGAGCATGGTGAGGCCGAGCGTCACGTCGTACCACGGGGTATCCGAGGCCAGGCCGGCGAACGCCGAGCCGTTGTTCCCGGCGGTGCTCGCGTAGGCGTAGAGGATCTCGGAGAGGCCGTGCGGGCCGGCATTGCCCAGCGGTGCCACGCCCCACGCCGTCACCGCCGACCAGCCGGCAAAGCCGAGAACCAGCAGCGGAGAGACCAGCAGGTAGAGCATGACGAGCTTCATCTCCCGCGCCTCGACCTTCTTGCCGAGCAGCTCCGGCGTCCTTCCGACCATCAGCCCGGCGACGAATACGGTGAGCACGACGAACACCAGCATCCCGCAGAGCCCGGCCCCGACCCCGCCGAACACCACCTCGCCGAGCAGGATGTTGGCCAGCGGCACCAAGCCACCGATCGGCGTGAAGCTGTCCAGCGCCGCGTTCACCGCACCGCAGGAGGCGGCCGTCGTCACGACGGCGAAGAGCGCCGAGCCGGCGACGCCGAAGCGCACCTCCTTGCCCTCGAGGTTGCCGGCCGCCTGGTCGATGCCCAGCCCGCGCAACGCCGGGTTGCCCGCCGCCTCGGCCGCCCACGCGAGCAGCGCGCCGATCGCGAGGAGCAGTGCCATCGCCGCGAAGAGAGCCCAGCCCTGGCGCTGGTCGCCCGCCATCCGGCCGTAGGTCCAGGTGAGCGCCGCGGGGATCGCCAGGATCAGGACGACCTGGAGCAGGTTGGTGAGCGGCGTGGGATTCTCGAAGGGGTGTGCGCTGTTCGCGGCAAAGAAGCCGCCGCCGTTGGTCCCGAGCAGCTTGATCGACTCCTGCGAGGCGACCGGCCCCAGGGCGATCGTCTGCCGGCCGCCCTCGACGGTCGTCGCCTCGACGTAGGGCGCCAGGCTCTGGATCACCCCCTGCGAGACGAGCAGCAGCGCGGCCAGGGCCGAGAGCGGCAGCAGGAGGTAGACCAAGGAGCGGTTCAGGTCGACCCAGAAGCTGCCCAGCGTGGCCGGGCCGCCCGGGCCGGGCCGGCGGGTGAGCCCGCGCGCCAGGGCCAGCGCCACCCCGATCCCGGTCCCGGCCGATACGAAATTTTGCCAAGCGAGACCAGCCATCTGCACGAGGTAGCCGAGCGTCGCCTCGCCCGCGTACGCTTGCCAGTCGGTGTTGGAAGCGAAGCTCGCCGCGGTGGAGAACGCGAGGTCGGGCGGCACGGCGCCGAAGCCCTGCGGGTCGAGCGGCAGCACGTGCTGCAAGCGCTGCAAGGCGTAGACGGCCAGAGCCCCCAGCGCGCCGAAGAGCAGCACCGACGCAGCGTACTCGCGCCAGCCCTGCTCGCGCCGGGGATCGACGCCGCACGCCGCGTGGAGGGTGCGCTCGAGCGGCCCGAGCGCGTTGGGCAGGGGCTTCGCCTCGCCCTCGAAGACCGAGTGCAGGTAGGCGCCTAGCGGGCGCGTGAGCCCGAGAACCACGATCGCCAGGGCGCCGAGCTGGAGCCAGCCGCTCGCCGACACCGACTCCCCCTCCCCTAGCGCCCCAGCCTGGCAGCTCGCCCAAGGATCTCGGCCGCTACACGCACCGCGTCGGCCTCTCCAACCGCCGCCTGGGCGCGACCGAGCCCAGCGCCGTCCGCTTGCCCACCAAGGACGGCCGGGAGATCACGCTGCGGCCGTGCGAAGTCATCCGCCGCTTCCTCCTCCACGTCCTGCCTCGTGGCTTCGTCAAAATCAAGATGAGCAGCGACTCCTCGGGCGTCCACTGCGACGAAGACCGCGTGCTCAGCGAACGGCATCGTGTCTAGCCCGGATCTCCGCAATCGGCTCGAGCAAGAGCGCCAGCACCGCGATCGACACATGCGCCGCAATCGGCCCGGGCTGCCGGTGGTAGACCGGCCGCGGGCGCAGCCCGCTCCCCTGCCTGGCGGATCACGTCGCCACCTGCTCGGCGGCGAACGGGACCGGCGCGACGTTCGGATCCAGGCCGCGCGCTCTCACGACGACGCGACCCATCTCCCCCTCTCCGCCAGAGAGGATGTCGACTTGCCGGAATCCGATCCGCGCGAGCGCCTGGACGATCCATGCCGTCGAGGGAAACACGGGCGACGAGAGGTCCGTAGTCACGCCTCCGTCGAAATTGAATGTCAAGGTTGGCCGATGCTCCTGCCCGGGCAGGTTCAGGAACGCAGATTCCAGGTACAACGCGTCGCGACACAGGCGCGAGACACGTACGAGCTGATCGTACGGGTACATGGTGTGATAAGGCACTCCCAGGTAGAGAACTACGTCGAATGATCCGAGCTCCAAGAACGATGGGCTGAGGATGTCGAGCTGCACGAAGCGGAACTTCGGCTGCAGCGCGTGCCGAGCGCAGCGCAGCCCGTCTCGATAGACGCCGTCGATCGCGGTCACCCGAGCGCCCAAGGCTTCACACTGGAGGGCGTTCCAGCCATCGGCGCAGCCGACGTCGAGCACCGTGCGGCCGGCCAGGTCGTCGCCCGTGAGGCCGAGGCAGGCGAACTCCGTCCGGAGCTCTCGTGCGCTCTTGACGCCGGGGGTCACGGTGCCATCTCCGAGATCGATCGAGTGAAACCAGTCCACTTGATCCGCTCGAAGCGCTGCCGTTCCACGGGCGACGTTCCGGCGTTCCGCTCGCGCAGCCGGGTCGTACCCGGAACCTGGATCGTCCGTGCGCTGCGCTCGCCAACGCCCCGTCCATCGTGATGCGATCTTTCGTATGCTCATCGGATCCCTGTGTTCTTCGCCCACCCCGCCAGGTGGCGTTGCCTCGGCTCGAGATTCCCCCGCCGCGGAAGCAGGATCGCCACCCAGCCTCCGGGACGGCGACCGTGCCGGTGGGCCGTCACGTGTGCCATCTCCTAGTCGGATTGCAAGATCGTCACACGACCGACGGAATCGATCCTCGCCACGGACGACGATTCGGGGAACAGCTCGCCGCCGAGCCAGAGTGTCAGCGGACTCGTCCTCGTCGGTCGCCGATCGTCAGCCGGTCCGACCACGTCTCGCACGCGGAGTCGATGATCGACGAGGAAGCGGCTTCCCCGCACCACCGCCGCATAGCTCGGGTAGCGGTGGTCCACGGCATAGGCGCCCCAACGCGTCGGCTGCGAGAGGACTGCGACGACCAATGGAGCACCCAGGGCGCTCCACCTCATCCAAGATCCGGGCGCCGCAGCGCAGATCCGCTGCCACCCGAGCACGCACGCGAAGGCGATCGTTCCCAGGATGGGAATCAGCCAATACGACTGCAGCTCCTGCTGCACCAGGGTAAACGCCGCGCCCGCGAAGCAGGCGGGCAGGATCGCTGCAGCCGCGAGCTGCGCGCGTGCGCGGTCCGCGATGCCGTGGGCGAAAGACGCAACCAGCGACAGGGCGATCACGGCTCCGCCCAGCCCCGCCGAGATCGGTGTTGCGGCGAAGAGCAGCCCGGCGCCAGCACCCAGCACAAATCGGACCCCGCTGAGGCTCACGAGTGTGGACGGTCGAGCCAAGGCGGTCTCGAGGCTCGCTCCCAACAGGGTTCGCGCCGGCTCCAGCCCTGGCGCGCGGTAGCCCTCGACCAGCCATGGCACCTGGAGCGCAGCGACCACCGCGAGCAGGATGGCCACGGCACGCACGACGTTGCTCCGTCCGTGCGTCCATCCATCGGCGACGACGAGGGTGGCCAAGGCAGCCGCCCAAGCGACTGCTCCCAGGTGAGCCTGAACGGCCATCCACGCCAGCGCGCAGAGCAGCGCGATGCGCGGCCCCACGAGCCGCCGTCGCCACCGAACGAAGCCGGCGAGTGAGAAGTTGACCAACGCGTAAGAAAAGGAAGGGTTCCATCCGGCACGCGAGAGGGCCGCCTCGTAGGGACAGGTCGCGAGAAGGAGGCCAACACCCAGGACCAGGGCGAGAGGCACCCCGTCCGCGTACAACGCCGCACCCAGCAGGAAGAGCGAGAGGCTGCACAGCGCACTGACCGAGATGCCGGCCGCGTGCGGCAGGTTGTCGCACAGCGGGCCGATCGACACGCGCGTCAGCCACAGCCACCAATAGTAGGCGGGCCCGAGGTGATGGCCGCCACCGGTTCGCTCGGTACCGACGCGCGGAAGCCCGGCGAACGGCACTTGCACTCGCTCCCAGTCGCGGACCTGGTCGTCCATCAACCAGAAGTCCTGTGCGATGTCATCAACTCTGAGGAAGAGCGGGTAGACGAGCAACGCGAGAAGCAGAACGCCGTAGCCGATGTACGAGCACGCGCCACTCATGCCGCCGCGACCGTGCGAGCCACCTGACGCCCCGAGCTGCACCTTCCTAGAAGCGCTCCGGCCGGACCAGCGCGTAGAGCAGGTAGGCAGCGAGGCATCCGGCGACGACGCCACCGACCAGGTACTCGAGCTCCATGGCGCACACTCCCCGCGATGCGCTCAGAGCGAGTCGCAGCCGCGCGCATAGAGCCACGCCGCAGCGAAGAAGGCGACCACGAGACCGACGAAGGTGGCATCCGGCATCTCGGATGCTCCCGACCCGAATCCCCAGCGGAAGTCAAGCTGCCCGGAGGGCTCGGCCGGCCGCCCCGCGGCGACCGGAGGGGATTCTCGCTCGGCCGCTCAGCTCGCGACGCGGTCGAGCGCCAGAGCCGCTTGGTTGCAGAACAGCTCGACCAGGGGCAGATCCGCCGGGCCGACGCTCGAGCCAGCGCTGCGCCCGGCGACCAGCACACCCACCGCCCGGCCGCGCACGACCAAGGGGTGCACCACAAACGAGTCGACCGAGAGAGACGCCGGCACCATCCCCGGTGGCGCGAGAAGCCGGGACGAGCCGCGCGCGGCCAGCTGCGGCTCGCGGCTCAGCACCGCCGCGGCGAGGGCTCCAGCGCCCGGCGAGAGCGGCACGCTCAAGCGCCCCAGCTGCTCGCGCACACCGTCGCCGTAGCCCATGCGGCCGAGCAGGCGATCCCGCTGCGCGCTCAGCAGGGCGAGAAACGCGACGTCGAAGCGCCCGGTGCGGGCGATGCCCTCGAGCACCATGGACAGGGTCTGGTTGATGTCGTCGTTCGCCAGGATCGCGCGCGTGATCTCGGCGAGAATCGCCAGGGCCGCGTGCTCGTCGGCCGCGCTCGCGGTCTTCACCACGGCACCGCCGGCCGACCCGGGCATCGCCGAATCGGCGCAGCGCTCGGCGCCGGCCACGTCGGTACGGCGCACGTCGCCGCGCTCCTCCGCGGCGAGTCCGGGCAGCAAGGGAAGGCGCAGGAGCGGCGCCTGCTCGCGCAACGCCTCGATGGCGACCTCCACGACCTTGCCGAACTCCTCGGGGCGACGCGAGAAGATCTCCTCGTAGCGCTGCGCCAGCGCTGCCGCGGCCTCGGGCCGGCCCCGGCCCGCCTGCGCGGCGTACTCCGCCGCGAGATCGACGGCGACCGCGAGCCGGCTGGCAGCGTCCACGGGCGCGGCTCGTGCGCCCGCCGCAGGCCGGCGAAAGAAATCCGTGTACCGTGGCGGGAAGCCCCAGCGCTCGAGGACACCCGCCGCGAGGTTGCGAGGCTCGACCCCGAGCACCTCGCCGATCGCCGCGTCCAGCCGGATGCCTCGCTCCCGCGCCACGACCCGCGCCCGGGCGAGTGCCTCGGGGAAGTACGCGGCGATGCACAGCCCTCCCCAGTCGGCGAACAGGCCGAGCAGGTATGCCTCCTCGGGATGTGGGTAGCCGAGCTTTTGCGACAGCCCGCGCGAGACCAGGCCGCAGAGCACCGAGCGACCGAGCGCATCGCGGATGTGCTCACGCGACCCGGCCGTGCGGCTGATCTCGTCGATGACCAGCAAGCCGGCCGTGAGGTCGCGCAGCGACTCGAAGCCGAGCAGGATGATCGCCCGGGTGACGGTCGAGACGGCCTCCCTGCGCCGATAGTAGCTCGAGTTGACGAGGCGCAGGACCTTCGAGGAGAGGCCGGGGTCGGCCAGGATGATGCGCGCGACGTCGAGAACCGCGCAGCTCTCCCGACGCACGGTGTCGTGCAGGCGCTGCAGGATGCGCGCGGCGGCTGGGAAGTCGCCTTTGGCGGCGATCTCGCTCACCAACCGTTCGAGGCGGTCATCGGCCACCTCCGCCGCCTGTAGCATGCGCGTCGCCCTCTCCAGGTCCTCGGCATCCGGGAGTCGAGGCTTGAGGAACGATCCGAGCCGGTCGAGGTCGAGGTCCGGGTCGAGGTCCGTGTCCGGGTCGAGGTCCGCGCGCGGGTCCTGGTCCAGGTCCGGCTCCAGGTCCAGCGCGAGCAGCTCGGCGATGGCGGCAGAGCCGCATCCCCCGCGGGCCTAGCGCATCCCGCGCGTCGCCGAGCGCAGCGCCAGCGGCAAGCCGACGAGCGTCGCCAGGGTGAGCAGCGCACCGGGCAGGAGCCCGGCCTCGCGGTAGGCGAGGATCACCTGGTGATCGCCGGGCGGAACCTGCACGGCGAGGAACAGGGCTGCGGCCGGGTAGAGCGCGGCCGGCTGGCCGTCGATGGTCGCTCGCCAGCCGGCTGCGTACGTCTCCCGAGCGAGCAGCCACGTCGGCCGGTCGACTCGCACCGAGAGGCGCGCCCAGCCGGGCCCTCCGTCGAGCAGCGCAACGCTGCCTGCGGGATCGCCGAGCTGGCCCACGCGCCCCGCTCGAGGCCCGGCCTCGGGCCCACCGCCGGGCTCGATCGCGGGGCGCTCTCCTGCGGCGATGTCTTGCGTGCGCGGCAGGCGCGCATTCACGGGCACGCCGGGCTCGATCGCGGGGCGCTCTCCTGCGGCAATCGAGCGTGCGGCCCCAGGGGTCGCGGGCGCAGCCGGCGCGCCGTCGCCGGAGAGGCCCTCGACCAGCACCCAGCCGTCGCCGAGCGCGGCACCGCGTCGCGCTGCCGCCCGAGCCTCCTCGCGGGTCGCGGCTCGAGCCTCGGCCAGCAGCTCGAAGCGAGGCCTCGAGCGCGGCGCGCGCAGCCAGCGCAGCAAGGCACCGCGTCGCGCAGCGGGCGGGCCACTGAAGCCCGCATCGAGGAGCTCCGCTTCGAGTGCCGTCCCGCGCGGCACGACGACCGTCTCGACGCCGAGCTGCTCGACGATCGCGCCTGCGTGGCCCGGAGCGAGCCACGCCATGACGTCGATCCATCGCCACTGGACGAGCGGGCCGATGCCGTCGAGGGCGTCGCGTCCCCAGAGGGCACCGAAGTTGAGCGGTGCTTGACGCAGGACCGCTCCGTCCTGCGGCGGCTCGCCCGGCCGGCGGCGCGGGCTCTCGTCCAGGGCGAGGAGCCGACCGATCGGGTGGCCGTCGCGCTGCTCGCCGATCGGACGCTCGAGCAACGGGCCGAAGACACCCTCGGGCGACAGCTGGCGCGGGGTGAACGGGTCGGCCGCGACCAGGAAGACTCCCGCTGCAAGCGCCACCAGGGCGGCCTCGGGGGCGGCCGTCGCCGGCCCGGAGCGCCTGCCCGCGAGCAGCGTCGCGAGGACTGCCGATGCGACCGCCGCGCCGAGCAGGATCGCGCCGTACCCGGGCCGCAGCGCCGCCCATGCCCCTGCGGCCGAGGGAAGCAGGCTCGAGAGCAGCACGGCCAGGATCGCGCGTCGTGGCGCCGGGGAGAGATCGGCCACGCGGTCGAGCCCCAGCGCCGCCAAGGCGCAGACGGCGAAGGCGAAGAGGTAGAAGAGCTTTCCTGGCCCGGCGAACCGGTCGAAGGGCGGAATCGCGTGCAGGGCGGCGAACAGCGGGCTCGAGGCGGTGGCCAGCATCGCCGCGAGAAGCCCCACCGCCAAGAGGTAGCGCGAAGCCAGGTCCCGCCGGGTCGCGCCCAGCGCCGCGAGGATCAGGGCCGCCGGCGCAAGCCGATACGGCGTCAGAGCAGCCATCGGGGTCGCCGAAGCGACCTCCAGCCACCCCCGCCAGGAGAGCGCCATGCGCTCCAGGAGCACCGGCAGCCCGGGCAGCTGGGCTCCGCCACGCAGCGATTCGGGAACGATCGGCAGCGCGGCCAAAATCTGAGTCGCGGCCAGACCGACCCCGCCCGCGCCGACGATCGCCGCCAGCAAGACCCGGCGGCCGCGGCC
>CAZGUU010000142.1:8653-12561 GCA_964529315.1 uncultured Enterobacteriaceae bacterium
CGCGGCCAGCACCCAGGGTAGCGCCGTCGCGCCCGAGTACAGCGCGAACTGCGGGTAGCCGGCGTAGACCTGGGCAGCCAGCGCCAGCGGCGCGATGCACCCCGGGACGACGCCGGGCGAGCTGGCCAGGCGGGCGGTCGCACCGAACAGGAGCGGCCACCAGGCCAGCGCGGCCCAGTACTGGATCCAGTGTCGCGCCATGAAGGCCATGGCCGGCGCGAAGAGCAGCAGCGTCGTGGCGCCGGCCGCCGCCCAGGGGCGTGCGCCCAGGCCGCGCAGGAACCAGAGCATCCCGCCGGCGAGCAGGGCCAGGTGCAGGCACACCGCGACGTCGAGGGCACGGCGATGGGGAGACGCCGCCAGCGCGTAGCTCGCGTGGTAGGGCGGATAGAGGGCGCCGACCACCGGGTCCCCGATCAGCGGCGAGCCGCCCCATCGCCCGACGGTCCAGAGAGGGAGCCGCCCCTGCGCCACCTGGCGGTGTGCATCGGCGAGCAGCGGGTGGGTGAGCGTCAGGTTGTCGCCCTGCAGGGCGAAGGGCTGCCCCGGCGGGCGGGTCAGGAGCAGGAGGCTCGCCGCGCCGACCAGCAGCATCACGCAGATCGTCGCACCCATGCCTCGGAGGCGGCCTGCGGCAATCGGCGGCGTGTGCATCGCTGCTGACATAGCGCGGCCCCGAGCCGAGTGGGAGGCGCGCGTCCTCGCGGCGCTCTGCCCTCCTGGTCGGTCGCCGCGAGCTGCACACCGATTGCTGGCGCACCAGGGGGCGTTCCGCCATACTGGCGCCCTCGCGCCAGCCGCCCCCACCGCCATCTGTCGCCAAGCGCTGCGTGCGCCATCCGCGTGAAGCTCCTCCTTCGCATCGGTCTGCTCCTCGCCATCGGCGCCGCGGCCCTACTGTCGGCGCGCGAGCGGCGCCCGGTGCGGACCTCACTGCGCCTGGCATCGCAGGACTTCGCCCAGGCCGCCCAGCCGGAGCAAATGCCTGCCGTGCCACCGGCGCACGAGCCGGTCGCCGAGGTCGGAGGGGAGGTCCGTCAGGTGGTCGCCGCGCCGCGCGAGCACCCGCTCGCGCAATGGCTGGGTGTGGCCGCGGACCAAGAGCCCCTGCGCCTCGCGGTGCGCATCCCGCCGCAGCTCGCCACGCGCCCGACCGTCCGCTTCCGCCTCGCGGGACAGCGCCTGTCGGCTTCCCCCGATCTCCCCGAGATCGCGATCGAAGCCAACGCGAAGCGAATGCCGTTCAAGGAGGCCGGGCGCGGCTGGGCACTGGAGCGCGACCCGGACGACCCGACGCGTGCCACGCTGACCGTCATCCCGCCCGAGCTCGAGCTTGCCGAGCCGACCGGCTCGGTCCCACCCGGCCCCGCGCGCCTCACGCTGCAGCTCATCGCCCTCGAGCCGCCCCCGGCCGAGCTCGAGAGCCGCGAGCTCGCGCTGCCGCGGCGTGCCACCCTCGAGCTCGCCTGGGCCGTCCTCTCGAGCGACGCCTCTCTGTCGCGCGACGTCTCCTTCCGCGCGACGCTCGCCTGCGCCGGCCTCGAGGAGACCGAGCTGCTCGTCGATCGGGTCGCGGCGGCGAGCGAGGACGAAGCGCCGCGCTGGCACGAGGCGTCGCTGCGCCTGCCGGACGGGGCGCGGCGCTGCCGCCTGCGCTTGACGACGAGCGCCGCCGAGAGCGCGCCGCCCGCCGTGTGGGCGGCACCCAGCGTGACCACCCCGGTCGGAAGCAAGGGCCCCGAGCTGGGGCCCAGCCTGATCCTGATCTCCCTCGACACGCTGCGCGCCGACCACCTCTCGGGCTACGGCTACGCTCGCCCCACCTCACCGCGCATCGATCGCCGCCTGATCGCGCGCGGCACGACCTTCACCGACGTGAGCACGACCTTCCCGCAGACCGACGTCGCGCACCTGAGCCTGCTCACCGGCCTCTATCCCGGCGCCCAGCCCGAGCGCGGGCGCCTGCGCGCCGAGGTGCCGCTGCGCACGCTGGCCGAGAGCCTGCGCGACGCCGGCCTGGAGACCACGGCCTTCACCGAGGACACGCTGATCGCCGGCTCGCTCGGCTTCTGGTTCGGCTTCGACCGCTTCGTCGAGCGCCACTTCCAGGAGAAGGGCCGCGGCCGGCGGACCTTCGCCGAGGGAATCCGCTACCTGCGCGAGCGCGGCCACAAGCGGCGCTTCTTCCTCTTCCTCCACACCTATCAGGTGCACGCCCCATACGGACCGAGCGCCGCCTACGACCACTTCTTCACCGGACCCACCGAGTGGGCCGACGGCCTGCCCGACCCGACCGTTCCGGAGAAGCACCGCGGCGACGTCGACGGCTACGATCGCGCCATCCGCGAAGCCGACGACCTGGTCGCCGCGCTGCTCGTCGAGCTCGATCGCCTGGGGCTGGCCGAGCGCACCATCGTCGCCCTGACCTCGGACCACGGCGAGGCCTTCGGCGAGCACGGCGCGCTCAGCCACGGCTTCGCCGCGCACCAGGAGCAGCTCCGCGTCCCGGTCGTCCTGCGCGGCCCGGGCATCCCGGCCGGCCTGCGCATTGCAGAGCCGGCGAGCCTGGTCGATCTCGCCCCCACGCTGCTCGAGCTGCTCGGCGCGGCACCCCTCATGGACGGACAGGGTGCGAACCTCGCCCCTGCGCTCGCGGGTGCAGCCCTGCCGCGACGGCCGCTGTTCTTCGCCTGGGTGGACAAGACCGAGTCGGCGGCCGGCGTTCGCCTGGGCAGCGCCAAGCTCACGCACCTCGACTCCCACACGAGCTTGGTCGACCTCGCCAAGGACCCCGGGGAGCGCAAGCCGGCGCGGCTCGCCGATGAGGCGATTCCCGCCGAGCTGCGCGACGCGCTGGCCGTGCACGCGGCCGACAATCGACGCATCCGAGCGGATCTCGCCTCGCGAGCCGCGCCGAGCGGCGCCCCTCCCGAGATCGACGACGCCGTCGAGCGCTCGCTGCGCGCGCTCGGCTACCTCGACTGAGAGCGTGACCAGGAATCCCCGGACAGGCCCAGGGTGCCTGTGGTCCGCCGCGACGGCAGGGGATTCCTGCTCACGCTCTGACGTCCCCTCGGCGCATGGTGCCGCCGCGAGCGACGAAAGCCGGCGGGCGACGCCCGACGTCTCGTCCGACGGCAGCGAGGCACCGGTCGATGCGGGCCCGCTTCCCGGCGATTCACCCCGTCGGCCGCTCCTGATACGGGTGGCGGCGTGGCGGGTGCGCTCACCGACGGGTCGTTGGCTCTGGTCACCGGTGCAAGCCGCGGGCTGGGCCGCGCGATCGCACTCGAGCTTGCGGCGCGCGGTCTCGAGGTCGTGGCGACGATGCGCGACCCGCGTGCCGGCGAGCCCCTGCCCGCCGAGGCGGCGCGGCGCGGCGGGCGGCTGCGAGTGGCTCGGCTCGACGTCGAGCAGCCGGCGACCATCGAGGTGCCAGCGGGCCTGCGCGTGCTGGTCAACAACGCGGGCGTCGAGTGCGCCTACCTGCCCGTCGAGGCACAGCCGATCGCCGACTGGCAGCGGGTCTTCGCCACCAACCTCTTCGGCCTGGTCGAGGTCACCCGCAGGGCGATCCCCGCGATGCGCGACGCCGGCGGCGGCGTGATCTGCGACGTCACCTCGGCGTCGCTGCTGGCACCGGTGCCGCTCTACGCCGTGTACCGCGCGAGCAAGGCGGCCGTGGCCGCGCTGGGCGAGTCGCTGCGCGCCGAGCTGGCACCGTTCGGCATCCGGCTGCTCGAGGTCCTGCCCGGCCCGATCGACACGGACATGCTCGCCGCCTCCGATCGCCTGCCCGAGGCGGCAGGGGTTGCGGGCTACGAGGATCTGGCCGCGCGCATGCACGGCGCCCGCCGGGATGCCGGCGCGATGACCACGGCCCCCGAAGAGGCGGCGCGGCGCATCGC
>CAZGUU010000143.1:0-12541 GCA_964529315.1 uncultured Enterobacteriaceae bacterium
GGCGGTGCGTCGCTCGGCGAGCGAGGGCCTGCTCGAGCTGGGGGATCGCGGCGCAGGTCCCACGGGCCACGTCGAGGAGCAAGAAGACGGCGACGGCGCCGACCACCGGCACCAGCGGAGCCGGGGCGACCCGGCGGAGCAGTCGCAGCGCGGGTACGACGGCCAAGAGCGAGGTCAACCAGTCGAAGCCGTGGGGCGAGCTCGGGTGGAGCAGCCGGACGGCCAGCACCGCCAAGAGGATCGCCGAGGAGTAGGGGCGCTCGAAGATCCGAGCGCTCCGCTCGAGCTGCGGGTCGGCTGCGCGCCATTGGCGGCTGCGCGCGCGCGCGCGGCGAAAGGCCACTACCAAGCCGACGGCCAGGAGCAGCTCGACCAGCAGGGCGGCGGCCTGGGCCGCCAGGAAGCCGCCCAGCTCGGCGCTCGAGGCACGAAGCTCCTCTGCGAGGATGCGCTTTGCGGCCAGGGCGCGCGACCGCGCGCCGAGATCGATGAGCCACACGGGGCGGCTGTCGCGCACCAGCACGCGCCCGACCCGGCTGATCCTCGCCTCGGCGACGTCGGAGATCGCTCGGCTGCAGGTGGTCAGCGCGCTCGAGACCTGGTCCTGGAGCGTGAGCGCGCTCGAGCGCCGCGCGGTGGTGCGCTGCTGCGTCGAGCGCAGCGCGTCGAGGGTCGCATCGATGCGCTCGATCACCGGTGCCGGTACCTTCGAGGCGACCGCCTCGGTGCGCGATACGGCCCACTCCTCGCGCCGGGCGACGATCTCCTGCAGAAAGCCCTCGAGTTGGGTCACGCGCTCGGTGAGGGTCTGGCTCCAGCCCTCGAGCCGGGTGCGCGCCGTCTGCCACGAGCTGGTCAGGCGCTCGAGCGTGTGCAGCGGGGCTCCGTCGGCGATGATCTGCGCCGTGTCCTCGCTGCTCGCCTCGAGTCTGGCGACGAGCTCGGGGGCGGCGGCTTCGATCGCCTGGAGCTCGGCGACCGGCTGCAGGTTGCGGTCGATGTGCTGCAGCAGCTCGGCGACCTGCTCGGCGCGCGTCGCGATCTCGGGCACCGGAATGGGTGCCGGCGCAGCCGGTGTCGGGGCGGGTGTCGCGGCCGCACCGGGCTGCGGCGAGGTTTGCCCCGCGGCCGCACCGCCGAGCGAGATCAGCAGGAGGGCGGCGGTCAGGGCCTCGATCCAGCGGGGTCGCGCCATCGCGCCGAGGAATATCAGCCCGATGCCTGCCGGCGCCAACGCCGCGCCGCTCCTAGAGCCCCCGCATGCGCGCTTCGAAGATGCGCTGGCGCCGTCCCGATCGGGAGAGCGTGCGGAACAGGAAGCCGCGAAAGAGCAGGACCCAGAGCAGCGCGACGCTGGCCAGGCCGAGCGCCGTGGCCTCGCTCGCCCAGCCGGCCGCCGGCAGGACGATCTCGAAGGCGCGAGTCGCAAGGCCGAGCGCACTGGTCGGGCCGAGCTCGGCCAACGCCAGCAGCCCGGCGCGCACGTCGAGCAGGAAGATCGGGGAGAGCAGGAGGAGCAGGGGCAGGAGCCACTCGACGGCGTTCTCGCGGGTGAACTGGATCGCGTCGTCGACCAGCGCGAGCCCTTCGCGAGAGCCCTGGTAGATGAGCTCGGGCAGCGGGTTGCAGAGCAGGAAGATCGCCGCGTTGACCACGACCGCCAGCCAGGCGAGGCCCGCGTTCTGCTGGAGGATCAGGGAGAGCAGGAGCTGGATGATCCAAAAGACGAACAGCACGCTGACCAGCGTTCCCAGGTAGCGCCCGAAGCTCGGCGCGAGCTCCGAGGGCCTCACCCGCTCGTTGGCCACGGCCCCGTCGAGAATGGTGAGCAGCGAGCTCATGCACGCCGCGGCGGCCAGGTAGATCACCAGACCGCCGGCGAACCCGAGGCTGCCAGCCACCTCGGCGAGCATGCCGAGCAGGATCGAGTACGCGGGCAGCAGGACGATCACCCAAAGATGCCGCCCGAGCGCCCGCGACGCGTCGCGGGCGGCGTCGCGGTAGAGGCCGAGCGTGGCGCGGACCAGTAGGGTGGTGTCGCTCATCGGGTGGCGAGCTCAACGTGCGAGCGAGCGCGTCAGGTCGCGCGTCAGGTTCTTCTGGTGCGATTCCAGGGTTCCGCCGCCGATCTCGAGCAGCTTGGCGTCGCGCAGCAGGCGCTCGACCTGGAACTCCGTGCAGTAGCCCCAGCCGCCGAGCACCTGCACCGCGGCGTCGGCGACCTCCTTGCCCACCGGCGCGGCGAAGAGCTTGGCCGCATCGGTGCCGATGCGATTGCGCCGGTCGGGAGTCACCCGACGCGCGATCTCGTAGATCAGGCAGCGCGCCGCCTCGGTCTTGGCGTACGACTCGGCGACGTGGCGTTGGATCTGCCCGAGCTCGGCGATCGGCTTGCCGAAGGCCTGACGCTCGACGCTGTAGCGCAGCATGACCTCCAGGCAGCGGTCGGCGATTCCCAGGCTCATCGCCGCCAGGCAGAGGCGCTCGATCTCGAGGTTGCGCATCATGTGCAGGAGCCCGCCGCCCTCCGCCCCGAGGAGATTGGCCGCCGGCACGACGCAATCGTCGAAGATCAGCTCGGCCATGGGTGCTGCGCGCATGCCCATCTTCTCGATGTGCGGGCCGGTCGAGAAGCCTGCGCACGAGCGGTCGACCACCAGTGCCGTGATTCGGCCGTCGACCTTGGCGTAGACCAGGAAGCAGTGGGCGTCGGGCGCGTTGGTGATGAAGGTCTTGCGTCCGCGCAGGACGTAGGCATCGCCGCGCCGCGTGGCGGTGGTCTGCATGGCCAGCACGTCGGTGCCCGCGCCCGGCTCGGTCATGCCCATGGCACCGATCCACTCGCCGGTGAGCGTGCGCGGCAGGTAGCGCGCTTGCTGCTCCTGGCTGGCCGCGTGGAAGAAGTTGTTCACGAACAGGATCGCGTGCGCCAGGTAGGCCAGGGTGAACCCCGGGTCGAGCCGGGCCAGCTCGTGGTGGACGATCACCGCGCCCACGGCGTCGCCTCCCCCGCCTCCGTGCGCCTGGGGAACGGTCAGGCCGAGTAGGCCGAGCTCGCCGGCCCGGCGCAGCAGGGCCGCATTCAGCGTGCCGCTGCGGTCGTGTGCTGCGGCCTGGGGCTCGACCTCGCGGGCGGCGAAGTCGCGCACCAGCTCGCGGAGCAGGCGGTGCTCCTCGGTCGGCGTATCGAGGGGCGGGGCGGCGGCGACGCGGGCGTCGGCGGTGCTGGTGGCATCGGCGGCTGTGGGCACGGGGGGATGGAAGCGGATTCGGCCCCGCGATGCCAGCCCACCGCCGGGTCCGCCGCCGGCCCGGCCGGGCGGTCCTCGGAGCGGAGCCGACCCCTGTGAGTTGACGCCACCGCGACTTCTCGTGTGAAGTGGTGACGACGCGACCCGAGCAGTCGCGAAGCTCGCTGCCATGTTCGCCGATACCCTTGCCGCCGAGCTGCGCGCTGCGGCGCAGCGCCACCCGGACGTGCCAGCCGTGCACTTCCACGGCCGCGATTGCACGTATGCACAGTGGGACGCCGCGGCGGATCGCTTCGCGCGCGGCCTGCTGGCAGCCGGAGTGCGACGTGGCGATCGCGTGGTGCTGCTGCTGCCGGCCATCCCCGACTACGCAGCGCGGCATGCCGTCGAGCGGTGCGCGCCGCACCGCGGCTCCGGGAAGCCGCGGATCAGAGGGCGAGCTCGGCCAGGGTGCGCAGAGCGCCCAGGTCGTTGGTGCCGGCGAGGATCGTCGTCACCGCGCTCTCTCGCCAGGCTGCGAGGCGGTCCCGGATGCGCTCGCGCGGTCCGACCAGCGAGATCTCGTCGGCGAAGCGGTCGGGCACGGCGGCGGCGGCCTCGTCGCGCTTGCCGGCCGCGAAGAGCTCCTGGATCCGGTCGACTGCGTCCTCGTAGCCCATGCGGCGCACCAGGTTGGCGTGGAAGTTCTGCGTCTTCGCGCCCATGCCGCCGATGTAGAAGGCGAGCATGTACTTGACTGGCATCAGCGCCTGGGCGAGGTCGTCGGCGACGTTGATCGTCACCGGGCAGGCGATCTCGAAGCCCACCGGGCGGCCGGCGATCGCGTCGGCGTAGACCTCGGGACGGTAGGGCGAGTAGTAGAGCGGCAGCCAGCCGTCGCACAGCTCGGTGGCCAGGGCGATGTTCTTCGGGCCTTCGGCGCCCAGGTAGACCGGCACGTGCTCGCGCAGCGGGCGGTTGATCAGCTTGAGCGGTTTGCCGAGCCCGGAGCCACCCTGCAGGGGAAGCTGGTAGTGCTTGCCCTGAAAGCGGATCGGTGCCTCGCGGCGCATCATCTGGCGGAACAGGGTGATCCACTCTCGGGTGCGCTCGAGCGGGCGGGGGAAGGGCTGGCCGTACCACCCTTCGACCACCTGCGGGCCCGAGACGCCGACGCCGAGGATCAGCCGGCCGCCCGAGAGGTGGTCGATGGTCATCGCGGTCATCGCCACGCAGGCCGGCGTTCGCGCTGCGATCTGCATGATGCCGGTGCCGAGCTTGATCCGCGAGGTGCTGGCGCCGATCCAGCACAGCGGCGAGACGACGTCCGAGCCGTAGGCCTCGGCGGTGAAGACGCTGTCGTAGCCGAGGCGCTCGCACTCGACCGCCGTGGGGACGGGGTTCGTCGGCCCGAACATCCAGTAGCCAGCCATCCAGCCGAGCTTCATGCGGGCTTGCTTAGCGGGTGGGGCGCTCCGTGCAAGCCGCGCGCTGGTCGGCGACGCGGGGTTGGCCGCAGTGCGGGCCGCGCGGGCCGCGCTCGGCAGCTCGCCAACCGCTCTGTAGCCGGGGGATGGCGCGGCGAGCAGTCGGGCGGTCGATCCCCGGCACCGATTGACAGCGGGTGGTGCGATCCGCGAGGGTCCGACCATGTCGATCGCAGTGGCGGTGACCAAAGCAGGCAAGACGGCGATCGCCGCCGACTCGCAGGAAAACTTCGGCGACCGCAAGCTGCTGCGCAGCAACCACCGGTCGGAGAAGATCCTGCCCGTCGGGGCGTCCTGGGTCGCGACGACCGGCTGGGGGCTCTACGACAACATCCTGCGCGACTACCTCGCCCGGCGCCGTCCTCCCCGCCTGTCGAGCGACCGCGACGTCTTCGCGTTCTTCCTGCGCTTCTGGAAGGAGCTGCGCGAGCGCTATCCACTGGTCAATGACCAGCCCCACGACGACGACCCGACACCCTTCGCCGACATCGACTCCTCCTTCTTGATCGCCAACCGGGCGGGGATCTTCCAGGTCTCGGGCAACCTGAGCGTGACCAAGTTCGAGGAGTACTACGCCATCGGCTCGGGGGCGTCCTACGCGCTCGGGGCGCTGCACGCCCTGCACGATGGGGATTTCGACGCGCCGACGCTGGCACGACGGGCGTGCGCCGCAGCGATGGCCTTCGACATCAACTGCGGTGGCGAGATCGACGTGTTTCTCGTGAGTGGCCCGAGCCGCGGCGCCCCCGGGCGCCCGAGGCGTGGCTCAGCCGCGCGGCCTGCCGATCTCGGTGGCTCGCGCGCACGCGATGCACAGGCGGGTCGCCGGAAGCGCCTGCAAGCGCGGTAGCGCGATCGGCTCGGCGCACCGCGTGCACGTCCCGTAGGATCCCGCGGAGATCCGCTCCAGGGCCGCGTCGATCTCCTCGACCTCGCGGCGTCCGCGGTCGTCGAGTCGCTCGAGCAGGCGTGCGACGACCTCTTCCGAGGCGCGCTCCTCGAGCTCGATCTCGCGCCCCTCGGCGATGCGCTGTAGGTCGTCCTCCGCCGCGGCCACCTCGGCGAGGATCGTCTCGCGTTGCCGGCGGAGCTGATCGGCCAGCGACGTCAGGGCCTGCCTGTCCATGCGAGTCCCCCGATGCTCTCCCCGCGGCTCCTGCCTGGAGTGCGATCCGCGGCCGGCGCGATCTCTTCGCCGCGGGTGAGCCACGTCGGCCCGCCCGGATCGCTCCGCGGCTCCGCGAGGCTCATCCAGCGCACGACCCAGGGTGGTCCGCCCGGGGCGGCTCTGTCAAGCTGGCCGCTCGCCGCTCGTGTCGCTGTGACTTGGAGATGTCCAGGGCATTGGCACTGAGAGATGTCCGCTCGTTGCCCAGGCGGCGCAACGCGGGCTACAAAGAACGAGCCGCGAGCGTCGCGCGCCGCCGCGCAAGGAGCGATCGTGAAGACCCGTGCAGCAGTCGCCCACCGGGCGGGGGAGCCGCTGGTGATCGAGGAGGTCGACCTCGAGGGGCCGCGCGCCGGCGAGGTTCTGGTCGAGATCCGGGCAAGCGGCGTCTGCCACACCGACGCATTCACGCTCTCGGGGCGCGACCCCGAGGGGCTCTTCCCGGCGATCCTCGGCCACGAGGGAGCGGGCATCGTCCGCGAGGTCGGAGCCGGCGTGCGCGGCCTCGCGCCGGGCGACCACGTGATCCCGCTCTACACGCCCGAGTGCCGGCAGTGCGAGTACTGCCTCTCGGGCAAGACCAACCTCTGCCAGGCGATCCGCGAGACCCAGGGGCGCGGCGTCATGCCCGACGGGACGAGTCGCTTCTCGTCGGGCGGCGTGCCGATCCTGCACTACATGGGCACTTCGACCTTCTCGAACTTCACCGTGCTGCCCGAGATCGCGGTGGCCAAGATCCGCCGCGACGCGCCGTTCGACAAGGTTTGCTACGTCGGCTGCGGCGTGACCACCGGGATCGGCGCAGTGATCCACACCGCCCGGGTGCGTCCGGGGGACAGCGTCGTGGTGTTCGGTCTGGGCGGCATCGGCCTGAACGTGGTGCAGGGGGCGCGGCTGTCGGGGGCGGGTACGATCATCGGCGTCGACGCGAACCCGGCCAAGCGGGCTCTCGCCGAGCGGCTCGGCATGACCCACTTCGTCGACCCGGCCGAGGTCGAGGGCGACCTCGTGCCTTTCCTGGTCCACCTGACCCGAGGCGGCGCCGACTTCAGCTTCGAGTGCATCGGCAACGTCGCGGTGATGCGCCAGGCGCTCGAGTGCTGCCACAAGGGCTGGGGCACGAGCGTGATCATCGGCGTCGCCGGCGCGGGCGAGGAGATCTCCACCCGGCCCTTCCAGCTGGTCACGGGCCGGGTGTGGAAGGGCAGCGCTTTCGGCGGCGCACGCGGCCGCACCGACGTGCCGCGCATCGTCGATTGGTACATGGAGGGCAAGATCGAGATCGACGCCCTGATCACCCACGTCATGCCGCTCGAGGAGATCGACCGCGCCTTCGCCCTGATGCGCGCCGGTGACTCGATCCGCAGCGTCGTGACCTTCTGAGCGAGCTCTCCTGGGCTCTGCCCCGCGGCCGGGCGGTTGTCTCGCCGAGCGTGCCTGTTACCCCTTTGGCCATGGAACCCGGACGCTGGACGATCGACGTGACCGACCAGAGCTTCGCGGCCGAGGTCATCGAGCGCTCGAAGCGCACGCCGGTGGTGGTCGACTTCTGGGCGCCGTGGTGCGCCCCGTGCCGCACGCTGGGGCCGCTGCTCGAGCGCCTCGCCGAGAAGCACGGCGGGGCCTTCGTCCTGGCCCGGGTCGACGTCGACCAGAACCCGGCGGTGGCGCGGGCGGCCGGCGTGCAGAGCATCCCACTGGTGCTCGCCGTGCGCGACGGAAAGGTGGTCTCGGAGTTCGTCGGCGCGCAGCCCGCGGAGGCCGTCGAGCAGTTCGTCGCGGCGCTGCTCCCCGACGAGGCCGAGCGTCTGGTGGACGAGGCGCAGGCTCTCACGGCGGGCGGAGATGCCGCCGCGGCCGAGGCGCTGCTGCGCCGGGTGCTGGCGGAGCGGGCCGCACACCCGCGGGCCAGCTCGGCCCTGGCCCGGCTGCTCGACGCCAGCGGGCGCACCGACGAGGCGCTCGCCCTGCTCGAGACGGCCGCCGCCCGGGCATCCGCCGAGCAGGCGCAGGAGATCCAGGCGCTGCTCGCCGAGCTGCGCACCCGCGTGGCTCCGATCGCCGATGGGGACGAGGCCGTCCTACGCGAGCGGATCGCCGCCGACCCGGCCGACCTCCAGGCACGGCTCGACCTGGGCCGCCTGCTCGCGGCGGCGCGGCGCTACGAGGATGCGCTCGGAGAGCTCCTCGAGGTGGTCAGGCGCGACCGCGTGTTTGCCGACGACGCGGCACGCAAGGCGATGATCGACGTCTTCACCGTGCTCGGACGAGATCACCCGGTGGCGGATCGCTTCCAGCGCGAGCTGTCGAGCGTGCTGTTCCGCTGAGCGCCGCGCCACGCGCTACCCGCGTGCCGCCGGGATGCGCCGCACCTCCGCGACCACCTGGGCCCACTCCCGGGGATGGCGCGTTTCGGGCTTGGCGTGGCAGATCAGGCTCAGCCGATCGACCAGGCCAGCGTAGCGCGCAGCGAGGCGGGCCGGGACTTCCTCGGGCGCGCAGCGCACCGCGAACGCTTCGAGCATGGCGTCGTCGATCCGCTGGCCCATCTCCGTCCAGCGGCCCTGCTTGGAGAGCTGCTTGAGCTCCTCCTGCAGGGCGCCCCAGCCGTGCGCCTCCAGCACCACGCGGTACTGCGGCGTCGAGCCGTAGAAGGCGATCTGCATGCGCGTGGTCGCGTCGCACTCGCGCATCTCCTCCTCGGTGTAGCCCGTCACGACCAGGGCCTGGCAGGCGATCGAGAAGCGCTCGCGCGAGCCACCGCCGCGCGCGAAGCCCTGCTCGAGCGCGGGCAGGGTCGTGCCGCGGATGAACTCGGGGCTGTTCAGCGGGTGGACGAACAGGCCCTCGGCGACCTCTCCGGCGACCGCCGTCATCGGCCGACCGACGCCGGCCAGGAAGACCGGCGGCGGGCCGCTCGGGCTCGGGCCGGGGTTGAAGAACGGCGTCATCAGGGTGTGGCGGTAGAACTCGCCGCGAAAGTCGAGCTTCTCGTTCTCGTTCCAGCAGCGCCAGATCGCCTTCACCGCGCGCACCAGCTCGCGCATGCGTGCCACCGGCCGGTCCCATGGCGTGCTGAAGCGCTTCTCGATGTGCGTCTTGATCTGCGAGCCCAGGCCGAGGATGAAGCGGCCCCCGGAGAACACCTGCAGGTCGTGGCCGAGCTGCGCCAGGTGCATCGGGCTGCGCGGAAAGGCGATCGCGATCGCCGTGGCGAGCTCGAGGCGCGTCGTGTGCTCCGCGGCGATCGCCAGCGGGAAGAAGGGGTCGTGCTGGCCCTCGAAGGTGAACACGCCGTCGTAGCCCAGCGCCTCGGCGGCACGAGCCTCCTCGGGGACGGCACGGAGGTCCAGGGCGAGCAGGGATGCGTCGATCTTCATGGCCCCGTGCAACCACAAGAGCCGACCGGGCGAAAGTGCGCGGGGCCCGCGGGCGCGCGCCCGGCGCCGAGAGGGGGGCTGCCGTTGCGCCGGGCCTGCCCTTGGCGGCCGGCCCGGCGCATCGGCGCTCGGATCGTCTAGTCGAGCAGGCCCGCGGGCGCGTCGAGGAAGGCCGCGCAGGGCGAGCCGCAGGCCAGGTTCTGGCCGGCGTTCTTCGCGCCCGGCGAGCGGGTGAGCGTCGGACAGAAGAAGCCGATCTGGCCGTCGCAGATGATCGGGCCGAGCTCCGAGGGATCCTTCCACTCGGTGGCCGAGGTGGCGCGGGCCAGCGTGCTCGTGGTCTTGATGATCGAGACGCCCGCGAGCCAGCCCTCGTCGCGCTCGGCGACGTACGGCGTCACGTGGAAGAACGGCCCGTAGAGCCCGGCATTGGCAACCGTGCCCTCGTAGCTGATCGCGTCGACCATGTTGTCGTCGGGGTCGAGCACCAGGATGCCGTCGGGGCAGGACCACTCGTCGCCGTTCAGCAGGCTGCCATTCTTCAGGTTCGAGTCGCTGAACGGGGCCGGCAGGACCACGTCGCACTTGCCGGCGGCGACCACGTTGAGCGAGGTGTGCGCGAAGCACACGGTATAGAAGCCGATGCCCGTCCCGGTGTCGTCGGCGAGCACCGCGCCGTCGGGGATCGCCAGGTCGAAGTGGGCGTCGCCGGCGTTGACGAAGAAGCCGGTCGAGCACTGCGGGCCGGCGCCCTCGACGGCCAGCACCCGGTAGCCGGAGAGATCGGTGCCCGCTGGCCCGGCGATCTCGACGAACTCGTCGTAGTCGTAGTTGGGGAAGCCGTCGTTCGAGTCGTAGTCGAACTCGTTCACCCAGGGAGGCAGCAGCTCGCCCGTGCAGGTGCCGCCGGAGCAGGCGTCGTTCTGCGTGCAGCCGCTGTGGTCGTCGCAGGCGACGGTGTTGCTCGCGTGCGTGCAGGCCCCGGCGCCGTCGCAGACGTCGTCCGTGCAGAGGTTGGCGTCGTCCGCGCAAGCGCTCCCCGCGACCTCGAAGCTGCAGGTCGCATCGCAGCAGTCGCCGCCCACCGTGTTGCCGTCGTCGCACTGCTCGTTCGCTTCGAGGAAGCCGTCGCCGCAGACGCCCTGGCAGGGCACCGACGGGCCCTTGATGACGATCTTGCCCGCGGAGTTCACCTTGAAGGTCGAGGGCGGAGCCTGGAAGCGGCCGCAGTAGCTCGTCGCGCCGACGCCGAAGCGCGTCTCGACGAAGCTGATCGGGCCGGTGACCGGGTTGGTCGAGTATGGCGCGTCCTGCACGCGGACGTTGAGCCGCCCGAGGCTGTAGACGATCGATCGCACCCCGCCCGGGCCACCCGGCTTTGCGCTGTAGCGGAAGCCCGAGCCGGTGGTCTTCCACTTGGTGCAGTCGAGGGTCGTCTCGGCGTACCTGCCGTTCGAGGTCAGGATCTGCAGCTTGCTCACGGCGGGGCAGAGCGGGCTCTGCAAGGAGTAGAGCGCGGGATCCTTGGCGTAGTTGAACTTGGCCGAGTCCTGCTTGGGATTCGTCTTGTCGACGAAGGTCGCCTGCTTGCCGAGGAGCAGGTCCGTGAAGGCCTGCGCGTCGGAGGCGGCGTGCAGGAAGAGGAGGCTCAGAGTCAAGATCGAAGTCCTAAGGAACCATCGGCTCATGGTGTCTCCTCGGGGGAAGCCCGCCGCTGTGGACGGGGCCAGCGTTGACTCCAGCAAATATTCCGAGGATCGGCGGAGCACAACCCGAAATCTGCTTCCGCTGAGGATTTCTCCAGCGTCGACCCTACTTGACTGACCGACGGGTTTGCCATGCGTCGTCGCCCGGGGTCGACAAGCGAGGCGCTCGTTCGTACAACGGGGTCTCGCGCCGCCACGCGGTTCGGTCCTACCCCGACCGACCCGTCGGTCGGGGCGAAGGGGGCGCGCAATGCAGCTGGACTCGACGACTCGCGGACGGATGGTCGGGCTCGCCGCGGGGCTCGCGCTGGCGTGGGCCGGCGCGGCGCACGCGTTGGGCGACGCCGAAGTCGATCGCGCCGCGGGCGGGGCGACGCAGAGCCTGCGCTCGGTGGTCGCGCAACTGGCCGCGGACCGCTTCGCCGGACGCAACAACGACACTCCCGGCTCGCTCGCTGCGCAGCGCTACCTGATCGCGCGCCTGGCCCGGATCGGTCCGGGGCTCGACTCGACGCGTGCCGGGGAGGATGCGTACCGGCAGCCCTTCGTGCGATCCGGAGTGCGTGGGACGAACCTCCTGGCGCTCGTTCCGGGGAGCGATCTGGCCGAGGAGTACGTGGTCGTCGGCGCGCACTACGATCACCTCGGTTCGTGCGACGCCAGCCCCGGTGGGACGGTGTGCAACGGAGCGACCGACAATGCGGCGGGAGTGGCGGCCGTGCTGGGCGTGGGCGAGGCGCTGCGCCGCCTGCCTGGAGCGCCGAGGCGCTCGGTGGTGCTCGCGCTGTGGGACGCAGAGGAGGACGGGCTGGTCGGCTCGGAGCATTACGTCGCCGAGCCGCTCGTGCCGATCGCCGACACCGTCGCCTACGTGAACTTCGACATTCTCGGCGCCGACCTCCTGCCGAGCCTGCGCGACGTGAGCTTCGCCGTGGCACCCGAGACCGGCGGGGCGGCCCTGCAGGAGATCGTCGCGCAGGCCGTCGCGAAAGAGGGGCTCGGCACGCGCTCTCTGAGCTACGTCTTCGGCCAGCTGCGCAGCGACTACGCGAGCTTCGCGGCAGCCTCCGTGCCCACGGTGTTCTTCTCCGACTCGACCGGCGCCTGCTACCACACCACGGGCGACGACGTCGGCCTGGTCGACTTCCCCAAGCTCGCCGTGCAGGCTCGCATCGGCTTTCGCGTGGTCGTCGATTTGGCTCAGGCCGAGACGCCGCCGGTGTTCGTCGAGCCGAATGCCGCGCTGGCGACCTACGACGACGCCGCTGCGATCGCCGAGGTGGTTCGCAGCGGTGCACGAGATCGCTTCCTGCTGCCCAGCGACGCGCGAGCGCTGCTCGCGACGGTGGGGGCCGACCTCGAGGCGATCCTCGCGCGGGGCCGCGCGTCGTTCGGCGCCCCCGACGCGGCCACCGTGCTCGACGGCGCGCTCGCCTTGATCGACGTGCTCACCTCGCTGGACTGCCCGCGCCGGCTGGGGACGCCCCGCTTGCCGGAGCTGACGGCGGGCGGCCCGTCGTGAAGCGCGACCATCGCGGCCCGCGGGAAGCCGTGGCTCCAGCGGCCGCGC
>CAZGUU010000144.1:0-12505 GCA_964529315.1 uncultured Enterobacteriaceae bacterium
CGGGCTGCCCGCCCAGCGCGCCGTGTAGCTCGACGGCTCGCCGAACTCGCTGTACACGCGCTCGTCGCTCACCCCGCCGAGCTCGGTCGCCGTCACCAGCCCCGCCCGCTGCGTCGCCGTGTCCCGCACGATCGCAAGGCTGCTCGAGGCGCCGCCTATTCCTCCTTCGTTGTGGAGTCAGCACGGGGACCCCCAGCCTGCTTCCCTTCATCATCCCGAGCCGGCGGCTCTGTGATGCCTAGCGCCCAAGACATAAAGCTCTCCTTCTGGTAGCGACGCAGCAATACGTCCACGAGCCAGTAGGTTGGCCACGCAACCGTTCCGATGATCCACATCCCCAACATCATCTTGATCCCCGACCGCAGTGAACCTGCGACCTCAAAGCTGTCCACCCATTCTCCCACCGGCCCCTTCAACACCAAGGCGACGGCGATCGGGCCACCGGTCTCGAGCACCGCGACCAACCATGCGAAGAATGCGGCATAGCCCGCAAGGCGCCTCAGGAGCGCCCGCTCAGTCGCCACCACCACCTCCTCGCTTACTTTTCGTCCTCTTCGCACGGGCCATAGGCCTCCTCTCCAGCGGCGCTGAGGGCAGCGCCGGTCGGGCCGCCGAGGTAGGCTCCAGCGGCAATCCCCGACGGACCTCCACCCCGAAGCCCACCAAGGGCCCCACCATAGCCACCGCCGAGAGCCGCGCCGAAAATGCCTCCCGGGTTTTGACCGGCGGCGGCAGCCAAGTAGGCCGCGGCAGCAGCACCGACGACCGCCCCCGCGCCTGGGCCCAGTCCCAAGGCGGCACCCGCCGCTCCCACCAGTGCCCCAGCGGCGGCCGCCGCGCCAATCTGGCCAGGGTCGATCTGGCCGGCGTTCGCTCCTCCGAGGATGGCCCCGACAGCCCCACCGATCCCGCCACCGATGAAGCCGGCCAGCGTGCACATCGGATCCAGCGGTAGACACACGAAGAGACCCATCGGATCCGTTCGATTCGTGGGATCGTTCGACGAGTAAGCTGCAAGATTCGTCGCCCCTCCAAGGAAGCGCACTGGATCCTTCGCAAGCCACCGCCCGACACCCGGGTCATAGTCCCGCGCCCCAAACCTGACGAGCCCCGTGGCCGGATCGTAGAGCCCCCCCGCGAAGCCAAACGGCTGCACGTCCCAGGTGCCCGCGACCAGCGTGGCCACCCCGTACTCGTCGTAGTCGATGCGCTGCGCGATCGCCCCGCTGTCGGCGTCGACCACCAGGCGCACGCTGCCCAGGTGGTCCGTGATGAGCCGGTAGGTCTGCCCGCCCTTCACCATCAGCTCGGGCACGTTGGCCTGCGTCCCGTAGACGAAGCGCGCGACCACCTGCCCCGCACCGTCCAACTCGGCCACCACGCGCAGCTGCCCCTCCCACAGGTAGGCGCGCTCGAGCACCCCGCCCACTCGCTTGCCCACCCGCCGGCCCCGCCCGTCGACCAGGTACTCGATCTCCGGCGCCGGCGCGGGCGGCGTCACCCGGCGCAGGCTGCCCAGGGCGTCGTACTCGTAGGCCGTCGTCCCGCCAGAGGTCGTCTTGCTCGCAAGCTCGCCGTTGGGCGTGTAGGCGTAGGTCGTAGCCCCGTAGGCGAGCAGCCGGTCCTGGTCGTCGTAGAGCGCCGTGCCGGTCAGGTTCGGGGCTGCAGTGCGGTTGCCGTTGGCGTCGTAGGCGTAGTCGGAGACCAGCAAGCCATTGCGCCGCACCGTGTCCAGGCGCCCGCTGGCCTCGTAGCCGTACTCGTACACCGTCGTCGTCCCGCCGATCGTCTCCGTCTTGCTCGTGATCCGGCCCAGGCCGTCGCGCGCATCGTAGCTCACGGCGTAGATCGGGCTGCCCGCCCAGCGCGCCGTGTAGCTCGACGGCTCGCCGAACTCGCTGTACACGCGCTCGTCGCTCACCCCGCCAAGCTCCGTCGCCGTCACCAGTCCCGCCCGCTGCGTCGCCGTGTCCCGCACGATCGCAAGGCTGCTCGAGGCCCCGGCCACCGTCACTCCGGCCAGCAGATCGTCGCCGTCGTAGGCGAACGTTGCCTGGCTCGCCCCGTTCACCTTCTGCGAGGCGATGCGAAAGCTCGTATCGTACCCGTAGGTCACCCCACCCGAGACCGCACCGCTCCAGGTCTCGGCAATCGGCAGGAAGGCGTCGTAGGCGTAGGCCACCGTGACACCCGCCGGGCCCGAGATGCTCGACACCCGCCCGCTCGTCGCATCGTAGCCGTAGGCGATCTCGCCCTGCCCGCCCGTCCCGCCGGGCAGGGTGATGGTCGCCAGGCGGCCCGAGGATGGCTCGTAGCCCAGGCTCACCGCCTCGCTGGCCGGGGGCGGGCTCGCCGTCGACGGGCGCGTCACCCGCTCGAGCCGCCGGTCGAGGTCGTAGGCGTACTGCGTTGCGGGCGAGGCCACGGCCGGGCTCGGATCGGGCGGCAGGTAGCTCTGCTCGAGGCCTACCGCCGTGTGCTCGAAGCCGTGCTCCGGGCGCCCGGGCGGGGTGAGGCCGCTCACGTTGCCCGCTGCGTCGTAGGCCAGGCCCACCTGGCTCGTATCGGGCAGCGTCTGCGCCGTCACCCGGTCGGCGTCGTCGTAGGTCAGGCCCAGCACCCGACCCAGCGGGTCCGTCACGCTCGCCACGCGCCGGCGCGCATCGTGGCTCACCTCGTAGACTCGCTCGTCGCTGCCGAACGTCCCCTGGCGCACCCGGGCGAGCAGCCCGCTCGTCGCCTCGTACTCGAAGCGCAGCGGGTAGAGGCCCGCCACCCCGGACTCGACCACCCGGCCCACGCCGTCGAGCTTCACCGTGCGCCGGCGCCCCTCGGGCGTCTCGTGGACCAGCTGCTTGGGCGTCGTGCTCGCATCGAGCGTCGTCGTGAATGCACGGCCGTTCACCGTCACGATCTCGCGCGCCGCTACCGCCCCGCTCAAACCGAGCGGCTCGAGCAGGCTCGGGAAGTTCGCCGTGCGCTGCTCGGTGATCGTCGCCGTGAGCGGCAGCGCGGGATTGCCCGGGTCCGAGAGATTGCCCGGCGTCTCGATCTCCACGCTCGCCAGCACCGGCGAGCGCATGCCGAAGCGCGGGTCCGGGCCGCGCACGATGCCCACCGACGTCCCGTCGGGGTAGTCGATCTGCTGGCCCCCGTCGGGGAAGCGGTGCGACTCGGTGGCAAGGCCCGCCGGACTCGTCGTCCGCGCGTAGCGCACCCCACCCGCCAGACGCTCGGAGAGGTAGCGGCGCACGCGATTCATGGCGCTGGTCACCACGACCTCGAAGCCACCCCCTGTCTCCGTGCGCACCAGCGCCTGTGAGCCGCCCGCCGCATCCTCGTCGAGCACCAGGCGGCCCAGGCCGCTCGCGTCGTAGGTGAACGTCGAGCTGTAGCCCCGCGGATCGGTCGTCGTGAGCAGCAGGCCGTCGGCGCCGTAGGCCATCTGCTGCTGCTCGCCCGCCGGATTGCTCACCCGGTCGAGCCAGCCCTGGGCGTCCAGGTGCAGCACGGTGGCCTGCCCGCCCGGGGCGACGATGCGCGTGGGCTCGCCCGAGAGCGCATCGCGCTCGATCGTCGTCACGCTGCCCGCACCGTCGGTGATCGAGACAAGCGCACCCTGGCCCCCGTCGCCGTAGGCAAACGTGTAGCGCACCGTCCCGAGCAGCCCGTCGTAGGTCGCCAGGTGGCGCCCCGTGCCCGTAAACTCGTACACTTGCCGGCCGTCCTCCGAGGGGATCAGGATCGTCGACTCCGCAAGCCCTGGCAACGGCGCACCCAGGCGCAGGATCGAGCGCCGCAGCGCACCCGCGCCGGAGTTGGCGATGTAGAGCGCGCCGTCGGGGCCCACCGCAACCTGCCGCGGCTGGCTGAGCCGCGCGGCCACCGCCGCACTCCCCTCGACGTAGTCCCCCTCCTGCCCGATCGCACCCACGGCGCTGCTGATCGTCCCGTCGGGTGCCACGCGTCGCACCACCGCCTCCTGATCGGCGACGTAGAGGCTGCCGTCGGGCGCTACCGCCAGCGACGCGGCACTCACCCGCGCCAGCGTCGCACTGCCACCGTCGCCGCACGGCGCGTGCGCCACGTCGCACACCTGCCCCGTGCCCGCCACCGTCTCGATCTTGCCGTCGAGCCCGATGCGACGCACCCGATAGCCGCCAGCAACGAAGATCTCGCCTCCGGAGCTGACCACCACGTCGGTCGGCCAGTGCAGTGCGGCTGCCGTGGCCGGGCCGCCGTCGCCCGAGAAGGCATTCACCCCGGTGCCCGCCACCGTCCACACCCGCCCGTCGTGGTCGATGCGCCTAAGCCGGTTCGCACTCAGAAAGTACACGCTCCCATCCGGGCCCACCGCGGGGCCGCCGATCGTGCCGATCGGGATTGCCGTGGCCAGCCCGCCCTCACCGCAGTCCGGCGGCATGCTCGAGCAGTCGGCGCCGTTGCCCGCCACGTGCTGCGGCGTGCCGCCCTCGGCCGGCAGGCGGTAGAGCTTCTTCTGCGAGGAACGATAGAAGTACACGCTGCCGTCGGGCCCAGCGGCAAGCGTGCTCCCGCCATCGGTCGACACGCCCGAGACGTTCTCCAGGATCCCGGTGGGCGCGACCCGCGCCAGCGAGCTGCCGAAGCTGAAGTACACGCTGCCATCCGCCGCCGGCGCCACGCCGAAGAGCGTGCTCGAGGTGATCGGCTGCGTGACGGCGGGCTGCCCGTAGTTGGGCGAGCCCGACACACCGTTGCCCGCATGGCGCGCCATCACCTTGCGGAAGCTCGCAACGCTGCGCCGCCTCCCGTTGCCCTCGTAGAGCACCCGCCCGATGGGGTCGTAGGCATGGTGCACGTCGAGCGACCAGCCGCCCAGCCCCTGACCGCGTGCGTCCCACACGCCGAGCCGGCGCCGATGCCCCTGCCAGAGCGTCACCTCCTCGCGCGCCCGCTCGCCCGTGATCTCCACGCCGTTGCCCCGGTACCCGAAGCGCGCCGTGCGCTGGTAAGCGCCGCGGTACACGTAGCCGATGCGTACCCGCACCGTCTGCGCCCCTTGCACCACGCGCCCAAAGGCATCCCGTCCGTCCCAGGTGAACGGCACGCGGGCCAGCGGTGCTGCCGGCGGATACGACGGCGTGTACGACTGGCGCAGCTCGCGCCCCGCGACCAGCACCTCCAGCTCGATCCGCTCCACCCCGGGCGGCATCGGCGTGCTCTGCAGCTCGATCCACAGCGTGCGGCTCGCCTCGTAGCCTGGCACCCGATCGCTGCGGTACTCCAAGCGGTACGGCGTGCCCGTCACACCGAGGCGCTCGCCCAGCACCTGGTTCTCGCACTCGATGATCGAGCCGGTCAGCTGGCACGGATCGGGCACCGGCCCCGGCTCCTTGCCGTCGCCGCCGTCGGGATCCCCGCCGCCATCGGCCGAGGCAATCATCGGGTCGGGCTCGCCACCGTCGGGCGGCGGCGTCCCGGGCGGCTCCGCGCCCGCGGGCGGCCCAAAGGGCCAGTTCAGATCCCACAGCGAGAAGTGCTGGGTGGCCACCCGCCAGAGCCTCTGCCCCACGCCGTAGCCCAGCGCGGCAAGCTGCTCGCGCTCGGCCACCGTCATGGCTGGCGTCAGGCCGGCGCCGTTGTCCACCACGCCGTCGCCGTCGCTGTCCACCTCGGCCAGAGCGCCCGCAATCGCCAAAACCTCGATCACCCGGCCGTTGTCGGCGGGCTTCCACACCCCCGCCCCCCGGTCGTAGTACCCGGCCAGCACCGCCTCGCCGGTCGGGAAGTCGAGGAAATTCTCCACGTAGAAGAGCACCGGCTGGCTGAAGGTCACCTCACCTGCGCCCACCTCCTCCGCCTCGTCGACGCTCAGCTCCACCGCGTAGGTGAGTGCCGTCTCTCGCGGCAGCTCGGCCGGCATGCGCGCTCGCCCCGCAGCACCACGCACCGTCGTCACCTCGGTCGCACGCACGCCGACCGTGCCCGACAGAGCCGGCGACGTCACCGTCGTCCCGGGCAGAAACATCACCGTGGCGCGCCGCGCCGGGTCGCCCGGATCGTCCGCCGCAATCGATGCACCGCGCACCACCTGCACGCTCGACGCCCCGAGCGCCACCGCCTGCGCCGGCTCGCGCTCGAGCATCACCACGTCGTCCGCCGTGACGTAGTCCTGCCAGGGCACCGCCACCCGACGGTGCACCGCAATGTAGCTCGGCTTCTCGTAGACCACCGTCAGCGGCGCACCCCCGTTCACCGCCAGGTCGAAGCGTCCGTCGGCACGCGTGTGCGTGCGCCCCAGGGCGTGATCCTCGAGCACGCTCACCGATACGCCGGGCAGCTCCACACCGTCGCCGTCCACCACCCGGCCGCGGATCACCGCCGCACGCTCGAGCTCGATCTTGCCCGGGTCGATCAAGCCGCTCGGGTCGTCGTAGGCCGTCTGTAGAGGTGGCACGCCCGAGCTGCGCGGTACCCAGAGAAACTCGGTCGACGACAGCATCTCCGTCGCCACCTCGGGCTCCAGCGTGCTCGGTGCGCCGTTGACGTAGGTCGGATCGGTCGGGTCGGGCGGCACAATCGCCGTCTCGCCCGAGAAGTCGTCGTAGATCACGTCGTCGGGCGCGGGGTTGTCGTGGACGCGCCCGCCCAGCGCAAAGCGCCGGCCCGCCGCGTCGTACCAGGCCGGACGCGTGAGATCGCCCTTCTGCGCTCGGGCCACACGCTGGCCCGTCACCCGGTCGAACACCTCGGCCACCGCCGAGAGCTGGGTGTGCGGGAAGGCCGAGCTGGGATAGGTCGCCAGGCCGATCTCGTAGCGCGCCTCGGTCGACGTCGTGAGCGCAAAGGTCGCTGCCGCATCGATCGTCGAGCTCTCCTCCTGGGCCGTCGTGCCACACTCGGGATACCCCGCCAGCGGCGTGCTCACCGAGCGGATCTCCAGGCCGTAGCTGCCGCTCTCCAGACGTCGGTTGCGCGCCTCCAGGCGCGCATCGCAGTGCGGGTGCGCAGGCGTCGCCACCGCCACGTGCTCGAACGGGCAGCCGGCACACGCAGAGCTACACAGCGCATCCAGGTCGAACGGTAGGCCGAAGGCCAGCGTGGCACGCCGGTCCTCGCCCGCGTAGTCGGCGCTCGAGACCAGCAGGTGCTTGCAGCCCAGCGCGCTCGAGTCCTCGGGCTCGGCCGGGCAGCCGTCGTTGCACGAGACGCCCTGGCCGACGATTGCGTTGCACACGCTGCAGGCATTCACCCCGGCGCAGCAGTCGCCGTCGAGCGCGAAGAGCGACTCGGGGCCGGTCGCGCTCGCCGCATCGCGCCAGTGCACGTGGTGGTAGCGCTCGCACCAGCGCTGCGCGATGGGCGGCTCCGTGCTGCCAAACGGCGGCGTTGAGAAGTCGTCAGCCAGGCTGCCCGCTCGCGCCAGCTCGGGCGCAACGATGGCAAGCAACCCCACGAGCGCAAGCAGCCCCGCGCCGCGGGCCGCACCGCCGGAGGCTCGGGCGAGGCTGGCCAGACGGGCGCTGCGCTGCCCCACCCTGCGCTCCGGGACCAGCCGACGCATCTCGCCCCAGGCTCCCGACCGACTTGCCATCAATCGCATCGCGGCCTCCTCGCTGGCTGCCCTCGACCCGCCATGTGCAGTGCGGTCGACGAGCCAGGCGGCGCACCGTACGTCGCGCCGCCGGGCGCCACCTCGGGCGCGGGCTCACTCGCGCACGCCCTCGCGGACTCGCCGCTTGCCGCGGCGTGCCGGCGCGCCCACAGCTCGGCCACGCCTAGGGCCACGGCAGCACCGCCCGCCAGGGCCAGCGCCACCCACTGGAGCTGCAGCGGGCCGCCGCGCAGGTAGCGGCTGGCCGGCCCCGCCGCGCGCAGCGGCTCGATCGCCGCCACCAGCGTCAAGTAGACCGCCAGGCCGAGCAGCGCCGCACGCCCCGGGTAGCCCCGGTGGCGCTGCGCAAGCAGCGCCACCAGCCCGCCGGTCAGCCCCGCCCCGGCAAAGTAGAGCTGCAGCGGGTGCACCGTCGCCGAGGCCAGGGCCTCGGGTGCGATCGCTCCCGAGGCCGCGTGGAAGGCGTACGCGGCGCTGTCCCGCGCAAAGGCCACGCACCACGGCCCGCTGCACGGCACCCCGAAGCAGCAGCCGTTGGCAAAGCAGCCCAGGCGCGCAAGCGCGATGCCCACGCCCACTGTCGGCGCCACCGCATCGGCCAGACGGCCGAGCGAGAGCCCGTAGGCCCGCGCCGCAAGCGGTGCGGCCACCACCAGCCCAGCAATCGCGCCCCCCGCGTGCAGGCCGCTCCAGAAGCGCAGCATCGCCCAGCGCTGCCCGACGAACATCGCCGACCACCACGTGTTGGCCAAGAAGTGCGCTCGCCCGCCGGCAAACGCTGCCACGCCCAGCCACAACAGCACCCACCGCACGCGCCGCGCATCGAGACCCTCGAGCCGCGAGGCCCACTTAGGCCCAAGCCACAGGCACCCCACCACCGCCGTGACCAGCAGGAGGATGTGCGTGTGGACTTCGACGCCCAGGACCCGAAGCTCGGGCAGCACCGCAGCACCTCTCTCCCTCTCTCGCTGCCTGGCTCGCCCGGCTTACGCCCTGCGCCCGCCCTACGCCGCCCGCACGCCGGCGCCCACCCGGCCAAGCGCTCGCGCACCGGCCCGAGAGGCGCTCGCGCGCTCCCCTGCACCTGCCCTCTGGCCGTCGAGCGCCAGCGACGAGCACCGCAGCGAGTCGACGACCAGCAGGAGCACGCTCATCGCGCCGCCTCGCCCTCCACCGTGAGCGTCTCGGGCACCCACGAGCCGCTCCACTGACCGCGCTCGCCGGTGATCCCCTCGAAGGCGCCCACCAGACTCGTCCCGGCCAGGTGCCCGCCGAAGTAGGCCACCTCGCCCTCGGCGTAGCGCACCGAGAACTCCACCAGGTCGCCCTCGCGCTTGCCCCGCACGCTGAGCGGTACCGCTACCGGCAGGTGCGGAAAGCGAATCTCGCCCGAGAAGGCGTCGCCCTCGAGATCGAGCTTCGCCTCCCACTCCACCACTCGCAGCTCGCCGTCCCACCGGCCAGAGACGCGCACCGGCAGGCTCGGCCGCAGACGCGCCTCGGAGTCGAGCCACGCCGCGGTCTCCATGGCCGCCTCGGGAGCCGCATCGTCGGCCTGGACCAGCGCCGGCGACGCCTGCATGATTGCCAGCGCCCCCAGCAGCGCCAGCCACGCGGCCCGCAGACCACGGCGCACCGGCCAGCCCTTCGGCCTCTTCGCCCCGCTCTGCCCCCGCTGCCCGCTCGACACCATCTTGCCTCGACGCGCGAGGGGCATCCCAGAAATCGGGTCGTCCGTCAAGGCTAGCCCTGCGTTGCGAGGCATCCTCCCCGTTGCTGCCCGCACGATGACCGACGACTCGCGACAAGGCCGACGACGTGGCCGTGGCTGACGCCGAAATGGGCCATCATCGGCGGGCACTCCATCACGCCAGGCGACCCAATCAGGCACGAGCAACTCGCCTCGCATCCATCGCTACGCTTCCGCACTCCCCGCTCGGTCCAACCCGCCGCTTCGCCCCCGGGCCTCCCGCGAATGGCAAACCCTGGCCCGGCACGAATGACTCGGGCGAATCGTCCCCCTCGCAGGCCCCGCAGAGCAGCGCGGCGCGGCGAGCTTCGTGGAGATCGACGCCGCCGAGGTCAGCTCCGCGCTGTGCAGCACGGTGGAGGTGGCGAGCGCGCGCGGCGACCGGATGCGGATCGTCGTGGCGGGCCGGCTCGAGGTGGTGACGCTGGTGCGGGCCTTCCTCGGAGAGGGGTGAGGTGCTGCAGCTCACGCCGCAGATGCGGATCCTCGTCTCCGTGGAGCCGGTGGACTTCCGGCGCGGGATCGACGGGCTGGCGCAGGTGTGTCGGGAGCGGCTCTTGCTCTTGCCGCTCGCGCTGGTTGATGGCGTACCGGACCGGACTCCCCTTTGGCCGGTTTTCAGGTGTCGATCGGGGCTAGCAGCCGTTCGGGCCATGGCCTTTCCGCCCGTTCGCAAACGCATGAGGCGACCGTACTCGGAAGCGCGCTCCCGAAGGGCTGAGGGTCGACCCGGGGTGCACGAGCTACGGGCGGCTCACGGGCGAGTCGGCGTCACCTCCGCCCAGCCGCCGAACTCGCCCGCGACCAGCGTGAGGTCGGTCGGGTCACCGAGCTGGCGGAGTCCCGCGAGCGGCTGGACCGACATGCGGAGCCGGTAGCGACCTTGACGGAGCTTTCTGAAGCGTGCCTGAACCGTGATGCCGTCGATCGTGCGGTGGTAGTCGTAGAAGGTGTGCTCGCCGACCACGCTCTTGACGACATGGCGTCGCTTCAGAACGAAGCGGTAGGCCCCGATGCGAACGACGGTGTTCGCCTGATCGGGCTCCGGAAGGAGCACTGACGTTCCCGGGAGCGGGCCGTAGGTGATCGTCGGCTCGAGCAGCCCCCCGCCCGGCAGATCGAGGGTCGGGTGCGGCAGCAGCTCGATCGGGCTCGCGAAGCGCTCGACGAAGGCCGGCACGGCCAGGATCGTGGCCGGCACCTGGTTTCCGCCGAGGCTCGTGGTCGCGAGCTTTCCGAGCGCGCCGGTCGAGGCACGGCCTTCGGTGTCGAGGCCATGCACCTCGAGCGTTGCGTTCTCGGCGACGCTCGTCGACACCGGGAAGCAGACGTTGCCGCCGGGCGGGTCGGAGACGGTCGCCCTCACCAGACCCGGGTTTCCGACGGCGAGCAGCCTCCCGGTCGGCGACGTGGCGAGCGCAACGCCAGTGGGTGATACCTCCCCGGCCATGGCGTGCGACACGCACTCGATGGGCGCGACGCAGCCGATCGTGGTCGGGCCGACCCACTCGTTGACGGTGGCGCTGTCGGCCAGATCGAGCGTCATGCCCGAGCGAAAGCCGGCGACCTGCTGCGCGCCGGTCTCCGCCAACACCTTGGTCGTGACGTTCCCCGCGCCCGTGCACGATGAGACATCGAAGGTGAAGCCCTTGTCCGACGCGTAGACGTAGCGCGCAAGCCAAGGAAGATCGGGGGAGATTTCCAGGGCGCCCGGCGTGCTCTCCGCCCGGGCGGTCACGAGCGGCGTCGCGGCAGCGAGCGACAATAGGCCGGTCGTCGGATCGATCGCGAAGCGCTGCAGCTCGGTGGTCCGTCCCGTGCATGCACCGGTGGGCGCACCCTTCTGGTGCAGCGCGACTGCCGTATGCGTGCGCACGTCCACCACCAGCTTCGGACGAAGCTGGTCACAGCCGGTGGTGAGCACGTTGACGCCCGGGATGGCGACCGGTGGGTGCTTGGTGACCGTGCGTCCCTCATCGGAGAGCTTGAACTGCCCGACGCTGACGCGGCTCGGGGCGTAGAGCATGTCGTAGAGCGGCTCGACGACCAAGGAGTCGAAGTACTCGCCGCTCTCCTTGTCGTTGCCGGTCGGTATCGTCGAGAGGACGCGCAGCTTGCCGTTGCTCGGGTTGATCTTCGCCACCACCAGCGGGACGTTGCCGTCGTCGTCCGCAGTCAGCAGGTAGGCCAGGTCGCGGTTCTCGTCGATCGCGATCGCTCCGACGTTGGCGATCGGGGAGGAGCGGGGTCCGACGAGGACGCCGCCCGGGCCGATACGGTACACGAGGATGCTGCTCGGCGTCTGAAAGTACGCGAAGCGCCGCACGCTCACGGCGAGGAGCGGCCCCGGCGAGAGTATCGAGTCCTTCTCGACGATCTCGGCGGCCGGGTTGCCGCCATCGTCCTCACCTCGCTCGAGCTCGAGCGAGTAGACCTTCGCCGGCCCGCTCGTCCCCATTAAGGGGGGGCGGCCCCCTGGACGAGCAGATACGAGTCGTGGGCGAGAAGGGCCGCCCCGGCGGGTGACGCATCCCCGACTCCGAGGGCGGTCGAGACCCCGCCGACGATGGCGAGGGCGCGCGTCGCCGTGGTCATGCGCTTTCGGGTCGGCATGACACTCCCTCCAATCCGTCGTTCGAACCAGCTCTTAGGCCAGCCGCATTAAGGTGTCAAGAAGCATTTGTGCGACGCGCAGGGGCACGCCGAGCCCCCCCTGGCGCCAGGGGCGCGTGCTTCCGGGAGCATCGATTTCTGCGGCCGAGCGGAGGGCTGAGGCTCTAGCCGGGCTCGAGGTACTTGCCACCACCGCGCATGGGCGCAACAGTGCCACCAGGCACGGCTGGTCGGAAGGGAGTCGCGGGTGCGATGACTCGATAGAATTCCGTGCGTCGTCCAGCGGGTGCGAAACCCGCCCGATCAGGGGGCTCGAGGTTGCCAGGCCGGTCACTTCCCTCGCGCCTCAGCTCCGCTCCGATCCGGTAGTGGGCATCGCGAGGCCGCGCGCTCCATGCGCAGGAGCAGGGCGGCGGACGGGGTGACCTTGCCGCTCAGATAGGTGCTGAGCCGCGAGGCACTCGTGCCGACGAGCTCGGCGAACTGGGCATTCGTGAGTCCGGATCGTTCGACCGCGGCGCGTATCTGGGCGGCGACATCGGCCC
>CAZGUU010000145.1:0-12491 GCA_964529315.1 uncultured Enterobacteriaceae bacterium
GAGCTACGAGCTACGAGGACGGCGGCAGAGGCTGCAATGCACGAGACGAGCTCCAAGGAGATCGCGGGCTGCCGCCTGACGCTCGAGCAGGGCGACCTGACGCTCGCCGACGTCGACGCGATCGTCAACGCCGCCAACTCGAGCCTGCTCGGCGGCGGAGGGGTCGACGGCGCGGTCCACCGCCGCGGCGGCCCCGAGATCCTCGCCGCGTGCCGTCGAATTCGCGCCGAGCACTGGCCCGATGGGCTGCCCGCCGGGGAAGCGGTGATCACGCCGGGCGGCCGGCTCCAGGCGCGCTGGGTGGTCCACACCGTCGGCCCGGTCTACGGCAGCGGGCCCGAGGTGCCACGCCTGCTCGCCGCCTGCCACGAGTCGAGCCTCGCCTTGGCCCGCGAGCATGGCCTGCGCAGCATCGCCTTTCCCGCCATCTCGACGGGCGTCTACGGCTACCCGCTCGGCGAGGCCGCGCCGATCGCGCTGGGCACGGCGGTCAAGGCGATCGAGAGCCATGCGGGGGCGTTCGACGAGGTGCGCTTCGTGCTCTTCGGCACCCCCGCCTTCGAGGCCTTCTCCCGCCTGCTCGAGCGGCTGCCATGAGGCGCTCGGTCGGCGGCGGCGCGGGCAAGCCATGGCGGCGAGCAGCCGCCGTCCCACGCCGAGGCCCGGGCGGGATGCACGACGCCGATCCTCCCGCCGCTTCGACGGGTGAGCTCAAAGCGCGCCGGCACCGCCGGTCGGCCGCGAGGCGGCGCCGTCGCGTGGCTCGAGGATGTGCAGCGCCCGATCGATCGCCTCGTGCGGGCCGTAGAGCACGACCAGGTCCTGCGCCTCGAGCCGCGTCGATCCATCGGGGTTGGGCAGCGGCTGGTCCGCGCGCACGACGCTGAGCAGGGTCGCCCCGGTGCGCCGGCGCAGATCGAGCTCGCCGAGCGTCCGGCCGACCGCCTCGCTGCCGGTCATCACCTGCGCGGTCTCGAGCACGCCTCCGGCGATCAGCCGCCTGGTCTCGGCCATCAGGTCCGAGGACGAGCCCACGCCGCGCAGGGCTCGGTAGCGACCGAGCCGGATGATCGACTCCTGCACGCGCACCACATGTCGGGGCACGCCCAGGTTGGCGAGCAGCCTGGCGAAGATCTCGATCGAGGTCTCGAACTCGGACGGGACCACCTCGTCGGCGCCCAGGCGCTCGAGCTCGTCGATCTCCGCGACCGCCCGCACGCGCACCAGGATGCGCACGCCCTGGTTGCACTGGCGCAGCAGCGAGACGATCCGGCGTGTCGCGACCGGGTCGCGCACGGCGACCACCGCGGCTCGGGCGCGGGCCGCCCCCATCTCGTCCAGCATCGCGCGGCGCGAGGCGTCGCCGAAGCGCACCGGCAACCCCTCCCGCACACCGGACTCGACCAGGCTCGCGACCATGTCGACCGCTACGAACGGCACGCCCGTCTCGCGCAGGACGCGCGCCACGGCCTGGCCGGTCACGCCGTACCCGATCACCAGCACGTGCTCGCGCAGCCGGGGTGCCGCTTCCTCGGCCGAGCCGGCCGCACCCGTCGGAGCCAGCCGGCGCGCGGCGCGCAGCAGAAACGGGGTCGCCGCCATGGTCAGGACCGCCGCCGCGAGGAGCACCTGCTCGGCGGCGCCCGGGGCCACACCGGCGCGAACGCCCTCGCGCGCCAGCACGAACGAGAATTCCCCGATCTGCGCCAACGCCGCTCCGGTCAGCACCGCGAGCCGAGCCGAGCGCCACAGGAGGCCCACCAGCGCCGCGATCAGCAGACCCTTGAGCAGCACCGCCCCGATCATGCTCGCGAGCAGCGCCGGCGCGGCGGCGACCACCGCCGGCTCGAGCAGCAGCCCGATGCTGGTGAAGAAGATCGCCACGAAGGCGTCGCGCAGCGTCAGCAGCTCGGCGAACACCTGATGGGCGTAGCTGCTCCCGGAGAGCGCGAGCCCCGCCAGGAACGCACCGATCGGCAGCGACAGCCCGAGCCGCGCGGCACCCAGGGCCGTGCCCAGCGCGATGAGCAGCGCGGCGATCGAGAAGAGCTCCGGCGTGCTCGCCCGCGCGACCAGCGCCAGCGCGCGAGGCAGCACGGCTCGCGCGAGGAGGAGAAGCGCGGCGAGCACGCCGGCGGCCTGCGCCAAGGCCAGGGCCGCCGCCCAGCCCGCACCCTCGCCCGGACGGCCGAGCACGGGGACGAGCAGCATCATCGGGACGAGCGCCAGGTCCTGGAAGAGCAGGATCCCAGCGGCGGCCTGCCCCTGCGGTGCATCGATCACGTCTTCCTCTCCGTAGAGCTTGAAGACGATCGCCGTGCTCGACAGCGAGAGCAGAAAGCCGACCAGGATCGCCGTCGGCCACGCCAGACCGAGCCAGCGAAAGCCGAGCGCGCAGCCGAGCACGGTGATGCCCACCTGCAGGGCGCCTCCGGCGAGCATGCGCGGCAGGATCCGGCGCAGGCGATCGAAGGAGAACTCGATCCCGACCCCGAAGAGCAAGAGGGCGACGCCGAGCTCGGCGAGCTGATCGAGAGCCGCCGAGTGCTTCACCCAGCCGAGCCCGCCCTGCCCGACGAGCAAGCCGGCGACGAGATAGGCGACGACCGCCGGCAGGCCGACCATTCGGCCCAGGAGCACGCCCGCAGCGGCTACGCCGAGCAGTAGTACGATCTCGACCAGGAGCACCGCGCCTCACGATAGCCCACATCCAGCGAGGGCGCAGGACGCGGCCACGGGTGGCGCGACGCGCCTCGGGAGCCGAACCCTACAGGCCGCCCAAGAAATCGAGCAGTGCCGCGTTTACCTCGCCAGGGCGCTCCTGCTGCGTCCAGTGGCCGCAGCCCGGCAGGAGCAGCGAGCGGCGCAGGCCCGGCACGGTCTCGGGCATCGACTCGACGCCGCCCGGGATCATGCCCAGCACGCCGTCGCGCTCACCAGCGACGAACAGCGCCGGCTGGTGGACCCGCGCATCGCCCCACGGCGCGGTGAGCTCCCAGCTGAGCTCCGCGGCGCGGTACCAGCTGAGCCCGCCGCGAAAGCCGGTGCGCTCGAACTCGGCGACGTAGAAGGCGAGGTCGTCCTCGCCGAGCCAGGCGGGCAAGGCCGTGGGCTGGGCCAGGTGCTCGAGCATGCCGGCGCTCTCCGGCCCACCGGCCAGGCCGCGCAGCACGTCGGCCGAGGCGTCGCCCGAGAGGGTGAACAGGAAGCCCCGCAGAAAGGCCGCGACGTTGCGATCGAGCTCGGCCTCCGCGCGGCCCGGCTCCTGGAAGTACAGGAAGTAGAACCACTGGCCGCCGAACATCGCCTGCATGAGGCCGAGCGGCGAGAGCGGCGGCCGGGGCGTCCAGGGGACGCTCAGCGCGGCCACGGCACGGAAGCGGTCGGGGCGCAGCAGCGCCGCATTCCACGCCACGGGCGCACCCCAGTCGTGGCCGACGACCACTGCGGTCGGCGCGCCCAGCGCATCGAGCAGGCCCACGACATCGCCTACGAGGTGGAGCTGCGTGTAGGCGCGGGCGTCGGCCGGCGCGTCGCTGCGGCCGTAGCCGCGCATGTCGGGTGCGACGGCGTGGTAGCCGGCGGCAGCCAGCGCCGGGAGCTGGTGGCGCCACGAGTACCAGCTCTCGGGAAAGCCGTGGCACAGCACGACCAGCGGCCCGTCGTCCGGCCCGGCCTCGACCACGTGCATGCGGATGCCGTTGGTCTCCACGTCGCGGTGTCGCAGCTCGCTCATCGGCGTCGCTCTCCTCCCGGGCTCCGGATCGGCCCGCCGGGCCTATACGGGTCGGCCATGCGCGCGGTCAACGCGCGGGCAACGCGCGGGCGAGGTCGCGCGGGTACGGTCGACGCGGGGTGCGGTCGGCGGCGAGCGCGGTCGATGCTGGCGTGCAGTCGATGCGGCCACGGGCGACGCGGGGTGCGGTCGGCGCAAGCGCGCGGTCGACGCGGACGCGCACCGCGCAGGGTCGCCGGATGCGCCTCACCTCGTCTTGCGGTCCTCCGCCCGTGGATCGCGCACGCAGAGACCCATCAGCCGGGCCGCGTTGCCGTACAGCAGCGCGGCGCGCAGGTCCTCGCGCCCCTCGGTGGCGATCAGCACCTTCGCCAGCGGGATCGCCTGGTGGTAGAAGGGCCAGTCGCTGCCGAACAGGATGCGCCCGGGGTCGACCTCGTCGAGCATGCGCCGCACGCCCGCCAGCGACTGCGAGGAGACATCGAGGTAGACATTCGGGTAGCTCCGGGCGAAGCCCAGCGCCTGCTCCATCTGCAGGGCGCCCGAGTGGCCGAGGACGAATGTCGTCTCGGGGCACTCGGCGATCGGCCGCTCGTAGTGGCGCACCTGCGAGAGCCAGCGCCCCAGGCGCGTCTCGATGTCGACCGGCCCGCAGTGCCAGAGCACCGGCAGCGAGCGGCGGGCACACTCGCGGTAGAGCGTGATCGCCCGGCGCGCCTGCGGCAAGACGCTCTGCACGGCGGGGTGGACCTTGATGCCCCGCGCGCCCAGCGCCACCTGGCGGTCGAGCTCTCCCGGGACGTCGCGGTGCCAGGGGTGCACCGAGCCGAAGCCGACGAAGGCCTCGTGGCCGCGCGCCGCGCGCAGCCAGGTGACGGCGTTCCGCGAGAGCGCGGGTGCGTCGATCGGCAGCAGGCACGCGGCGACCACGCCGAGCTCGCCCATCTCGCGACGCAGGTTCGCGAGCGTGTGGGTGCGGCGCAGGCCTCCGGCGCCGAGGCTGCCCAGCGTGAGGTCGCGGCGCATCACCCCGAGCCGCTCTTGTGAGAAATTCTTATTGACGTACCCCTCGAGGTCGAGCGGGGCCGAGAGCGGCAGGTAGTGCTCGGTCTCGGGCCACTCGCGCCACAGGTCGACGCGCGGCGGCCGCACATAGGAGAGCGCCAGGTGGGTGTGCACGTCGATCACCGGCCCCACGCCGGGTGCGGCCAGGCGCAGGCGGCCGCCGGCGACCTCGAACCAGGGCAGGCGGGCGAGCTCGAGGGCGCTCGCGAAGCGGGTCGGGTGGTCGGGCATGGCAGTCGCCCTACGATACACGCAGAGCCCTCGGTGGGAAACGCGCCCAGCAGGCGGCCGTGCGCCCGTCGCAGGCACGCCGGCTCATCCCGGCCGCTCGGCCGCTCGACGCCGCGGTCGAGGCGCGCAGGGTCGCCCACGGCCGGGCGACAAGCGCGATTTCCGTTTGCGGTGCGGGCGCGTCGGTGCCAGAACCCCCGCAGGGACGACACGGCTTGGGCGCCACATGGCGCGCCAGAGGAGGAATGGCCATGGGCTCGGCACACGAAGCCTTCTGGACCCACTCGAGCTACGCGTTCGTCGGCCACTCGGCCAAGGCGCCGTTCCCGCGGATCAGCTACGGCGCGGTGAAGAAGCAGGGCAAGAAGACCTTCGCCGTCGATCCCTCGGTTGCACAGATCGACGGCGACGAGGCCTACCCGAACCTGCGCTCCCTGCCCGAGAGGGTCGAGGCTGTGGTCGTCGAGGTCCCGCGGGAGGAGACGCTCGAGGTGGTGCGCCAGGCCGCCGACGCCGGCATCCGCGACGTGTGGGTCCACATGGGCCGCGACACCGGAGAGGCACGCGCCCTGGCCGCCGAGCGCGGCCTGAACCTCCTCACCGGCACCTGCGCGGCGATGTACGTGACCCCGGGCTTCACCTACCACTCGATCCACAAGTGGGTGAATCGGGCGCTGGGCAAGTACTGAGATCGGCGCCGTCCGGGGCTGCGCCCGGCTGCAGGTAGCCGAGCGCCTCGAGCTGGCGTCGCGTCGCGTCGTCGAGCCGGACCCGCGGGGCGTCGGGCAGCTGCCCGAAGGGCTCCACCAGCGAGCGTGCGTGCGCCTCGAGGCGCCGCGCCATCATGGCGTGGCGCGCGCCCAGGGTGCCGGCCAGATCGCGCCGCTCCTCGGGGTCGCGGGCCAGGTCGAAGAGCATGTCGCTCGCCGCCCCGCCGGCGCGGCGGCGCCGGATGATCTTCCAGCGCCCTTCGGTCAGCGAGGCGAGGTCGTGCGCCTCGTCGGGATGGGCCTCCTCGCAGTAGATCGGCCGCCGCTGCGCATCGGGTGCCGCCTCGATGCGCTCCGTCAGGTCGCGTCCCTGGCACGCATCGACGCCGGGCAGGCCGTACCAGCGCAGCAACGTCGGCATCACGTCGACGATCTGCACCGGTGCCGCGACACGACGGCCGGCGAGCGGAGCCACGCCGGGCACTCGCACGACCAGCGGGATGCGGATCAGCGGCTCGAAGAGGCGGTCGCCATGCTCCCAGTCGCCGTGCTCGAAGAGCTCCTCGCCGTGGTCCGAGAGCACGACCACCAGGGTGCTGCGGTCGAGCCCACGGCGCGCCAGGCCGTCGAGCAGCACGCCGAGCATCTCGTCCTGGTAGAGGATGTCCTCGTCGTAGAGATCGCTCACCCAGGCGACGTCGGCGGCGCTCGGGGCGTGCTGGCGCAGGTTCACGGCGAAGGTGTCGCGGGGTGCGAGCGGCCCGGCATGGGTCGGGTCGCCGAAGCGCCCGCGCCAGCCCGGCGGCGGATCGTAGGGCGCGTGCGGATCGATCGTGTGGACGTAGAGGAAGAACGGCTCGTCGCCGAGCTCGTCGAGCTGCGGCTCGAGCAGCGCGTTCACCTCCTCGGTGCGCGGGACTTGTCCGGCGTGCTTGCCGGGCAGGGCGACGAAGCGATCGAAGCCCTGCTCGAAGCCCAGGCCGGGGCCGAAGACCTGCACGTTGGCGACGAACGCCCAGGTCGACCAGCCGGCGGCGCGCAAGCGCTCGGCCAGGGTGACCATGCCCTCGGACAAGCCACTCTCCGTGTGCACGCCGTGCACGCCGGGGTAGAGCGAGGTGAGCAGGCTCGCGGTGGCCGGGCGGGTCCAGCCCGCGACGCTGAAGGCGTTCTCGAACAGGACGCCCGAGCGCGCCAGCTCCTCGAGCCGCGGCGTCGTCGGGCGGGCGTAGCCGTACGCCGAGGTGTGGTCGGCGCGCAGCGTGTCGATCAGATAGACGACGATGTTCGACACCGCGGGAGCCGGGGCTGACCCGGCGCCGCTCGGCGCGCGGGTGGGACGCTCGGCAAGTTCTGCCGCAACGGGCTGCTCGCCAGCGAGCACGGCGCTCACGGCGTGTCCACCGCTCGCGGAGCGCTCGGCAGGTGCTGCCGGCACGACCAGGCGCGGCGCTGCGACGGCGACCACCGAGTCGGCCTGCGCCTTGGGCCCCGGCGCGACGCGCACCTCGATCACCGCCTGGTCGCCACCGAGGAACGAAAGGTCGATGCTGCCCTCCGCCCAACGGTCGGCCAGGCGCATGCGCCGCTGCCAGCCGCGCGCGCGACGCGCGGTTGGATCGAGCACCCGCAGGCGCACGTCGAGCACGGTCGGCGACTGGCCGAGCGAGGCGACGGCGAAGCGCAGCTCGCGCGCGCCTGCGGGCACGATCGTCGTGCGCAGCGTCCCTCCGGGGGGCACCAGAATCGAGCGGCGCCGGTCGTCGCGCACGTCGACCTGCCGGCAGGTGGTGGTCGGGTGGCCGCACTCGCAGGCGTAGGGCGCGCTGGCCGCCAGTCCCAGAGCGCCCTCGACGGCGGCGGGCGCAAGAGCGCAGAGCAGGTCGTCCGAGCGCCCGACTCGCGAGAGGCGCAGCTCGGAGAGGGGCGCGGCCGGTTGCTCTTCGAGCGATCGCCCGGAGTCGCCGCCGGTCGCGCTGCCTGCGCCCGAGGGGGCGTCGCCCGGGCCGCACGCGGCGAGCAGGGCGAGCAGGGCCAGCGCGCCCGTGGAGCGCAGGCACGCCGCGACCCGCGCCGGCATCACGCCGGCAGCACTGTCGTATCGCCAGCCACCTTGAGCGGAATCGCCGGGAGGCGCAGCAGCGTCTCGGTCGACGGGTCGACCATCATGCCGGCCGACTCGAGAGCGGTGACCCCCAGGATGGGCTCGGCATCGTCGGCACCGAACACCACCCGACCCGCGGTCACCTCACCCATGAACTCGATGCGCACCAGGCCGAAGGGCATCTGGTGCACCGATCCGTCGGCGTGGGCATAGGCCGCGTGCCCGACCACCGGCACGGCGATGCGCGCGAGCTCGCAGGCCGGCGCCAGGCAGTCGGTGGCGCCGGTGTCGACCAGGAAATCCGCCTCGTAGGTGCCACCCGAGCCGGCGATGTCGCTCAGGGCCACCACGACGTGAGTGAGTCCCATGGTCGTTCCATAGCACGAGCCGCCGGCTCCGGCGCGCTCGTCGACGCACCCTCCTCGCGGCGAGCGGCGCCACGCGGGGCGGCCTGGCCTCGCCGGCAGGCGAGGCGGATGGCGCGACGGCCCAGCTCGCCGCGCGGCCGACCGCACGGCCTTCGTCCAGAAACCGGACTCGCCGTCCCGGGCTCGGACGTTCGCCGGGCGCGGCTCCTGGCCCGGTGAGCCCATCGCGACCCCGCATTGCCCGCAGGGGCGGGGCATTTCTCGGGGTTCCGCGAACCCCCGGCGGTGCGACCAAAGCGGCCCTTTCGCTGGCACGACGGCTGCTCAATCACACGGGGAGCGCCGGGCTCGGCCGCCGTGTGCTCGCTCCACGAGACGAACCACGCGCGCCACCGACAGGAGCTGCGAACGCCATGATCGCAACAGTCGAGGATCGCCCGAGCCTCGGAGCAATCAGCCCCAGAAGGAAGCTCCTCAGCGGGGCGCGACAGCACGCGACCCGGACGGACGCGCACGACCGCGGCACGACAGCGGAAGGTGCGCCGTGAGGGCACGGCCCGCCGACGCCCGTACCCTACACGCGCCGATCGTCCCCAGGCGGCTGCCGGCAACCACGACGCGAGCCGGCTCCAGCGAGGCCGCGTGAGCCAGGATCCCGCGAGCCCGAGATCGGCCCCCTTGCGCGTGCTCCTCGTCGAGGACAGCGCGGCCGACGCGGAGCTGATGCTGGCCGCGCTCGAGCGCGCCGGGCTCGCCTGCTCCTGCGTGCGGGTCGAGACCGAGGCCGACTACCTGGCGCACCTCGACGCCTCGCTCGACGTCATCCTGGCGGACTACACGCTGCCCGGCTTCGACGCCCTGCGCGCCGCCCGGCTGCTGCGCGAGCGCGGCGTCGACGTGCCCCTACTGATCGTCTCGGGCACGATCGGCGAGGAGCTCGCCGTGGCCGCGCTCAAGTCCGGCGTGTCCGACTACGTGCTCAAGCACCACCTGATCGCGCTGGGCCCAGCCGTGCAGCGTGCGCTCGAGCTACGCCGGCTGCGCGCCGAGCAGCGCAAGGCCGAGGCCGCGCTGCGCGAGAACGAGCGCCGCTACCGCGTGCTCGCCGAGCTGACCTCGGACTACTCGTGGTCGCTGCTCATCGACGAGCGGGGCCAGCCGCAGCGCGAGTGGGTCTCCGCTGCCTTCACCCGGCTGACCGGCTACACGCCCGAGGAGATGGACGCGCCCGGCGCCGTGGCGCGCCTGATCCACCGCGACGATCGCCCGGTGGTCGCGCGTCACATGCAGCGCCTGCTGCGCGGCGTGCCGCACGTCGCCGAGTACCGCATCGTGCGCAGGAGCGGCGAGGTGCGCTGGCTGCGCAGCCACGCGCAGCCCACCTGGGATCCGGTGCGCCAGCGCGTCGCGCGCATCTACGGTGCGGCGCAGGACGTCACCGAGACCAGGCTCGCCCAGGCCGCGCTGGCGCGCAGCGAGCGCCACTTCCGCTCGCTGATCGAGAGCGCGCTCGACATGGTGGCGATCCTCGACGCGGACGCAGTGTTCCGATACGCGAGCCCGGCCTTCGAGCACGTCCTCGGCTACCCGTGCGAGGATCTCCTCGGCCGCTGCGGCTTCGACTACGTCCACCCCGACGACCTGCCCGAGCTGCGGATCCGCTTCGACCAGGGGCTGCTGCGCTCAGGCGGCGCGATCCACACGAGCTACCGCGTCCTGCACCGCGACGGCTCGTGGCGCTGGTGCGAGGCCGTGGCGCGCAACCTGCTCGACGACCCCGACGTGGCGGGGGTGATCCTGAGCGCGCGCGACGTCACCGGACGCAGCGAGGCCGAGCAGGCACGGCGCGACGAGGCACAGGTGACGGCGGCGCTGGCCCGCCTGGGGCGCGAGCTGATCGCGTCGGCCGACACGCCCGGGGTCGTCGAGCGGCTCTGTGCCGTCGTCGCCGAGAGCCTGGGCTGCCCCGCGAGCCAGACCTTCCTGTGGCACGAAGACGAGGAGGCCTACGCGGCGATCGCCGAGTACGGCCTCTCCGCGGAGGCCGCCGAGGCGGCGCGCGTGCTGCCGATCCGCGGAGCCGCGGCGGTCGCGCTGCGCGAGCGGCTGCGGCGCGACGACATCGCCTGGCTGGCGGTCGACGATGGCCTGGACCCGGCGCAAGCGCCGCTCGCCGCTCAGCTCGGCTTCGGCGCCTGCCTCTACATGGGCCTGTGGCACGGCGACGAGCTGATCGGCTTCCAGTCGGCCCTGCTCCACGAGTCCCGGCCGAAGCCCACTACGGTCGAGGAGCGCATCGCTCGCGGCGTCTCCCAGCTCGCGTCGATGGCGATCGAGAGCGCCCGGCTGGCCGAGGAGGTGCGGGCTGCGAGCCGCGTCAAGTCCGAGTTCATAGCCACCATGTCGCACGAGCTGCGCACGCCGCTCAACGTGATCCTGGGCTACGCCGCCCTGCTCCTCGAGGGCGACTTCGGGACGCTCAACCCCGAGCAGGCCGACGCCCTGCAACGCCTCGACCAGAGCTCCAGGGCCCTGCTCGAGCTGGTGACCAGCACGCTGGACCTGGGTCGCCTGCACAAGGGTATCGTCCGGGTGCAGCAGCGCGAGGTACGAGTCGCGGACCTGCTGCGCGAGCTCGAGGCCGACACCCGCGAGCTGCGCGAGAAGCCCGGCCTGGAGTTCGTCTGGCGCACCGAGGCGGAGCTCCCCGCGCTGCTCACCGACCCCGCCAAGCTCGGCCTCGCGCTCAAGAACCTGATCCACAACGCGGTCAAGTTCACCGAGGAGGGCCGCGTGGCGGTCGACGCGCACGCCGCCGACGGCAGCATCGAGATCTCCGTGATCGACACCGGGATCGGCATCGCTCCCGACGTCCTGCCGATCATCTTCGAGCCCTTCCGCCAGGGGGACCCCTCGCTCACGCGGCGCCACGGCGGGGCGGGCCTGGGCCTCTACGTCACCCGCCAGCTCCTGGACCTGCTCGGCGGGCGCATCGCCGTCGAGAGCGAGCCCGGCCGGGGCTCGACGTTCCGCGTCTGGCTGCCCGCCTTCGCCTCGGCGCCGCCGACGGTGGGGCCGGGCGAGGGCTCCTGAGCCTCGCCCGGCGGCTTCGCCCGAACCCATCCGGCTCGGATCGCACAGGAGAGAGCGTTGGCAACCAAGCGGATCCTGCTCGCAGAAGACGACGGCAACGACCTCGAGCTGACCCTCGCGGCGCTCGAGGCGGACCGCCTGGGCAACCAGGTGGTGGTCGCCCGCGACGGCGCCGAAGCGCTCGACTCCCTTTACGGACGCAAGCGCTTCGCCGGACGCCCCGAGGGCAACCCGGTGCTCGTCCTGCTCGACTTGGGAGTGCCGCGGGTCGACGGGCTCGAGGCGCTGCGCCAGGTCAAGGGCGGCCCGCGGCTTCGCACCATCCTCGTGGTCGTCCTGACCTCGTCGCACGAGGAGTGCGACCTGGTCGAGAGCTACCGGCTCGGGGTGCACGCCTACGTGGTGAAGCCGGTCGGATTCGACAAGCTGGTCGCCGCGGTGCGCGACCTCGGGCTGCTCTGGCTGGTGGTGAACCAGCCGCCGCCGCGCAGCGCATGACCCGCATGGTGCGCGACCTGCTCGAGCTCAGCCGTGTCGGCCACGGCGGGATCGCGGTCGAGCCCTTGTCGCTCGCGGCGGTGGTCGAGGCCGCGGCGGCGCAGGTCGAGGGCCGCTACCTCGAGTCGGGCGCCGCGCTCGCCGTCCACACCCCCTTGCTCGGCGGACTCGGGCACGAGGGGACGCTGATCCAGGCGGTGGCCAACCTGCTCGACAATGCCGTCAAGTACGTCGCCCCCGGCATCACCCCGCAGGTGCGGGTGTGGAGCGAGGCGCGCGACGCGGCGGTGCGGCTCTGGGTGCGCGACAACGGCATCGGCATCGCGGCCGACGATCGAGATCGGGTCTTCGAGCCGTTCCAGCGCGCGGTGGACCCCAAGCTCCACCCCGGCTCGGGCGTCGGCCTGTCCATCGTCCGCCGGGCGATGACGGCGATGGGCGGCCGGGCGGGAGTGGAGTCCGAGCCGGGCAGCGGCAGCAGCTTCTGGCCCGAGCTGCCGCGGCCCGGCAACGCGTCCTGAACGGACACCGGTGCCCGCGCGAGCCAGCCAGAGCTGCGGCGTCGCGCCCCGGACGAGCCGCTAGGCATCCGTCCGGCGCAGCTGGCTACGCTCGCGCATCGCAACGATCACCCGCTCGACCTCGGCGCGCTCGGAGACGACGAAGCGCTCGACGGCGCGCCGCAG
>CAZGUU010000146.1:0-12315 GCA_964529315.1 uncultured Enterobacteriaceae bacterium
CGTCCGATAGTCGACGTTATGACAAGAACGCCAGGTTATGCTGGCTATCCGCCGATCTCAGCGAGCTGTCCGAGCGGAATGAGGGAGCCGTTCGGCGCCGCGACGGGCAGGTTTGCGTACGCCCCGACGCCGTCGACGGCCGCGGCCTCGACCCCGACGCGCACGACCAGATCGAAGCGGCGCTGCCCTTCGAAGACCTTCCCCACGGTGCGCCCGGCGCCCGCCGCTTCGATCGCGGCCAGGACGTCTGCTGCATTGATCCCGTAGCGGGCGATCCGTTCGCGGTCGATCTTCACGCGCACGACCGGTAGCCCTACGACCTGCTCGATCTTGACGTCGCGCGCGCCGGGGATCGATGCGAGGACGCGGGCCGCTGCCTCTCCCCGTTCCTCGAGCACCTCGAGATCGTCGCCGAAGATCTTGAGGCCGATGTCGGATCGGACGCCCGAGATCAGCTCGTTGAAGCGCATCTCGATCGGCTGCGTGAAGCCGATCCCGACGCCCGGAACCTGCTCCGCCAGCGCCTTCGCCATGCGCTCGATGAGTGCGTCCTTGGTTCGTGCCGTCGTCCACTTGTCGTGCGGCTCGAGCCCGACGAAGATGTCGGAGAGCTCCATGCCCATGACGTCGGTCGCGACGTCGGGGGTTCCCGTGCGCGACACGATCGACGTGACCTCGGGGAACTGCTTGAGCACCCGCTCGATGCGCAGCGTCGAGCGCAGCGATTCTTCGAGGGCGATGCTCGGCAGCCGCCATGCCTGGAGTGTCAGGTCTCCTTCGTCGAGCCGCGGGACGAATTCCGATCCCATGAACGGCGCCACGCCCAGCGCCGCGATCAGGACTGCGCCGGCGACCGCCATCGTTCGCTTCGGGCGATCCATCACCCACTCGAGCAGCGGCGCATAGAGGCGGTGAGCGCCGCGCACGACGATCGTCTCGTGCTCACTGGCGTCCTTGCGCAGGAAGAAGCTCGCCAACACGGGAACCACCGTGAGGGACAGGACGAGCGAGCCGATCAGGGCGAAGATGACCGTGTAGGCCATCGGACGGAACATCTTCCCCTCCACGCCCTGCAGCGTGAGGATCGGCACGTAGACCATGATGATGATGCCGACGGCGAACGCGATCGGACGGGCGACCTCGATGGCGGCGGCGTGCACGACGCTCAGATGATCGCGACCCTTGGCCGTCGCCTTCTGGCGAAGGATGTTCTCGATCATCACGACGGCGCCGTCGACGATCAGCCCGAAGTCGATCGCCCCGAGGCTCATCAGGTTGCCCGAGATCCCGGCGTAGACCATGCCGGTGAACGCGATCAGCATCGAGAGCGGAATCGCCGCCGCGACGATCAACCCACCCCGCCAGTTGCCGAGCAGAAGAAAGAGCACGGCGACGACCAGCAGGCCTCCTTCGGTGAGGTTCCTGGCCACCGTGTGGATGACCTGGTTCACGAGCCTGGCGCGATCGTAGAACGGCTCGATGGTCACGCCGGGCGGGAGCGATGGCAGCAAGCGGTCGATCTCTGCCTTCACGCGCTCGGCGACGGCGCGCGCGTTGGCGCCCTTCAGCATCAATGCCATCGCGATGACGGCTTCGCCCTCGCCGTCGCGCGTCGCCGCGCCGATGCGCGGCGGTGCGCCGATCCGCACCGCACCGAGCTGATCGATGGTGATCGGCACGCCTTCGGCCGAAGTGGCCACGACGACGGAGCCGATCGCCTGCTCGTCCTCGAGGAGCCCCTCACCGCGCACCAGGTACGCCTCGCCGCTCTTCTCGATGTAGCCCCCGCCGCCGATCGCGTTGTTCTCCTCGAGGGCGTGAAAGACCTGCCCGATCGGCAGCCGGTAGGAGACGAGCTTCGCCGGGTCGATCACCACCTGGTACTGCTTGGTGAAGCCGCCCTCACTTGTCTGCCCTCGACGCGGCCCCCGAGCACCGCCTTCACCTCGACCGCCTTGCCGGAAATTCGCGGGCTCACATGCGCGAGGCGGTTGTCGTTGGCACGGATCACGGCGGTGGCGCGGATCGTCGCGCCGAGAGCCCGACGTTCGGCTGGCGCCGTCCTGAGGCCCAATCCGGAAACGGCGGCGGGCGAGAGGACGACCCGTCCGCCCGTGGAATGCGGGGCTGCTTCCTCGTCAGGCGTCTGGGTCGGCGTCTTCGCCGGCGGCTCGCTGCTGCAGGCCACCAGGAACGCGAGCGCGCCGAGCGCGATCGCCGTGTGACACGACATCGGAGTCTCCTTCGCTCAGAGGGGGGCGCCGACGGCACGCTCGAGATCGACCTCGGCGCTGCGGAAGGCCGCCAGCGAGTCGACGTACGAGAGCTGCGCGCCGACCAGATCGTTCTGCACGACGACGAGCTGCAAGAAATCGATCTTGCCAGCTCGGTACGCAGCCTCGATGAAGCGAAAGTTCTCTTCCGCGCGAGCCAAGATGTCCTGCTCGAAGATCTCGACCTCCCGCCGCGCCGCCTCGTAGTCCTGGAGGGCCCCGGCGACCTCCTGCTCGACGGTACGCTCGGTCGCATCGACCTCGAGCTGTGCCTGCTGGCGTCGTCCGGCCAACGCGATCAGCTCCCCTTGGCGGCGATCGAACAGGGGCAAGGGGATGCGGATGCCGCCTCCGGCGATCCGCTCGGAGCCCTCGAGGCCCGGCTCCTCGCGATAGAAGCCCTCGACCGTCGGGTTGGGGATGCGCAGGCGCCGCGTCAGCGCGGCCTCGGCCTCCACCCGCCGACCTCACGGCGGCTGGCGCCGAGGTCCGGCCGTGCCGCGATCCCACGCACCACCAGGCCCGCGCGCACGTACGAGACCGGCGTCGTGCGCAGCTCGCCTTGCGGATCGAGCGTCGTCTCGGGCGCGACGTTCAGCGGCCGCTTCAGCGCCAGGATGCTCTCCGCATGGTCGCGCACGGCAACGAGGGTTTTCTTGCGCTGGCCGAAGCGGATCTCGGCGAGGTTGGCCTCCATGGCCGGCGACTCTCCCGCGTCGACCCGGGCGCGGGAGACGTCGCGGCCGCGCCGGTTCAGCTGGCGTTTCGGAAGAATTCGCGCGCGCAGCATCCACCGCCCCCGTCCTGGCGTCGAGCGCGAAGGCCGTTGGCCACAGCCAGGAGCTCGCTCGTCTCGTGCGTGAAGACCGCTGCGGCCACCGACAACAACCCTACGAGAGCCGACGGGATGAGTGCGACAAGAATAAGGAGAGAGAAGACGATGTTCTGCCTGCTGATGGTAAGGACCCGCCGTCCGATGGCGAGCGCTTCCTCGAGCTTCTCGAGGTCGTCGGCCATCAGCGCCACATCCGCCGCCTCAATTGCCGCGTCGCTGCCCGCCGTGCCCATCGCAACGCCACACGTCGCGCTTGCCAGCGCTGGGGCGTCGTTGATGCCATCTCCCACCATCAGCACACCGCCGGGAAACCTCACCGCAAGCTCGCGCACCGCCGCGACCTTGTCCTCCGGCTTGAGCTCGGCACGGACATTCTCGATGCCAAGTCGTGATGCGATACTGCGCGCCGTTCGCTCGTTGTCGCCGGTAAGCATCACCAGATGAAAGCCGGCGGCCTGCAAACGCGAAAGGGCGCCTCTCGCTTCGGCTCTTGGAGCATCTTCGATGGTGATGACGCCGAGCAGGCGCTCGCTCTGTGCGACCACCACGGTTGTCCTTCCCTGCTCTTCGAACTCGGCGATCCTCCTTGCTGCTTCCTCAGGCAGCGCTCCTTGTGCGCGGGCATAACTCGGGCTCGCCACGTATGAGAGCTGCCCGCCGACTCGTCCGCTTACCCCGGCGCCAGTGAGCGCCTGGAAGCCGTCCGCCGCGCTCGGCGCGATTCCCTGCAAAGAGGCGTGCTCGACGACCGCTCGTGCAAGCGGATGTTCCGAGAAGCGCTCGAGCGCCGCTGCGGTCGAGAGAAGCTCTTCTAGGCTCGCCCCGAGCGGCACGACGTCGGCGACCCTGGGCTTTCCCTCGGTAAGCGTTCCGGTCTTGTCGAACGCAATGGCTCGCACTCGCCCAAGGTGCTCGAGGTGCGCTCCACCCTTGATGAGAATTCCTCGGCGGCCCGCGCGCCCAATCCCGGCCGCCATGGCAACAGGCATCGACATGACGAGCGCGCAGGGGGCGGCAGCCACCAGGAGCACGACGGCGCGGTGTGCCCACTCGCTGAACGGAGATCCGAAGACCAACGGAACCAGAACCAGTGCCGCCGAGAGGGCGAGCACGCCAGGGCTGTAGCGCCGACCAAAGCGTTCAATCCATTGCTGGGCTCGACCCTTCTGCTCCTGCGCGGCTTCCACGAGGTGGATGATCTTTTGCAGGCTGTTGTCGGAGAACGCCGCAGTTGCCTCGACCTGAAGCGCACCCTGGCGATTGAACGTTCCGGCAAAGACCAGCTCTCCAACGCCCTTGTCAACGGGCACCGACTCGCCGGTAACCGGCGACTCGTCAAGGCTCGATTCCCCCTGGCGAATCACACCATCGGTGGGCACCGCCTCGCCCGGCCGCACGACGAAGACGTCGCCCAGGGAAAGCTCTTCGGCGGGAATCGTTACCTCCCGGTCGTTCCGGATGACGCGCGCCTGCTTCGGCGCGAGATCAAGAAGAGACCGGATGGCAGCGCGTGTTCTTGCGTAGGTGTACTCCTCCAGCCCTTCCGCCGCGGCATAGAGAAAGGCGAGGAAGGCCGCCTCATCGAAGAGTCCAAGGAGCGATGAGCCGACCAGCGCCGCGAGCATCAGGAGATCAATGCCGACCTCGCGTTCGCGGACGAGCTCTTCGAGAGCCTCGCGCGCCCAGTGGTAGGCTCCGAGCGGGATGGCGAGCACGTAGAGCCCCGTCTCCACGCCCTCGGAGACGAACCCGAGGTGAGCGAGCGCAAACGCCGAAGACGAAATGAGCCCCGAGGCGAGCGCCGCCTGAAGCACCGGGTAGCGCCACCACGGACCGTGAAACTCCGCGCTGTCGCTCATCGCAGCGCCTCGCCCTCGTCCTCGACAAGGAGCGCCTCTCGCGGACCGGCAAAGAAGCGATAGAGCGCGGGCAGCACAAAGAGCGTGAGCGCCGTGGACGAGATGAGCCCACCAACGACCACGGTCGCCAGCGGCCGCTGCACCTCGGCACCCGTACCCGTGGCGAGCGCCATGGGGACGAAACCGAGCGAGGCCACGAGGGCGGTCATCAAGACCGGACGAAGGCGCGTGAGCGCTCCGTGGAGAATCGCTTCCTCCGCCTCCTGTCCCTCTCTTCTCAGCTCGTTGATGAACGTCACCATCACCAAGCCGTTCAGGACCGCCACACCGGAGAGTGCGATGAAGCCGACGGCGGCGGAGATGGAAAACGGCATGTTGCGCAGCCAGAGGCTCGCGATTCCTCCGGACAGCGCCAGCGGCACCCCGGTAAAGACCAGAGCCGCATAGCGCACAGAGCCAAACGTCGAGTAGAGAAGGAGAAAGATCACCACAAAGCACGCCGGGACGACCACCGACAACCTTCTTTTTGCCTCGACGAGGTTCTCAAACTGCCCGCCCCAATCGAGCCAGCTTCCGGAAGGGAGCTTCACGGCTTGCCCGATCTTCGCCTGGGCTTCCTCCACGAACGAGCCGAGGTCTCGCCCACGCACGTTGGCCTGCACCACGACGCGTCGCTTTCCGTTCTCGCGGCTGATCTGATTCGGTCCTTCAACGAGTCGGAGCTTTGCCACCGACCCAAGCGGCAGAAAGGAAAACCGGACCTCTCCCGTACCGGGAACGCCCGCTGCCACATCGCGCACGAGCTCCTCTTCGTGCGGTGGAAGCGGTATCGGCAGATTCTCGAGCGCCGAGAGATTGTTTCGAAACTGCTCGGGAAGACGAACGACGATGTCAAAGCGCCGGTCCCCCTCAAAGAGCAGCCCCGCGTCACGCCCGCCGATGGCAATGGCTGCGACGTCCTGGACATCGGCGACGGTGAGGCCGTACCGGGAGATTGCATCACGGTCCACCTCGATGCTGAGCGTGGGAAGGCCCGTGACCTGCTCCACGCGGACGTCTTCCCCACCTGGGATGCTCGAGAAGATGCGGCCGATCTGCTGCGCGCTTCGTAGCAGCGCCTCGGTATCGTCGCCGAAGACCTTGACTGCCACATCTCCGCGCACGCCGGCGATGAGCTCGTTGAAGCGCATTTGGATTGGCTGCGTGAATTCATAGTTGTTGCCGATCAGCCTTCCGACAGCTTCTTCGATGCGCCGTCGCACATCGTCCTTGGTCTCGCCCGGAGTCGGCCACTCCGCACGAGGCTTAAGGATGACGAACGTGTCGGAGATGTTCGGCGGCATCGGGTCGGCGGCGATCTCGGCCGTACCGGTCTTAGAGAAGACGAACGCCACCTCGGGCAGCTCCTTGATGGTACGCTCCACGGCAAACTGCATCTCCGAGGACTGCGAAAGGCCCGTGCTCGGAATACGAATCGCTTGGACGGCAAAGTCGAGCTCGGACAGCGTCGGTACGAACTCTTGGCCGAGCCGAGAGAAGAGCACGAGTGAGCCCGCAAAGATCAGCACGGCGATGCTCACTGTCAGCGTGCGAAGGCGGACGGCGGCCCGAAGGGCGGGCTCGTAGGCGCGCTTGGCGTAGCGGATGAAGACGTTCTCTCGTTCCTCGACCCGGCCCCGAATGACGAGTGCGACCATCGCCGGAATGAACGTCAACGAGAGCACAAAGGCCGCGGAGAGGGCGAAGATGACCGTCATCGCCATTGGCTGAAACATCTTGCCCTCGACGCCGGTCAGAAACAGGATCGGCACGTAAACGATGATGATGATCGCCTCGCCGAACGCGGTCGCGCTCCGCACCTGGGTAGAGGCATGGAGAACGACCTGGAGGCGCTCCCGGGTGGTCAGTGTGCGCCCTAGCTCGTGTTGCTTCTCGGCCAAGAGTCGCAGACAGTTTTCGACGATGATCACCGCCCCGTCGACGATGAGCCCAAAGTCGATGGCGCCCAGGCTCATCAGGTTTCCGCTCGTTTTCGTCTGCACCATGCCGACCGCGGTGAGCAGCATCGAGAGCGGAATGGCCAGGGCCGTGATGAGCGCCGCGCGAAAGTTCCCGAGGAGCAGAAAGAGAACGACGATGACGAGGATCGCGCCCTCAAGGAGGTTCCTTTCGACCGTGCGAATCGTCGCATCGACGAGCTGCGTGCGGTTCAAGACGGTCTTGGCGCGAATACCCGGGGGCAGCGTCTTGTTGATGGCCTCCATCTTCTCATGCACCGCGGCTGAGACGGTCCGGCTATTCGCCCCGATGAGCATGAGCGCCGTCCCGACCACGACCTCGGTTCCGTTCTCGCTTGCGCTCCCGGTGCGAAGCTCCGGGCCGATGGCCACGGAGGCAACGTCGCGCACGTAGATCGGCGTGGCGAAGCGCTCGCCAATCACGATGGAGGAGATCTGTTCCGGCCGCTCGATTCGCCCGGCCGCTCGAACCTGGTACTGCTCGCCGTTGTGCTCGATGTAGCCGGCGCCCGTGCTGACGTTGTTCCTCTCGAGGGCCTCGAGCAGGTCGCCGAAGGTTAGACCGTGCGCCACGAGCTTCCGCGGGTCGGGACGTACGTGGTACTGCTTGACGTAGCCCCCGATGGCATCAACACCGGCCACACCGGGAACGGTCTTGAGTTGGGGGCGGATCAGCCAATCTTGAACCGTGCGCAAGTACGCCGCACGCTCGAGCGGTGTCGTGAGCCGCTCACCCTCGGGCGTGAGGTAACTGCCGTCTCTCTGCCAGCCCGGCTCACCGGCTTTGACCGTCGCCCCGACGCCGTCGGGATGCTCGAACTCAACCGTCCACATGTAGACCTCGCCGAGTCCGGTTGAGATGGGGCCCATCGTTGGCTCGGCCTCCGGCGGGAGGCTCTCGCGCGCCTGAAGCAGTCGCTCGGAGACCTGCTGGCGCGCGAAGTAGATGTCCACGTCGTCATCAAAGACGGCGGTCACCTGGGAGAAGCCGTTTCGCGACAGCGAGCGCGTGGATGCAAGCCCCGGGATTCCGGAGAGGGCCACCTCGAGCGGAAAGGTCACCTGTTTCTCGATCTCGATTGGCGAGAGAGAGGGCAGAACGGTGTTGATCTGCACCTGGCGATTGGTGATGTCCGGCACCGCGTCGATGGGCAGGCGAAGGAGCGACGAGACGCCCACCAGCGCAACGGCGGCAGTGGCAAGCGCCACGAGCCCGCGATGAACGATGGAAAAGCGGAGGATCCGTTCGAGCATGGACCTGCTCCTCAGTGCTCGTGCTCGGCCTCGCCCTTTCCGAGCTCGGCCTTGATGAGAAACGAATTTTCCGCCACGAAGCGCTCTCCCGCCTCAAGCCCGGCGAGGACCTCCACGTTGGTCTCCCCGCGCTTTCCAAGCGCCAGCTCGCGTGGAACAAGCCCTTCGTCACCCTGCAGGAAGACCACCGGCCGACCTTCGTGCATCTGCACCGCCGAGAGCGGCACCACGAGTGCCGCTTGCGCGGGCTCAAGCACACGCGCCGTGACGAACATGCCGGGGCGCCACTTGCCGTCTGCGTTGTCGAGCACGACTCGCGCAGTCGTCGTTCTCGTCGGAGGATCAACGGTGGGCGTTATGTAAGCGATCGTCCCTTCGGCCTCGGGCCCTTCCTCCCCGGCCGAGATCCGCACACGCTGCCCGACGGCGATGTGAGAGAGGTCTTTCTGGTAGACTGCCAGATCTACCCAGACGTTTCTCAGGTCGGCTACGAGAAACGCTCCCTTGTCGCGGTCGATGGCCTCGCCGCGCGTGAGATGCTTCTCTAGTACCGTGCCGTCGATGGCCGTCGTAAGCTGATACGGAGCGAGGCTCTCGTTCGACTCGACTACGGCCAGCACCTCCCCGGCTCGCACAGACGCGCCGATCGACTTTCTCACCTCGCGGACGATTCCCGGAAAGCGCGGCACGATGTGAGCGAGTCTGTCGCCGTTTGGGCGCACCTCTCCCGGAAGCTCCACGAAGGCATCGACCGTGCCGGGACCCGCAGCCTCAAGCTTGATGTTGAACTCCCGCATCTGTGCAGCGCTCAGGCGGACAGTGTCTGCGGCATGCTCGTGCTCACTTCCATGCGCGCCCTCTTCTCCGTGACCATGCTCGTCCGGTGCGTGAGGTTCGCGCGCGGACTCACCGGCCCGGCACGCCGAGGCCAGAGCAAGCGCAACCACGAGAAGGAGAGGAGCAAGACGACGCGGGAAGCTGTGAGGGTACATGTTCATTGGACCTCTCCTGACGAGTGAGTCTCCGTTGGTTCTTCTCCCAACAGGCGCGCCACATCGACCCGTGCCTGGTGGTAGTCGGCCAGTGCGGTGACGTAGTCGGCGCGCAGATCAAAGAGCGTGCGCTGGGCGTCAAGCACCTCTAAATAGCGAAACAGACCGCGCGCGTATCCGGAGCGGGTGCCATCAAAGACAGCACGCGCTTGCGGGAGCGCGGTATCTCGAAGCTCGAGCGCCCTTTGGTAGGCAGTGAGAAGCGCCTCGTAGGCCCTTGAGACCAAGCTTGTGACGGTGACTTCTGCGGCGCGCTTCTCTGAACGGGCACGCGAGAGCCGTCGTTCAGCAGCGAGGATCGCTCCTTGATTGCGGTTGAATAACGGAAGCGGCAGGGAGAAGAGTGCGACCACCCCCCCGTCTTGCTCGTCCTGATAGTACCTGCCACCGGCCGACAGCGTGAGATCGGGCACAGCCTGAGCCTTGGCTAGGGCAACGGCTGCACGTCTGGCCTCGAGCTCACTGGTCCAGCGGGCAAGATCCGGATTGGCCTCGATTCGTGACAGTAGTTGGTCTAACCGTGGCGGCGAAGCGAGCGTCGGAAAATCGCCGCGCACGGAGCTAAAGGTCACCTCGGTGCTGCCCCAGCTCTGGGCGAGGGCCAGCTTCGCCTGCTCGAGTGCACGCAAGCGGCTATCGCGCTCAATCTTCCCTTGCGAGAGCGCCACCCGCGCACGGTCCTCCTCGATCGGCGACACTGCTCCGGTATTGACCGTTTGCGAGACGCTCTTGACCGACTCGTCCGCGACACGCAGCAGCTCATCGGCAAGCGCGAGTCGCTCTTGCGCCGCAAGCGTCTCGAAGAACGCTTTGGCCATCGCAGTGAGAACTTCGATGCGCCTCGTCTCGTAGTCCCAGCGCGAGAGATCCTGCTCGGCTTGAGCAAGCCGCACACGACGTGCGCGCTTTCCGCCGAGCTCGATCAGTTGTGACAGGGAAACGGTCGTCTGACTCGCGTTGAACGACTCTCTGGAGCCGGAGCCCCCGAAATCCTCGACCTCCGTAGTGAGGCTCGGGTTGGGAAGAAGGCCGGCTTGGAGGACTTCCGCTTCGCGGGCACGGAGTTCGAGCTGTGAGCTCGGGAGCGAAGGGTTCCCCAAGAGAGCAGCGGCCAACGCCTGCTGAAGGGTGATCTGGCCGCTTGGCGGCACGAACGCCGGCGTGCCTCCCGGCGGCCCGCCGTCAAAGCTGCGGTCGCTGTGATCCGCAAGCGCCTCGGCACGAGCGCCGACGAGCACCGCGCACACCGCAACGACGACGAGATACCTGGCCCGCCTCACGTGCCAGCCCCTCGGCCGCTCCACAGTCCCGAAGGGCCGGAGATACTGCTTGCAAACATAAAAGATGGTAATAGTCATCGCGTCACCAAGAAACACGGGGGAGTGTTCGAGACGCCGCACGCCTCTTAGGCGCACGTGCCCGGGATCAGGACGAGCGGCTCGCGCAGGCGAGCGCTCGCCGGGTGACGCGACTCAAACGAGTAGGATGACGCTCGAGAGCGCCTCGAGCGTGGGGTCGCGAAGGCGCGCTGATACGCCTAGCGGCGGACGCGATGGGCATCGGGGCGCCTCAGGGGCGGGAAGGAAGAACGTGAGAAGCGCTGTAGGCTGAACAAGAACACGAACCGCTCGCTCGCCTAGCGTGGAATCGCAGGGAGCGAAGAGCGGGGTGTCGGTGTGGTCGGCAGAGCGGAGGTTTCGCCCCTCTACGTCGCTAGGAGCCGCGTGCTCGCTACAACGAGCCCGCTCAGATGCCGTCTCGACCGCGACATGATCCCTGGCTACGCAGAGAACCGCAGCGGAAGGCGCACCCAGGCTCATGAAGACCTGGATCAGCACACAGACGTAGACCAGAATGTGACGAACGGGCTTCACGCGTAGGTTCTCTCGTTTATCGGCCTCTTCGGATCTTCGGTAGGCTCTCGGGCGAGCTTAACACCGGCCCGGCGGGTCTGGCCACCCGCCACCTCCAGTTCTTGTGACAGCGCCACGCCGTAGTCGACGCCCGATCCGCCCGCACCCAGGCTGCGCCGCGCACCGTCGCCGCTGAGCTCGGGATTGAACTGGCTCAAAGACTCGGCCTTGACGAGCGGCCCGCGGGCGATCTCGAGCTCCAGCCGGGCCGCGAGAAGATCCGGGTTGCGCTGGCGCGCGATCTCGAGCGCACGATCGAGCGTGAGCGGCTCCGCCGCGCTGCCGCGCGAGGCCGGAGCGCAGATCGCGAGCAGTGCCGCGAGCCACGCCAAGCTGCCTGGGGAAAACCGAGAAAGCTCTCGCTTCGCTGAGCGGATCATGTTCCTCCTGCCTTCGAACGACCGGCGTACGTGTGGTCATTGGCCGCACGCAGTGCCGGCTGCTCTCGTCACCGCTGGCGAGCCCGCTTGCGGCTCAGTCGGCGACGAGGTGGCTCATCGACTTGGCGCCGCCGAGCCGGCGTGCGTCGAGGGCAGGAGTCTCAGCAGACGAGGATCGTCGTGCGCTGCTGGCGGGGCGGCGGCGGGAAAACCGGTCCGATTCGCGACGGACGGGCCACGCTGACCCGAGCCGATTGGCCGAGTGCCGCAGGCAGCAGCGCGACCGCTGCTGGCGCCGTACGGGTCTGGCCCTTATCGGAGTTGGACCGCAGAAGAAAGGGGTTGCCGTCGAGCGGCGTGTCCCGACACGCGCCGCCGGCACAGCCCGACGGCGCATGGATCGACCGAGCCTCGCTCCCTGCACGACAGCAGGTCGCGTGCACGAGCTCGATTGCGAGGTGGCCCCCCGGACCGCTGCACAGTGCGAAGCCCGGGGAGATCCCGAGGCCGAGGGCCAGAACGACCGCAAGGATCGTCGCAATGTGAGCGGTTCGCTTCATCCTGACGACGCGCAAGGTGAACCCCGTATCCTCCGACGCTCGGCGTAGCAAGCTCTACGCCCCGAGCAGGCTCCGCGCGACCACCCGGGCCGAGGCGATGGCGAATCCGCTCGCGCCGTAACCACGGGCCGGTGGAAGCGAGCCAGCCCTGGCCGACGCACTGCGTCGCAA
>CAZGUU010000147.1:0-12299 GCA_964529315.1 uncultured Enterobacteriaceae bacterium
GAGTCGCGGTGGGCGCCGGCGCCGAGCCGTGGGGCGAGGTGGCGGGCGAGGGCGGTGGCGCGCCGCTCGAGCACGGCCCGCGAGGCACCAGGCCCGCGGATCAGCGCCGCGAGCACGATCGCCTGCGCCGAGTCCAGCGCGTGCGGGGCCTTGCCGAAGAGCAGGTGCGCGGCGGCCGCGACGCCCTCGATCTCGCCGCGAAACGCGACCAGGTTCAGGTAGGCCTCGAGGATCTCGGCCTTGGTCCACGATCGCTCGATCGCCCACGCGGCGCGCACCTGGTGCCACTTGTCGAGCGCGCCGCGCCGGCCGGCGCGGCGGCCTGCGGCGCCGCGACCGTCGAAGGCCGCTTGGAGGATGCCCGCGAGCTGCATGGTGATCGTGCTCGCACCGCGTGGTGGAGCACCGCCGAGCCAGCCCAACGCGCTCGCGCCCAGCGCCAGGACGTCGACCCCGCCGTGGCGCAAGAAGCGCCGGTCCTCGGAGGCGATCACCGCGCGAGCCAGCTCCGGTGCGATCGACTCGAGCGGCGTCCATGCCAGGCGCCGGCGGCTGTGGTCGACGCGTAGCTCGTGCACCACCTCGCCGTGGCGATCGACGAGCTGGACGTCGGAGGGGGGTATCGCGGCGCGCACCTCCACCGGGGTGGGGACCCGCCATCGCGCTGCCACGATGTGCGTGAGCCCGAAGGGTGCGAGTCCCGCCGTGACGGCGAGCCCGCCCGCGAGGCAGGCCGCCAGGCCGAGCCAGGCGAGCGCGCGGGCAGCGCGCCCGCCCAGGCGTCTCGCCAGCCGGTGCGGATCCGGGCCTTGCCCGGCTCCCCGGCCGTCCGAGGGGCTCCGCTGCCCCGCGGACCTCGGGCGCCGCCGGCTCACGCCGAACGTCACCCGCCGACCTCGATCGCGCCGTTGGGCACCTCGCCCATCACCTCGGGCGCGTAGAGCGCCTCGACGTGCGTCGGCCCGAGCTGGAGCGTGCCCGCCTGGTTCAGGCGAATCGCGTACTCGACGGCGAAGCGGCCCGCCGGCACACGCTCGAAATAGGCGCGGTAGGCCTCGAACGAACGCTCCTCATGAGTGGGAGCGACGCTCGGCGCCACGGCGCGAGCATCGCTCGAGGCGCCGCCCCGCGCGCTGCCCGCGTCGTTTCCCGTGGCGTTGGCCGCGGCGATCGCCGAATCCGTGGCGAAGCCGCGCGCCAGGTAGGAGGCGCCGGCGGGCACCGGATCGTCGACCACGACCCAGGCGAGATCCGCCGCGGCGTCGATCTCGAGCCGCAGGCGCATCGTGTCGCCGACGCTCCAGCGCCCCGGCACGCGCTGCTCGATCGGGGTCGTGCTCCGCCGGATGCGGTAGCCGTTGGCCAGCGGCGCGGCGAGCGGGAGTGCGGCGCGCGAGCGAATGGTGAGCCAGGGACGGCCCGTGCCGTGGTGGAGTACGGCGAGATCGGCCGGGTCGGGTGGCCAGGAGAAGTCGAGCCGGCCGCCCTGCGGGTCGTGTCCCCAGTCGAGCGCCTGGCGCTGGCCTGCGAGCGTGGCCACGGTCTCGCCGGTGACCGGCCCGCTCTCGAACGTGCGTGCGAAGCGCGTCGTCGCGACGGCGCCCCAGGCGTTGGCGACCGTGGTGTCCCAGCGGCCAGCCCGCTGGCGGGCCAGCGCGCCGCGCATGAGCCGTGGCTGCAGGTCGCGCCACGCGCCGCTCTCGAGGGCCAGCAGCACCAGGCGCAGCGCATCGGCGTCCTCGCCGCCGAACGGGTTGCCGGCGCCTTGCACGCCGGCCTGCGTCGTGAAGGCGAGCAGGGTTCCCTCGAGGTTCAGCCGGGCGCGAAGGATGCGCTCGGCGTCGCCGCGTCGCTCGGTCCGATCGGGCAGGGAGGACATGCGCAGGGCGATGCTCCACCAGTCGAGCACGGCGGAGGTCGGCCAGAGTTCGGGCTCGATGGTGATCCCCGAGAGGAGCTGCGGGTCGTCCGCGCCGGCGCCGGCCAGGGCGGCGATCGCGGCGAGCTTGCGCAGCGGCAGGTCGGGCGCGAGCCCGGCCGTGCGCCGCGCCAGCGAGCCGTCGACGAAGCTGCGCAATCCACGCTGCATCGACTCCTCGGCCGCGGTGGGCAGGGCGAGCGACGCCGCGTGCGCCAGCGAGAGGACGTAGGCGGTGAGCGACTCGCTGCCCCAGGGCATCGAGGGGAAGAACTTCAGCAGCCCGTCGCCGTCCTGGTACGACGGCAGCAGGCTCGCGACCTCGGCCCAGGCCGCGGGGTCGCCCAGCGCGACGGCGCGCGACACGCGCTGCTCGAGGCAGTCGTACGGGTAGGCGCGCATCCAATCGCGGACCGCGGCGAGGCCCCCGGCCAGGCTGGGCGCCAGCCCCACCTCGACGCCGCCCAGGTCGGGCAGCGCGCCCGCGGGTCGGGCGAGCTTCTCGACGATCGCATCCGGGCCGGACCACTGCGTGAGCGTGGCCTGCAGGGTGCGCACCGGCACCGCCGGCACGACGCGCTGCTCGACCGCGAGGCGATCGCGCGGTCCGCCGCGTGCCGCCGCCTCGATCTGGTAGGCGATGCGATCCACGCCGGCCGGGACGGCGACCTCCCAGTCGACGACCCGCGCCTCGCCGGCCGCGAGCCGGACGTCCTGCGCCGGCAGATCCGGCGGGGAGAGCCCCGCGGCGCGGCCCGACACCGCGACCTCGAGCGGGCCGGCCGTCGTGTTGCGCACGGTCACGGCGGCACGGAAGCGGTCGCCGCTGCGCACCAGCGGCGGCAGCCCGGAGAGAAGCATCAGATCCTGCGTCGCGCGGATGGTCGCCTCGCCCGTGCCGAACAGGCCGGTCCCGGCGGTGGCCACGGCGACGATGCGGAAGCTGGTCAGCGAATCGTTGAGCGGGACCTCGACGGTCGCGTGGCCGGCCGCGTCGAGCGGTACACGCGCGCTCCACAGCAGCAGCGTGTCGAAGAGCTCGCGCGTCACCTGCCGGCCGCCACCGCCGCCCGGCGCGAGCGCCTTCTTGCCGAAGTGGCGCTTGCCGACCACCTGCATCTGCGCCGTCGAGGTCTCCACGGCGTAGCCGCGCCGGCCCATCATCGCCCGCAGGAGCTCGACGCTCGGGTTGGGCAGCAGCTCGAGCAGCCCCTCGTCGACCGCGAAGACGGCGGCGGTCGCACCCTCGGGGAGAGGACCGCTCGACGCGGGTCGCACCGCGATCTCGACGCGCGCCCGGTCGCGGGTCGCGTAGACCTCCCGCTCAGGCGTCACGGCCACCTCGAGCTGGTGCGGCTTCCAGCCGACCTCGAGCTCGGCGATGCCCACCTTGAAGGCCGGCTTGCCCAGGTCGACGAGCGCCGTGGGCTGGATGCCGCCGACGCGGCCGCGCACCGCCAGCACCTGCACGAACATGTTCGGCGCAAACGACGCCCCGACCGGCACCTCGACGCTCGGATCCTTGCCCGAGAGCTCGACGACGCGCGCCTCGAGCACGCCCTCGCGCCCGGTGGTGACCAGTGCCGTGGCGCGACGAAACGGCATGCGCACCTGGAGGCGCGCCGTCTCCCCGGCCTGGTAGCGCCGCTTCTCCGGCACGACGTCCATCCGGTCGCTGTCGGCCATGCGGAACCACGCATCCCGCGGGCCGGGAACCCAGACGTCGGCGTGCGCGGCGCTCGCCCGGCCCAGGTCGTCGACGATGCGCGCCTGCACGAGCAGATCGCCGTCGGCCGGAGCGCGCCGCCGGCAGCTCAGCAGCCCGTTGCCACCGGTCCGTCCGCGGCAGAGCGTCTTCAGGCGCCTGATCTCCTCGACGTCCTGGTAGGCATAGAAGCCGCCGGCCACTCGCTGGCGGTTGGTGTAGACGAGCCGCTCGAAGGCCTCGACGACCACCGCCACGCCCGCGACGGGCTTGCGCTGCACGTCGATGACCGCGACGTCGGCCGTGATGCGCCGCTTCTCGTCCCTGCGGAAGTCCGCTTTCAGGCCGACCAGGCGCGCCGCGGGCCAGAGGATCGCCTTGGCCGAAGCGGTCTGCGCCTCGCCGTTGGGATCGCGCAGCTCGACCTCGACGAGCAGCTTCTCGGGCCGCTTCGGCGCGGGCAGGCCGGCGATCGTCGCGCGCGCGGTCCCGGCGGCGTCGAGCCGCAGCTCCTCGCGTCGCAGGACCGCGCGGGTGCCGGGCCCGCTCGCGTCGGTCGCCGCGTCGGGCTGATCCGCTTCGCCCTCGCCCGGCCCGCGGCGCGTGATGCCGGTCTCGACGGCGCCGTTGGCGAAGCGGAACCCCTCGAGCTCGGGTGGTGGCTCGACCTCGACCGGGAGCAGCCGGCTGCGCACCGTGACCGGCAGCCCGCTCGCACCGCCCCCGGCCAGGTAGCTCACCGCCAGGTCGACCGGCAGCTCGCGCGGCGCGACCTGCGGCCCCGCCGGGAGCTTGACGGCGGTGCGCAGCAGCGGCACGCGGAACTCCTCGACGCGAAACTCGCCCGCGACCCACTGCCGGGGGAAGCTCTCGGTGCGGCCCATGTGGAGGTAGGGCGGCGCCGGCGTGGGCGTGGGGCGCGCAGCGGCGCCGGTCGCGCCCGCTGCGGGCGAGCCTTCGCCCTCGTCGCCATCCTCGCCGGAGCCGGGGCGCGCCAGCACCACCTCGTAGCGCCCGAGCTTCGCCTCGCGCGGCACCGGCCACGCGGTCTCGGCGCTGCCGTCGTCGGCCCACTCCAGGGGGAGCTCGACCTCCGCGCCGCTGCCGACGTGGCGGATCAGCAGGCGGGACGGGCGCTGCTCGGGCGTGGCCAGGGCGAAGCCGGCCAGCGTCTCGGCGCGGAACACGTGCTTCATGTACGCCGTGTCGCCGGCGCGCAGCAGCGCTCGGGCGAGGACCGTGTGCGCGGCGTACGGCCGCTGGTAGGAGTCGCCCGGCAGGTTGAAGCGGAACGGCTCGATGCCGTCGTTCCAGCTCGAGTGGACGAAGCTCAGGTCGTCGCCCAGGCGGGCGGTGACGAGCAGCCCCGAGCCGAGCCCCGAGAGCCCCTGCGATTCGGTGTCGTTGCCGTACGGATCCGGCCCGCCTTCGCTCTCCGGGGCGCGGCAGGTGGGGAGCTCCAGGTCGGTGGGCAGCGAGGCGATCCACGCGAGCCCGCTTGCGTCGGTGCGGCCCTGCCAGAGCACCTTGCCGGCGCAGTCGTGCACGGCGACCTGGGCGTCCGCGACGGGACGCGCCTTCTCGAGCGTCGTCACCCAGACCAGCGAGCGCTCGCGACCCCACTCGAAGTGCACGGCGAGGTCGGTGACCAGGGCCGCTCCGGGAACGTACATCGGCGCGTCGGCGTCGAGCAGCACCTGCCCGAGCCTGCGGCTGGCGAGCTCGACGACGTAGACACCCGGCCGCTCGAACGGGATGCCCACCACCTGCATCTCGGGCCCGAGCGGCTGCGGCAGGTCGAACGATCGCAGGTCGTGCTGCACGCCGGTCCCCGCGAACACCGAGCGGTCGCGGCGCGCACCCGCGACGCGCCGCAGCCAGGGGATCAGGTCCGCCGGGCGATCGCTGGCCAGGCGCACGACCGTGCCACGAGCCGCCGGCTTGCTGCCGGCCGACGGCGGATCGGCTGGCATGTGCGCCAGCTCGAGCAGGCGCGTTGCGACCTTCGGCTCCAGGCCACGGATGGTCACAGGCAGCGCCGGGTCGGCCTTGGCCTCGACGATCCCGAAGCGCGCCGCGAGCTTGGCCAACGGAGGCACGGGATCGACCGCAACCGGCAGCGAGCGCATCTCGCCTGCGTTGGCGAGCGGGCGCCCGGAGTCGTCGCGCAGGTCCGCGGGCACCTCGAAGTGCAGCGTCGAGGATGCGGGGAACGGGCCCGGAAAGGTCGCCCGGGTCACCTGCGGATCGGGCGTGTCGGGTGGCTGCTGCGCAAAGCGCGTCCCGTCGGGCGCGACGAGCGCGACCCGCGCCGCAGCGTCGGCCGCGACCGGCGCCGTGAAGCGCAGCACGATCGGTGCGAGGGGCACGCAGCCGGCACGCGGATTCTCGCGCTCGCAACGGATCTCGGCGCGGAACGCCGGCCGCGTCCTGTACTCGAGCGTCTGATCCTGATCGGTGGCGATTCCGCTCGTGCTCTCGACGCCCCGGCCCCAGACCAAGCGCACGCCGGCGTCGGCGGGGAAGCGCTGGCGGGCCTGTAGGACGAGGATCGAGCCCTCGGGCCTCCAGTCGGGGTCGGTGGCCAGGATCGCGGCTCGGATCTCGGGGCTGGCGATGGTGACCGGGATGCGTTCGGCCACGCCGTCGGCTGCGAAGTAGGCGTGCCCTTCGACGGAGGCCGCAGTCGCTTCGGCATCGAGCGCCAGCACGAAGGCCTGGTCCTCGGCGATCTCCGAGCCGTCGGAGGGACGAGACGTGAGGATCGAGGGCCCGCCGGTGGAGAACGCGAAGCGCTGCTCGCCGCCGATCGGGTGGCCGGCCAGGTCGACCAGCCCCGCGCGCAGCGCGACCGAGCAGCGCACGCCACCGCCCAGCGGGCGCGCCAGGTCGAGGACGAAGGTCCGGCTGTCGAGCCAGCGGCCCGTGGCCGCGTCCGCGACGGCTGCCGGGCCACACTCCAGGGTCACCGGGTCGCTTGCGGCGCGCGGATCGCCGAGCGCGACCATCGCCCTCGAGAAGCGCACGGTGACCTGGTGCACTTGCTTGACGGTGCCCTGCGGGGACACCTCGACGACGCGTGCGTCGTCCGGCGGGACCGTGGGGGGAGCGGCCGCCGCGCGCAGGGCCGCCGCCAGGGCGAGCAGGCCGGCGAGGGTCGCCGTCACCGCGGGGGTGGGCCTGGGCGTGCTCCGTCGAGCATCGCCGCAACAGGGCTCTCGAGTCGGCATGATCCCACGCTCGTATCGCGGTCGAGGTGGATGGGAAAGACCGAGCGGCGCCCCGCCCGGGCGGAGGGTCCAGACGGCGACTCCCGCCCAGGATCGATGGAACGGTCCTTGCTGCCCTGCTAACGTCCCCCGAGCATTTCGACCACGAGGAGCAAGCGATGTCAGCGATCCAGGAAGTGACCGACGCCAACTTCGATCAGGAGGTGTTGCAGTCCGCGACACCGGTTCTGATCGACTTCTGGGCACCCTGGTGCGGGCCCTGCCGGGCGATCGCGCCGATCGTCGAGGAGCTGGCTCGGGAGCACGCCGGCAAGCTCAAGGTCGTGAAGCTGAACGTCGACGACAACCCGCAGACGCCGGCGCGCTACGGCGTGCGCGGCATCCCCAACCTGCTGGTCATCAAGAACGGGCAGGTCGCCGAGCAGATCGTGGGCGCGGTACCCAAGGCGCGCCTCGACAAGGCGCTCAGCGAGATCGTCTGACGCTGGGCCTCGCCCTGGCGACGGCCGCGGGGCTCTGGGGCCCGCACTCGGCGTCACGGCGGCGTCGTCACCCGCTGGTGTCGCGCGACCGGAGGCGATCCCCTCTCGCGATCAGAACGTGAAGCGCCGCATCCCCACGTTGATCACCAGACCCAGCCCGGCCATCAAGGTGACCAGCGAGGATCCGCCGTAGCTGAAGAACGGCAGCGTGATGCCGACCACGGGCAAGAGGCCGGTGGTCATGCCGAGGTTGATCCCCGCCTGCCAGAAGACGTTGGCCAGCACCCCGAAGGCGAGCAGGGCGCCGAAGCGGTCCTTGGCGCGGCCCACGACCACCAGCCCGCGGATCATCAGCATCGAGTAGAGGACGATCAGCAGGCTCGCGCCGGCGAAGCCCCGCTCCTCGGAGAACACCGAGAAGATGAAGTCGGTGTGCTGCTCGGGGAGGAAGTCGAGCTGGTTCTGGGTGCCGTTCAGGAAGCCCTTGCCCGAGAGCCCACCCGAGCCGATGGCGATCTTCGACTGGATCACATGGTAGCCCGCGCCGAGTGGATCCAGCTCGGGATTCACGAAGGTCTCGATGCGTCGCAGCTGGTAGGGCTTGAGATGCGCCTTGAGCACCGGGAAGGCGGGCACGACCGACAGGGCGAGCGCGAGGAGTAGCATCTGGGTTCGGGTGCTGATGCCCGCCACCAGAACCACGCTCGCGAAGACGAAGACGAAGACGCCCGCGGTGCCGAGGTCCGGCTGCGCCAGGATCAGCAGGACGGGCGCCAGGGCCAGCGCCGCTGGAACGGCCAGGTCGCGCAGCCTGGCCCCGCCCGGCCGCTGGTGGCCGTGGAAGTAGCGCGCCAGGACGACGATCAGCGCCAGCTTCATGAGCTCGGAGGGCTGCACGGAGAAGGGGCCGACGCCGAGCCAGCGCCGCGAGCCGTTGCTCACCGAGCCGACCAGCGGAACCGCCACGAGCAGGCAGAGGCCCGCGGCGTAGCCCACATAGGCCCAGCGCTCGAGCTTGCGGTAGTCGAAGCTCGCGGCGAGAAGCGCGGCGACCAGCCCGGCGGTTCCCCAGAGCGCTTGTCGCCAGGCGAGGGGGTGTGCTCCGGGGTGGGTCGGGTCGAAGGTCGCGCTGTAGACGGTGACCACGCCGATCGCGACGATCGCCAGCGTGGTCGCCACGAGCAGCACGTCGAAGTTGTAGAGCAGGCGCCGATCGACCATCAGGCGCATGGCGACACCTCGCGGACGGCTCGCATCGTCGTCATCCTCTGCGGTCGAGGCCGAGCCGCTCCGCCTCGTCGCGCAGGTCGGCGGGGATGGCCACGGAAGCGGCCTCGGCCTTCGTCGGCGCTGCCAGGCTCGCCACCGAGTCCGCCGGCGGCGTGGCGAGCGATGCCGTCTGGTAGTCGCGGCCGCGGGTCAGGGCGAAGTAGAAGTCCGCGACGTCGTGCGCGATCGGAGCCGCGACCGCACCCCCGCCGCCCGAGGCGTGCTCGACCAGCACCGCGATCGCGATCTCCGGCTGCTCGACCGGCGCGAAGGCGACGAACCAGGCGTGGTCGCGCTGCTCCTTGCGCAGCTGGTGGCTCTTGACGCGGTCGCGTCCCATGCCGACGGTCTGCGAGGTGCCGGTCTTGCCGCCCACCTCGATGCCCGGCAGCCGAGCCTTCTTACCCGTGCCGGTCGGCGAGCCGACCACGTCGCGCAGCGCATCGCGCAGCTGGTGGAGCGTGGTCTTGCGCAGCGCGGCTTGCCCGAGGACCTCCGGGGCGATGTCCTGGCCAGGGGCTCCCGAGGGGGGCTCGACCCGCCTCACGTAGTGCGGGCGGTAGATGGTGCCTCCGTTGGCCACCGTGGCGATCAGGTTGGCCATCTGCAGCGGCGTGGCCAGGACGTAGCCCTGGCCGATGCCGACCGAGAGTGTCTCACCGGCGAACCAGGGCTCGCCCCGCGCGCGGCGCTTCCACTCGGTGCTGGGGATGAGCCCAGCCTTCTCGTGCTCGACGGGGATGCCGGTCGGCGCGCCCAGGCCGAGGCGGCGTGCGTACTCGGCGATCGTGTCGACGCCCAGGCGCTGCGCGACCTGGTAGAAGTAGACGTCGCACGATTGGACGATCGCCTCGTGCAGGTCGACCGCGCCGTGGCCGCCCTTCTTCCAGCAGCGGAAGTTACGCCCGGCGAACGGGTAGTGCCCAGGGCAGAAGATGCGCGTGAACGGGTTGATCACGCCGGTCTCGAGCGCCGCGGCGGCGGTGACGATCTTGAACGTCGAGCCGGGCGGGTACTGCCCCTGGACCGCGCGGTTGTTGAGCGGCTTGGCCTTGTCCGTGACCAGGCGGCGCCAGTCCTGGCGCGAGATGCCGCGCGCGAAGAGGTTGGGATCGAACGCCGGGTTGCTCGCCATCGCCAGGACGCCGCCGTCGTTCGGGTCGAGCACGACGATGGACCCCTCCTGGCCTTCCAGGAGCTGCTCGGCGAATTGCTGCAGGCGCCGGTCCAGGGTGAGCACCAGGCTCGATCCCTGCGTCTCCGAGGTGCGCGAGAGGACGCGCAGCTTGCGCCCCAGCGCGTCGACCTCGATCTGCTGGCCACCCGGCGTGCCGCGCAGCACGGACTCGAAGGCTCGCTCGGCGCCGAACTTTCCGATCAGGTCGCCCATGCGGTAGTCGTGCTGCTTGGCGAGCTCGGCGCCGGAGACCTCGCCGACGTATCCCAGGAGGTGGGATGCCACCGGCCCGTACGGGTAGGTGCGCAGCGGGCCGATCTCCAGGCTCACCCCGGGCCACTCCAGGCGGTGCGTCTCCAGGGGCACCACGACCTTGTCGAAATCTACGTCGCGGTAGATGACCGTCGCCTCGTAGGCGGGACGCTGGCGGGCCGCGGCCAGCACCTGCGTCATGGTCGGCGGCTCGGCGCCGAGGAACTCGCTCACCTGGCGGATCGTCGCCTCGAGATCCTTGGCGTCCTCGGGTGTCACGACCACGTCGAACGAGGAGCGGTTGTCGACCAGCGGGTCGCCGCTGCGGTCGTAGATCACCCCGCGGGTCGGCGGGATCCGACCGATGCGGATGCGGTTGCTCTCCGAGAGGGAAAGCCAGTCTTCTCCCTGGCCGACCTGCAGGACCCACAGGCGCACGGCGATCGCGCCCAGCACCAGCGTGGCGAAGATCCCGGAGACGACGATGCGCGAGCGCAGGTCGCTGGGCGCCTCTCGGCTAGTCGACTTCACGCGACCTCGCCTGTCGCACCTTGGCGAGCTGGCCGTCGAGCGCCGCGAACACCAGCGGCGTGAGCAGCAGCGCGAGCAGGGCCTCGAGCCCCAGCGTGCGCAGCAAGCCGAGCCAGCCGACCACCCCGCGCGCCGCCACGGCGAAGTAGACGAGCACCACGACCACCTTCAGGGCCTCGCCGAGCGCCACCGCCGCCACGTTCGACACCGGGTTCTCCATCCACAGCCGCCTGGAGAGCAGATACACCACTCCATAGGCCAGTGTCATGGTCAGGCAGTAGAGCCCCGGGGCGGTCCCGGAGAAGGTGTCGAGCAGGTAGCCCAGCAGGAAGGCGCCAAGCGCTCCTGCGGCCGAGTGCTGGTGCAGGCCGAGGTAGACGGCGAGGACCAGCGTCAGGTCCGGGGCCGCGGGGAGGAAGCGCAGGTGGTGGAGCAGGGTCGTCTGGACGACGACCGCGATCGCGCCCGCTGCGGCGAAGACGGCGACGGACCGCATCGTACCTCTCAAGGGGCGGGCGCTCGGCGATCGGCCCCCGAGGGCGCGCGCGGCGGCACGGGCGGCAGCTCGACGGCCGACGCCGCGACGACCAGCACCTCCTCGAGCTTGGAGAAGTCGACGGCGGGCAGGACCTCGGCGCTCTGGAAGAGGCCGCGGTCGCCCGGAACCAGCGCGGTGATCTCGCCGATGGGCAGACCCTTGGGAAAGATCCCGTCGAGTCCCGAGGTGACCACCCGATCGCCCACCTGCAGGTCCTCCCGGCGCTTGACGTACTTCAGCACGCAGCCGACGCTCGACCCGCCCTCGACGATCCCGCGGGCGCGCGAGCGCTGCACGATCGCGTCGACGCCGCTCGAGTGGTCTTCGAGGAGCAGCACCCGGGCCGCGTTCGGGCTGGTCGCGACCACCTGGCCGACGACCCCCTGCGGGGCGACCACCGCCATGCCCTTGACCACGCCGTCGCGCTGCCCCTTGGAGAGCGTCGCGGTGCGAAACAGCCCGGCCAGGTCCGCTCCGGTGACCCGTGCGGCAACCGCCTGCCCGGGCATGCTCTCGCGCAGATCGAGCAGCGCCTGCAGGCGCGCGTTCTGGCTCTCGAGGTCGGCCGTGCGGTCGTGGCGTGCCTCGAGCTCGCGCACTCGCCGGCGCAGCCAGGCGTTCTCCTGGCGCACGCCGACCAGGCTCACGTAACCCTCCCAGGTCTGACCGAAGACGGTGGCGGTGCTGCCGATCGCCCGACCGATCGGCGTCAGGGCCTCGAGGAGCAGCGCGCCGAGCGGGTCGATCCGCCTGCGGCCCCGCGCGTTGACGATCAGCAGGGACAAGGAGACCAGCAGCAGGGCTCCGGTGGTGGCCAGCACCGAGTGTCGGCGGAGAAGGGAGAGCATGGCCGCCTAGCGCGCCACGCGAGCCCGGCTCGGGCGACGGCGCCCGCCGCTACTGGATGGTGACATCCTTGAGCAGGCCGAGCTCGTCGAGGATCTTGCCTGCCCCGACCGCGACGGCCGTCAGCGGATCCTCCGCCAGCATGATCGGCAGGCCGGTCTCCTCGCGCAGCAGAACGTCGAGGTTGCGCAGCAGGGCGCCGCCGCCGGCCAGGACGATGCCCTTGTCGACGATGTCCGAGGCGAGCTCGGGCGGGCAGCGCTCGAGGCCGATGCGCACCGCCTCGACGATCTGGTTGATCGGCTCGAGCAGCGAGTCGCGGATCTCCTCGTCGGAGATCTCGACCGTCTT
>CAZGUU010000148.1:0-12291 GCA_964529315.1 uncultured Enterobacteriaceae bacterium
GTCCTCGACCGCCTGATCGCGACCGCGCACGGCCGTTTCGCCGCGGTCGAGGAGCTCGCCCGCGAGGTCCGATACCGGTTCTTCGACGAGCCGCTCTTCGAGCAGGCCCGGCGCGACGTCTACGACCGCGCCGGGCGCGCGCTCGAGCAGCTCGCGAGCGAGCGCGCCCCTCGGCGCCGCCAGAAGCTCATCGCGGCCCTCGTCGAGTGCCCGCAGCCGCTGGTCGGTCTGATCGCGGGCCGCTTCGCGCAGGCCTCCGAGGCGATGCGCGAGACCATGCTCGAGGTGCTGACGCGGAGGTACTACCGCATCCGCACGCTCGAGAACGTCGTCGCGTACAGCACCGCGGGGCAGAGCTGGGTGACCGCGCAGTACGGCCACGAGGGCAGACGCGTCCACCTCGTCACGAGCTGTGGGGCGCTCGACCGAGTCGCTGCGGCGCTAGCCGGCCTGCGCGATCGGCTGCGAGAGGTCCCACCGGGGGACGACGTCCTGGTGGACTTCTACGTTTGGCACTCGGGTGCCCTGCCCGAGCCCGACGACCTCGCCCGCGAGCTCCGGGAGGCGGTCGAGGCGGCGCACCTGCCGCGGCCACTGCGCCGCGTGGTGTTCGCCGTGGCCGGCGCCGGCCGCGGGCACGGCATGGGCGGGATGCTGCACTTCAGCTACCGGCCGACGGATCGGGGCTACGCCGAGGAGGCGCCGCACCGCGGCCTGCATCCCATGATGGGCAAGCGGATGCACCTCTGGCGGCTGTCGAACTTCGAGATCGACCGCCTGCCGTCGGCCGAAGACGTCTATCTGTTTCGCGCCGTCGGGCGCACGAATCCGAAGGACGAGCGGCTCTTCGCCATCGCCGAGGTGCGCGACGTGACCCCGGTGCGCGACCCCTCCGGCCGCATCGTGCAGCTCCCCCACCTGGAGCGCATGCTGCTCGAGGCGCTGGCGGGCATCCGGCTGGCCCAGGCCCGCCGCCCTGCGGGCGATCGGCTGCAGTGGAATCGCATCCTGCTCTACGTCTGGCCGCCCCTGCTGCTCGGCCGAGAGGAGCTCACCGACGTCGCTCGGCGCCTGGCTCCCCTCACCGCGGGCCTGGGCCTCGAGCAGGTTGCGGTTCGCGCACGCATCCTGGGGCCCAGCCCCGACACCCTGGAGGACACGGTCATCCGCATCTCGTACGCAGGCGGCGGGGAGATGCGCATGACCTTTTCGCCACCCCCGACGCAGCCGCTGCGCGAGCTCGGCACCTACGAGCAGAAGGTGGTCTCGCTGCGCCGCCGCGGCCTGACCTACCCCTACGAGCTGGTCGCGATGCTCGCGCCCGGAAGCGACGCACAGCCGGGCGACCTGCCCCCCGGCGACTTCACGGAATACGACCTCGACGACTCCGGCCGCCTCGCACCCGTCTCGCGGCCGCACGGCGAGAACACGGCGCACGTCGTCGTCGGCGTGATCCGCAGCTTCACGGCGAAGCACCCCGAGGGCATGAAGCGCGTCGTGCTGCTCGGCGACGCGAGCAAGGAGATGGGCTCGGTGGCCGAGCCCGAGTGCCGGCGCATCCTCGCGGCGCTCGATCTGGCCCGCGATCTCGGCGTGCCACTCGAGTGGTTCACGCTCTCGGCCGGGGCGAAGATCTCCATGGAGAGCGGCACGGAGAACATGGACTGGATCGCGCGCGTCCTGCGCCGTCTGATCGAGTTCACCCAGGCCGGTGGCGAGGTGAACGTGATCGTCGTGGGCATCAACGTCGGCGCCCAGCCCTACTGGAACGCCGAGGCGACGATGCTCATGCACACCCGCGGCATCCTGGTGATGACGGCCGATTCGGCGATGGTGCTGACCGGCAAGCAGGCGCTGGACTACTCGGGCAGCGTCTCGGCCGAGGACAACCAGGGGATCGGCGGGTACGAGCGGATCATGGGGCCCAACGGCCAGGCGCAGTATTACGCCGAGAGCCTGGTCCAGGCGTGCCGCATCCTGATGCGCCACTACGACCACACCTACATCACACCCGGAGAGCGGCTGCCGCGTCGCGCCTCGACCACCGACGCGACGGATCGGGACGTCCGCCTCTCGGAGCACGAGCCGGGCGCGACGGACGGCTTCGCGACCGTCGGCGACGTGTTCGGCGACGAGAAGAACCCCGGGCGCAAGAAGCCGTTCGACATCCGCCGCGTGATGGCGGCCGTCGTCGACCGCGACCACGAGCCGCTCGAGCGCTGGCGCGACATGCGCGACGCGGAGATCGCGGTGATCTGGGACGCCCATCTGGGCGGCTACCCGGTCTGCCTGATCGGCATGGAGTCCCGGCCCCTGCGCCGCCTGGGCTTCGTCCCCGCCGACGGGCCCGACCAGTGGACCGCCGGAACCCTCTTCCCGCGCTCCTCCAAGAAGGTCGCGCGCGCGATCAACGCCGCGAGCGGCAACCGCCCGCTGGTCGTGCTGGCCAACCTCTCGGGCTTCGACGGCTCGCCCGAGTCGATGCGCAACCTGCAGCTCGAGTACGGAGCGGAGATCGGCCGCGCGGTGGTCAACTTCCGCGGGCCGATGGTCTTCTGCGTGATCTCCCGCTACCACGGCGGCGCGTTCGTCGTCTTCTCGCGCACGCTGAACGAGAGCCTGGAGTCGGCGGCTCTCGAGGGAGCGTACGCCTCGGTGATCGGTGGTGCCCCGGCGGCGGCGGTGGTCTTCGCCCGCGAGGTGGACGCGCGTACACGCAAGGACGCGCGGCTGCGCGATGCCGAGCGCGCCCTGGCCGCGGCGGCCGGTCCCGAGGAGAAGTCTCGCCTGCGTGCCCGGCTCGCCGAGCTCGCGGCCCAGGTGCGCTCGGAGAAGCTCGGCGAGATGGCCGAGGAGTTCGACCACGTGCACAGCGTCGAGCGAGCGCTGCGCATGGGATCGCTGGACCACATCCTTCCCGCGGCCCGCCTGCGCCCCTATCTCGTCGAGGCGATCGAGCGCGGCATCCGCAAGGCCGGCGCGTGAGCTCGCGACGGTCGAGCCGGGCGACGCCGGGGCGTGCTCCCGGCGGCGCGACCGAGCCCACCCTGGGCCATGGCTTCGTTCTGGTCCTCCCGGCGAGCGACGTCCCCCCGGGCGACGCATGGCTCGCCCCGCCCGAGCGCGTGGTTGCGGCTCGCTTGCGGCGCGAGCAGCGCCGGAGCGATTGGCGCCTGGGGCGATGGGTCGCCAAGCAGGCCGTGACGGTCCTGCTCGGGCTCCCCGGAGGAGGGCCCGAGGCGTGCGAGATCGAGGTCCGCGCGGCGGCCGACGGCGCGCCGGAGCTCCTGGTCGCGGGACACCCCGTCGACGTGTCGCTCTCCATCAGCCATCGCGCCGACTTTGGCCTCTGCGCGCTCGGCGACGGCTGTGGCGCAATCGGCTGCGATCTCGAGCTCGTCGAGCCGCGCAGCGAGGCGATGATCGCCGACTTTTTCACCCACGCCGAGTGCGACCGTGTCCTCGCGGCCGACGGACCCGAGCGCGAGCGGATCGCGGCACTCCTGTGGAGCGCCAAGGAGAGCGCTCTCAAGGTGCTGCGCGAGGGGCTGCGGCGCGACACCCGATCGGTGGAGGTCGTGCTGCCCGACGCGCCGAAGGAGTACGGGCGCAACGGGCGCTGGCACCCCCTGGCGGTGCGCTGCCACGAGACCGGACGGCTCTTCCCGGGCTGGTGGCGAACGCAGGGCGGACTGGTGGCGACCGTGGTCTGCGCGAGGCCGACGGCGGCGCCGCTCGAGCTCTCGCCGCCCGGGTCGCGGCGGATCGCCCAGGGGCCGCCCGCCGCGCACACGCGGACCGACTGCTGAGACGGGAGGCCCGTCCGCGCCAGGGGCGTCCGCTGCGAAGGCAGCCGCTCCTCGGAGCTCAGCCCTCGTACAGCTTGACGACGCGCACGCCGTCGGGGGAGGCCTGCGTGCAGAGGTCGCACAGCGTGCACTCGTCGAGGTTCTCGCCGACCACGGCGACGGTGCCCGCCTCGCTGCCGGCAGCGAAGATGTTCACCGGACACACCTCGACGAGCTTCTTGGCCAGGCCCTGAGTCTTGCGGACGACGCTCTGGTCGACGTCGACGCGGATGAACATCGCCATGGTCAGGCTCCTGCCCCTGGTGTCGCGCCGAGGCGCTCCTTCACGAGTCGTGGGATGTCGCCGATGTCGTCGGCGACGGCGATTCCCGCCTCCCGCATGCGGCGGATCTTGTCCGCGGGCGAGTCGAGCTTCTTCTCGACGACCGTCCCGGCGTGGCCGAAGCTCATCCCCGGCATGTCGTCCATGAAGCGCCCGGCGACGAAGGCCACGATCGGCAAGCGGCTTGCGTGCTCCTTGGCCCAGCGGGCGAGCTCGGCCTCGGAGGACCCGCCCGGCTCGGAGTAGATGACCACCGCCTTGGTCTGCGGGTCGGCCTCGAAGAGCGGCATGAGCTCGGTGTAGGTCGAGCCGATCACCGGATCGCCGCCGACCGAGATCGCCGTGCTCTCGCCCAGCCCGGCGGCGGACAGCGCGTTGCAGATCTCGGTGGTCATCCCGCCCGAGCGCGACATCACGCCGACGATGCCCGGCTTGAACGCCTTGCGGCAGTCCACCGCCGGACCACCCAGGCTGCCGAAGCGACAGACGTCGGGCACGATCACGCCCAGGCAGTTCGGTCCGATCACGCGCGCGCCGCGCAGGCTCGCCGCCTCGATGAGCGCCGAGGCGTCGCGACGCGGGATGCCCTCGGTGATGATCACCAGGAGCCGGATGCCGGCATCGATCGCCTCGAGCGCGGCATCGAGCGCGAAGGCCGCCGGGACGGTGATCACCGTGCCGTCGACCTTGCGCCGCGCGGTGATCTCGCGAACCGTGTCGTGCACCGGCACGCCGTAGACCTCGCGCCCGCCGCGGCCGGGGGTCACGCCACCGACGATCTTGGAGCCGTACTCGAGGCACTCGCGCGTGAAGTTCAGCGCCTCGCGGCCGGTGATGCCCTGAACGATGAACTCGAAGCCCTCGTGAATCAGAACCGCCATGGTCCCTCCCTCAGCGCCCGATCTTCTCGACCGCTCGTCGCGCGGCCTCGCTGATGGAGACGGAGCGATCGCAGTACTCGACGCGGTACTTCTCGAGGATCTTGGCCGCGTCCGCCTCCCAGGCGCCCGGGACGCGGAAGATGGCGATCTTCTCCGCGGGATCGAAGCCGAGCTCGATCACGCCCTTGATCACGCCGCGCGCGACCAGGTCGGCGCGGGTGTTCGAGACGACGTTCGACATGACGGCGATCTTCTCGACGCCGGGCTTGGAGAGGATCAGCTTGGTCAGGCGCTGCGCCTTGCGCACGCTGGGGTTGCCGCCCAGCGCGGCGTAGTTGGCCGGCCGTCCGCCCTGGCGGCGTACCGCGTCGGTGAGCGTCAGCGAGCCACCGCCGGCGCCGATCACCAGGCCGATGTTGCCGTCGAACTCGACCACCGGGCCCGCCACGCCGCGCGGATCCTCGGCGTCGATCTTCGCCGCCTCGATCTCGAACGGCGTGGGCTCGCGCACCAGGCGGCGATCGCTCTGGGCGATGCCCAGCTCGTCGAGCATGGCCTTCTGCCGGGCTCGCGCCTCCACCTCGACGTCCATGTGGCAGTCGAGCACGAGGAGCTGGCCGTCCTCGAGGCGGGCCAGAGAGAAGACGTCGGCCTGGGTCAGGTCGTAGCGCAGGAAGAGCTGCGCCAGGCGGGAGACCACGCCGGTCATGCGCGTGAGCTCGGCACCCGCGAGGCCCAGCGCCGCGACCAGCTCCTTGGCCAGGTAGTCCGAGAACGGGAAGAGCGCCGAGAAGTGGCGGCGCACCACGCGCTCGGGCTGCTGGTCGGCGATCTGGTCGATGTTGCCGGCGACGTCGCTCGCCATCACCACCGGCAGCTTGCGCGTGCCGTCGTAGGTCACGGCGAGCGAGTATTGCGCCGTGGCCGCGGGCCGCTTCTCCACCAGGATGCCGGCCGGCTTGCGGCCGCCGTCGTCGAGCTCGAGGAGGCGCTCGGCCTCCTTTCGCGCCCGTGCCGGGTCGCCGGCCGAGGCGACGGCGCCGGGGGCCGTCGCGCCCGAGAGCACCTGGGCCTTCAGCACGACCGGGCAGCCGAGCTCGGAGGCCGCCCGCTCCGCGTCGGCCGACGTCTTGGCGACCGTGCCCTGGGGGATCGGGACGCCGTGCTTTGCGAGCAGCCGCTTCGCCTCGAATTCGTACAAGCGCATCTCGGATGATCCTCTTCCTGCCGATGGGTGGGGAACGCCGCCGGCGCGCCGGAGAGAACCTCTAGCGCTTCATGGAAACGCTGCGCAACCGGTCTCGGGCGCGCTTGGGAGAGCGGCTACGGCGCGCTACGCCGGCCGCGCCCCGGCGCGCCGCGCCCGCTCGAGGACGCGGCGCTGCAGGGCGACCAGCGGCGCATCGATCATCTTGCCGTCGAGTGCAAAAACCGCCCGACCCTCGGCCGCGGCGTGCCGCGCCGCCTCGACGACACGCTGCGCGTGCTCGATCTCCTGCGGCCCCGGCGTGTGGACCCGGTTGGCGATCTCCGCCTGCACCGGGTGGATGCAGAGCTTGCCGTCGAAGCCGAGCCCGCGTCCCAGCTCGGCGTCGGCGGTGAAGGCCGGCTCGTCCTTGACCGCCAGGCACACGCTGTCGATCGCGGCGATGCCGCAGGCCTTGGCCGCCATCACCAGGGAGCAGCGTGCGTGGTAGGCGATGCCGCGCGAGGCATCGGCCTCGCGAAGCCCCATCTCGAGCGAGAAGTCTGCGTGGCCGAAGCACAGCGCCTCGATGCGCGGCAGGGCGCGGCCGAGCGCCGAGGCGTTCACGACCCCCGCCGGGCTCTCCACCAGGAGGAGGAGCCGCACCGGGCCAGCACCCCGCCCGCCGCCCGGCACGGCGCCCGACGCCTCGAGGTCGCGTAGCAGCGCGTCCGCGCGCAGGAGCTCGTCCACGCTCTCGGCCTTGGGGAGCATCAGCGTGCGCCCGCCCGCGCCGACCACGGCCCGGACGTCGGGCTCGAAGTCGGCCGTGCGCACGGCGTTCACCCGCACGGCCAGCTCGGCCGCGCCCAGGCCGGCGCGCAGCGCCTCGGCCACGGCCTGTCGGGCGTCCGCCTTCTTCTCCGGCGCGACCGCGTCCTCGAGGTCCAGCACCAGGGTGTCCGCGGCGGCCTCGCGCGCGCGCTCGATCTTGCGCGGCTCGCCCGCCGGCACGAAGAGCAGCGAGCGTCGCGCCCGGCCGACTTCGGCTTCCGGTGTCCCCATCGCGTGCTATCCTCCTCTCACCCGCCCGCGGCCGCGGGCCGATCCCACGAGCCGCACAGGAGCCGATCATGCGAAGTGCCCGCGATTTCTTCAAGCCGCTCGCCATCGGCGCACCCGATCCGGTGCGCGAGATCCCGCTTCGGCCCTCGCGCATGATCCACTTCTTCGACCCGAGCAATCCCAAGATGGCGGCCAAGGTGGGCGATCTCGCCAAGCGCTGCGACGTCCTGCTCGGCAACCTCGAGGACGCGATCGCGGCCGACCGCAAGATCGAAGCGCGCGAGGGGCTGGTCCGCATCGCCCGCGCGACCGACTTCGGTGACTGCCAGCTCTGGACGCGGGTGAACAGCCTCGACTCGCCCTGGGCGCTCGACGACTTGACGCGCCTGGTGACCGAGATCGGCGACCGGCTCCAGGTGGTCATGATCCCCAAGGTCGAGGGGGCGTGGGACATCCACTACGTGGACCGCCTGCTCGCCCAGCTCGAGGCCCGGGCAGGCCTGCGCCGTCCGCTGCTCGTCCACGCGATCCTCGAAACCGCCACCGGCGTCTCCAACGTCGAGGAGATCTGCGGCGCGAGCCCGCGCATGCAGGGCCTCTCGCTCGGCCCGGCCGACCTCGCCGCCTCGCGGCGCATGAAGACCACGCGCGTCGGCGGCGGCCACCCCGGCTACCTGGTGCGCACCGACCCCGACCCGAGCCACCCCGACGCACCCCGCCCGACCGCGCAGCAGGACCTCTGGCACTACACGCTGGCGCGCATGGTCGACGCCTGCAACGCGCACGGCATCCTGCCCTACTACGGCCCGTTCGGCGACATCCAGGACACGGTGGCCTGCGAGGACCAGTTCCGCAACGCCTTCCTGCTCGGCTGCGTCGGCGCCTGGAGCCTGCACCCCGCGCAGATCGAGATCGCGCGCCGCGTGTTCAGCCCGCCCGCCGACGAGGTGCGCTGGGCGAGACGCGTCATGGCCGCGATGGGCGACGGCACCGGCGCCGTGATGATCGACGGCAAGATGCAGGACGACGCGACGTTCAAGCAGTGTCGCGTCATGGTCGAGCTGGCGCAGCGCCTGGCGGCGAGCGACCCGGAGCTCGCGGCGGCGTACGGGTTCGAGGCGGCCTGAGGATCCGCTCGCAGGCACCACGCCGCCTCGCACTGCGCGATTGCGCTCGATCGGGTTCGCCGGCTAGCCTGGCTGCCATCATGCGACTCGCGCTGGGCCCGTCCCTTCGCCGCTCGCTCGCCGCGGGCCTCGCGGCAGCCTGGCTCGCCGCCTGCGGCGGCTCGGGCGGCTCGAACGGTGGCGGAGGCAGCGCACCGACCGCGACCCCCGCGGTCACACCGACCCCCGGCGGCCCCGGCCCCGGCGCCAAGCGCTGGCCCGGCACGCAGTGGGAGGTCTCGAGCCCCGCGGCGCAGGGCATGGACGCGACCGAACTCGACCGGGCGCGCGCCTACGCCTTCGCCCCGGCGCGCAACACCCAGGGCGTGGTCGTCACCCGCAACGGGGTGATCGTCGCCGAATGGTATGCGGATGGCGCCGACGCGACCACGCAGGCCACCAGCTGGTCGATGGCCAAGAGCTTCGCCAGCACGCTGGTCGGCATCGCGATCGACCGCGGCGAGATCGCGAGCCTCGATCTGCCGCTCACCGAGTGGCTCGAGAGCTGGCGCGGCACCGACAAGGAGAGCATCACGCTGCGCGACCTGCTCGAGATGCGCTCCGGCGTGGAGTGGACCGAGGCGACCGGCGCGGCGGCACTCTACATCGACGAGGTCGACCAGCTCGCCTTCGCGCTCGACCGCCCGGCGGTGAGCGATCCGGGTACGGCGTGGCGCTACTCGAGCGCCGACTCCATGCTGATCGGCGGCGTGATCGCCGCCGCGACCGGCCGCCCCGCGCACGAGTACGCGCAGGAGCACCTCTTCGGGCCGATCCACATGTCGGCCGGGTGGTGGGTCGACGGCACGGGCCACGCCCTCACCTACTGCTGCATCGACGCGCCGACGCGCGAGTACGCCCGCCTGGGCCTGCTCTTCGCCCGCGGCGGCCAGTGGAACGGCACCCAGGTGGTGAGCCGAGCCTGGGTCGACGAGGCGACCCGGCCGCTCGAGGGCGCCTCCTTCTACGCCTTGCAGTGGTGGACCAACGCCGGCGGCTCGATGGGGCAGTCCCTGCCCAGCGAGCTGTTCGCCGCACGCGGCCGCCACAGCCAGGACGTCTACGTCGTCCCCAGCCTCGACCTGGTCGTGGTGCGCAACGGCACCTACCAGCGCGCCGGCGAAGGCCCACTGGTGCGCACCGGCACGAGCTTCCACCAGACCGAGGCCCCCGACGAGTGGGACACCGAGGCATTTCTCGGGCCGATCGTCGCCTCGATCGGCGGCGCGACCGGCGCGCTCGATCGCGCTGCGGCCGCACCGCCACCCGCGAGCCAGGCGACCGCCGCTGCGGCGCAGCGTGCCCGCGAGGCAGCCGGCCTCCCCTAGGCCCAGCGCGGTCCGGACTCCGGCGCTCGTCGGGCAACCCCTCCGAGGTCGCGGCGCGCCGTGTCCGGCGAGGCGCAGCCGCGCTGGGCCGTGTCTGCGCGCCCGCGCGCGGCCCCACCGGGCCAGCCGGCGCATCGGCATGCTTGTCTAGTCGATCCGACTTGGCTACGTTGGCGACGATGAAGACCGCGGTGCCGATCGGCGAGCTACGCGACCACCTGAGCGCGCACCTGCGCCGCGTCCGGCGAGGCGGCGAGGTGATCGTGCTCGATCGCGATCGCCCCATCGCCCGCATCGTTCCGTTCGCCGGAGCGGAGGTCGATACCGATGAGGCCCTCGCTGAGCTGGCGAAAGAGGGGCGCGTGCGCCTTCCCACGCAGAGGATCGACTGGCGCGCATTCGATCGGATGCCGTCGGCGCGGCTCGAGGGCGACGAGCTGCTCGAGGCGTTGATCGCCGACCGCGATGGCCGCTGATCTCGCCTTTTGGGACTCGAGCGCGATCGTGCTGCTCGTCACCCATCAGCGGGCGACCCCGGCCGCGCTCGCGCTGCGGCGGCGCTATCCACGCATCGTGATCTGGTGGGCTTCGCGAGTGGAGGTGTGCAGCGCGCTGGCACGGCTGCGGCGCGACGCAGCCATCGATTCGGCCGCGGCCGCCAACGCGGTCGCAAAGCTCGATGCGCTCGCGCGCGCCAGCATCGAGGTCGTGCCGACGGAGCCGGTCCGGACACGCGCCGAGCGGCTCACCACGTCACGCGATGTTCGCGCCGCCGACGCGCTGCAGCTCGCCGCCGCGCTCGATTGGTGCGGCGGCCGTCCCGGAGGCCGCGCGATGGTCTGCTTCGATGCGCGTCTCGCCGCGGCGGCCCGCGCCGAAGGATTCGCCGTCTACCCCTGAGGATCGCGGACCCGCCGGACCGCCTGCGCCCCGCCCCGCGGCGGCGCGCAGGCTCACTCCTCGGCGCGCATCATTCCGTCGACCCGCTCCATGGCGTCGATCATCTCCTCGATCATCTCGTGCACGACCATGCGCGCGGGCTTGGCGACGTCGAGCTGGCCGACCACCTGGCCGACGAAGTAGGTGAGCAGCGACCGCGCGCCCGAGTCGGCCTGGTGGGCGACGCGGTGGATGCGCCGCTGGGCGTCGACCACGGCCAAGCTCTGCAGCGGCATGGGCAGCGGCTGGGGAGCGCCCGCCTCCTCCCAAGCGGCCGTCCATGCGCTGCGCAGCATGCGCGCCGGCTTGCCGGTCAGGGAGCGCGAGCGGACCGTGTCGGCGGAGCTCGCGGCGAGGAATTTCTCCTTGATCTCGGGTGTGGTCTCCGCCTCGTTGGTGGTGAGCCACACCGAGCCGCACCACACGCCCTCGGCGCCCAGCGCCAGCGCCGCGGCCATCTGGCGCCCCGAGGCGATGCCCCCCGCGGCGAGCACCGGGGTGGGAGCGATCGCGTCGACCACCTGCGGGATCAGGACCATGGTCGCGATCTCGCCGGTGTGGCCGCCGCCCTCGGTCCCCTGGGCGATCACCAGGTCCACGCCGCCGTCGCGGTGTGCCACGGCGTGGTCGACCCGGCCGGCCAGGGCGGCCACCGCGATCCCGCTCTCGTGCGCCCGGTCGACCATCCAGCGCGGCGGGGTGCCCAGGGCCGAGGCGAGCAACGCGACACGGTGCGAGAAGGCGACGTCGAGCAGCGGTGCCATGCTCCTGGGGTCGACGCGCAGGCCAGACATGCCGCGCTGATCGCGGTTGCTGCCGTGCGACGCCTCGGGCAGGGGCGGCACCGAGTAGCGCTCGAGTAGCTCGTCGAGCCACTGGCGGTGCTCGTCGGGCACCAGCGAGCGCAGGCTCGTGGCATCGAGCCCGCCCTCCTCCGATCCGGCGTACTTGCGCGGGATCAGCAGGTCGACGCCGAAGGGGCGGCCCTTGGTCTGCTCGCGAATCCACTTGAGATCGATGTCGAGCTGCTCGGGCGAGTGGGCCACCGCGCCCAGCACGCCGAGCCCGCCGGCGTTGCTCACCGCGGCGACCACGTCGCGGCAGTGCGTGAAGGCGAGGATCGGGAAGTCGATCCCCAGCATCTGGGTCACCTTGGTGCGCATCGCGGAGGTCTCCTATTTCGATGGGCGGGCTGCCCTTGGAGACATACCCTCAGGGCTCGCGCCGGGCGAGTCCCTCCAGCTCGTCGAGCAGCGCCAGCGCGTCCGCATCGCCGGCGCGCTCGCGGCGCAGCGCCGCGATGCGCTGGAGCACCGCCTCGGCGCGGCTCGGGGCGTCGCCGTGCCGCTCGAAGAGCTTCTGCCGGCGATGCTCCTGCCAGCGGCGTGCCTCTTCGGCGTCGAGGGTCTCGGGGAAGCTGCGCGCGCGCAGCCGAAACAGGAGCTCGACGAGCCGAGGGTCCTCGAGCTCTCGCGCCAGATCCCGCAGCTCGGCCGGCGCGACCTGGTGGACCTTGCGGCAGCGCCGGGCGTCCGCGTCACGCACGAAGCCGTCGTAGAGCGCTTCGTCCGCGTCGCGCTGCGCATCGCAGCCGG
>CAZGUU010000149.1:0-4064 GCA_964529315.1 uncultured Enterobacteriaceae bacterium
CCGCGAGGCGCGGCGCGAGGCGCCGACGGCGGCATCGCGCGATGCCCACGAGCGGGCGCTGGCGGCGGCGACGCTCGCGGCGCAAGCGCAGGTCGCGGCCGAGTTCGACGCGATTCATACCGTCGAGCGCGCCTGTCGCGTGGGCTCGCTCGATGCCGTCGTGGAGGCGCGCCGCATGCGGCCCGCCCTGATCGAGGCGTTGCACGCGGCGCTGGGTGAGGATCGCCGGGGCGATCCGGGGGTGTCGGAGGTGTGGGCGTGAGTCGAACGGAGGCGGCACGAGCCGTGGCGGTCGCGGCGGACCAGGTGGCGCCGGCGCACCAGGACGCGCCCTGGCTGGCCATGTACAGGGACATGCTCGTCGCACGCGAGCTCGGCGACCGCATGCTCGCGCTCAGCCGCCAGGGGCGGGCCGCGTTCGTGGTCACCGGGCAAGGGCACGAGGCGGCTCAGGTGGGCTCGGCCCACGCCATCCGGCCCGGAGTGGACTGGGTGCTGCCGTACTACCGCGACCTGGGCGTGATGGTCGCCCTGGGGATGTCGCCTTACGAGATCCTGCTCGGCGTGTTCGCCAAGGCCGACGACCCGACCTCCGGCGGCCGCCAGATGCCCTGCCACTGGTCGTGGCCGGAGCGGCGCGTGGTGACCCGATCGAGCGTCATCGCTGCGAACCTGCCGCACGCGGTGGGCGTGGCCTGGGCCGCCCGCCTGCAGGGGCGCGACGAGGTGGCGATCGTCTACTTCGGGGAGGGCGCGACCAGCCAGGGCGACTTCCACGAGGCGCTCAACTTCGCGGCGATCCACGCCCTGCCGGTGGTCTTCTTCTGCGAGAACAACGGCTACGCGATCTCTGAGCAGCCCGACAAGCAGATGGCGGTGCGCGGCGTCGCGGAGCGCGCCTCGGGCTACGGCGTCGAGGGCTGCCGGATCGACGGCAACGACGTGGCGGCGGTCCACGAGCTCACCCGGTCGAGCGTCGAGGCCTGCCGGCGCGGGCAGGGGCCGAGGCTGATCGAGGCGACCACCTACCGTCTCGTGCCGCACACCTCGGCCGACGACGACCGGCGCTACCGCTCGCGGGCCGAGGTCGAGGAGTGGTGGGGCCGGGACCCGATCGCCCGGCTGCGCGAGCGCCTGCTCGCGCAGGGCTGCTTGACGCCGGCTCGCGACCGGGAGATGCGCGCCGCGCTGCGCGCCGAGGTCGACGAGGCCACGGAGCGCGCGGAGCGGGCCTTGGAGCCGGTGCCTCAGTCGGCGCTGCGCCACGTCTTCCAGGAGGCCGACTGATGGCGGTCCGGACCTTCCTCGCGGCGATCCGCGAGGCGCTCTGCGAGGAGATGGCGCGCCTGGACGGGATGATCGTCCTGGGCGAGGACGTGCAGTTCGGCGGCGTCTTCCGCGCAACCGACGGTCTGCTCGAGCGCTTCGGGCCGTGGCGCGTGCTGGACACGCCGCTCGCCGAGTCGAGCATCGTCGGCATGGCGATCGGCATGGCCGTGGCCGGCTGTGTCCCGGTCGCCGAGATCCAGTTCGCCGACTTCGCCTTTGCGGCGTTCAACCAGCTGATCAACGAGGCGGCGCGCCTGCGCTACCGCTCGAACGGGGCCTGGGGCTGCCCGCTCGTGGTCCGCGCCCCCTTCGGCGCAGGCGTGCGCGGCGGGCTCTACCATTCGCAGTCGATCGAGGCCTTCCTGGCGCACGTCCCCGGCCTCAAGGTGGTCGTGCCGTCGACGCCCCGCGACGCCAAGGGCTTGCTCAAGGCGGCGATTCGCGACCCCGACCCGGTGGTCTTCCTCGAGCACAAGAAGGCCTATCGCCTGCTCGAGGAGGATCTCCCCGAGGGCGACTACGTCGTCCCCCTCGGCTCGGCCGCGTGGCGCCGCGAGGGCGAGGACTTGACGGTGGTGAGCTACGGCCTCATGGCGCACGAGGCCGTCGGGGCCGCCGACGAGCTGGCGCGCGAGGGCATCGATGCCGGCGTGCTCGACCTGCGCAGCCTGGCGCCGCTCGACCGTGGGGCGATCCTCGACGGGGCGCGGCGCACGGGAAAGGTGCTGGTCGTGCACGAGGACAACCTGACCGGCGGGGTGGGCGGCGAGGTGGCGGCGATCATCGTCGAGCACGCCTTCGAGGCGCTCGACGCACCGATTCGCAGGCTCGCCGCACCGGACGCGCCGGCGATGCCCTTCAGCCGGGGGATGGAGGAGCTCTGCCTGCCGTCGCGCGAGCGCATCGCCGCGGCGATGCGCGAGCTGGCGGCGTACTAGGGGGGACGGGTGGTACGGATCGTGATGCCGGCCGTGGGCGAGGGCGTGACCGAGGGATCGGTGACCCGCTGGCTCAAGCAGCAGGGCGACCTGGTCGCGCGCGACGAGCCCGTGGTCGAGATCGAGACCGACAAGGCGGTAGTCGAGATTCCTGCTCCCTGTGCGGGAAGGCTCGCGCACATCCTGGTCGCCGAAGGGGCCTGCGTGCCGGTCGATACGCCGCTGGCGGAGATCGAGGCCTGCGCCGCGAACCTCGCGATCCGCGGCGCCGCGAGCTCCGAGGCAGAGGCCGCGCCGACCACGCAAGGCCGAGCTGCGGAGGGCTCCTTGCCGCCCTCGCCCGCGGTGCGCGGGCTCGCCGCGCAGCACGGCATCGACCTTGCGCTGCTGCACGGCACGGGCAGCGGCGGTCGCGTGACCCGCCGCGACGTGCTGCGCCACCTGGAGAGCGCGGCGGCGCGGCCGCACCGCGAGGCCGAGGTGCGGGCGCTCACGCCGACCCGGCGGACCATCGCGGCGCACATGCTCGAGGCACACCGCACGATTCCGGTGGCCTGGCTGGCCGTCGAGGCGGACGTCACCGGGCTCGTCGACCTGCGCGCTCGCGTCCGCGAGGCCTTCGAGCACGAGGAGAAGGTGCGCCTCACCTACCTGCCGTTCTTCGTGCACGCCGTCCTGGGAGCGCTCGAGGAGCACCCCGAGGTCAACGCCACCTTCTCCGACTCCGAGGCGAGCCTCACGGTGCACCGTCGCTGCGACCTGGGCATCGCCGTGGCCACCGACTCGGGGCTGGTCGTTGCGGTGCTGCGCGACGCGGGCGAGAAGTCCTTGCGCCTGGTCGCGCACGAGCTGGCTCGCCTCGTCGAGAGCGCGCGCAGGCGCACGCTGGCCGTGGAAGAGCTGCGCGGCGCCACGTTCACCATCGACAACACCGGCTCCTTCGGGTCGTTGCTCTCGCAGCCGATCGTGCCGGTCGGGCAGGTCGCCATCCTGACTACGGAGGCGATCCGCTCCGAGCTGCGGCCGACCTCGGAGGGCGGGTTTGCGCCCCGCTCGGTGATGAATCTCTGCCTGAGCTTCGACCACCGCGCGATCGACGGCGCCGAGGCCGGGCGCTTCCTGCAAGCGGTGCGCAACCGCCTCCAGGCGTATCGCCGCGAGCGCATCGAGTGGCTGCTGGCGGTCGACGCCGCGGCGCCATGTCGCTCACCTGCGCCCTCGGCACCGTAGGAGGCAAGTCGCCCGGAGCATGCCGCGGCCGGGCGATTCCCTCCTGGAACCTCCGTCTCGCCTGTCGGCTCGCCGCAGCCGGATGCGGCTGCGGGCCGATCTGCCGGCTGCGCCTGGCCCGTCAGCCCAGGGTCGCCGACTCGCCTGCCACCCGTCGCAGGTCGGCGCGCAGGCGGAGCATCGCTTCGGCGTCGCGCGCGTCGTACGTGCCGCGCACCCGCGATTGCGCGTCGATCAGCACCAGGCGCGGGCTGTGCAGCACGGCGTCCTCGCCGCGTGAGCGGTCGCCGTCGGCGAGGGGCAGCAGCAGGCCCTGGGTGACCAGGCGGCGGATCTCCGCCGGGCTCCCGGTCAGGAAGAGCCAGCGCTCGCGATCGACGGCGTGCCGGCGTGCGTAAGCGTCCAGCACCTCGGGCGTGTCGCGCTGCGGGTCGACGCTGATCGAGACCAGGCGCAGCCCGGCGACGTCGCGCGTCTGGCTCGCCAGGCGCGACATCTCGCCGGTCAGCACCGGGCAGAGGCTCGTGCAGCTGGTGAAGATCAGGTCGGCGACCCACGGCCCGCCGG
>CAZGUU010000149.1:4074-12226 GCA_964529315.1 uncultured Enterobacteriaceae bacterium
GACGCGCCGCCCCGACGCCTCGGTCAGCTCGAAGTCGGGCAGCGTGGCGATTACCGGCAGCGCCTGGTCGCCGCGGCGCGAGGTGGCCGCCAGGACCGCGATCGCCAGCATGGCGGCGGCGGCGAGCAGCGCCAAGGCGATCCTCTGGAGCCTGCGGGCGCGAGGGCTGGATGCGCCGCCGGGAGACGGTGCGGCTGCGCTGCGGGCGGGCGCACCGCTCGGCGCAGCGGTCGATGCGTCGCGGGCGGCGCCGGCGGGCGGCGAGGTGGTCACGCGAGCCTCACGTCGAGCGGGCGGGTGACCAGGGCTCGGGCGGCGAAGAAGCTCGCCACGGCGAACAGCGAGGTCACGGACAGCGACAAGGCGAGTGCCGGGACGTCGGCCCCGACGCTCGGCACCGCCGGGTAGAGCGCACGGCGCAGGGCTGCCAGGCCGTAGGTGAGCGGGTTCACCGCCATGAGCACCCGCAGCCAGAGCGGGGCGCCGGCCGCGGGGAAGAACGCCCCCGAGAGGAACCACATCGGCATCAGCACGAGGTTCATGATCGCGTGGAAGCCCTGCGTCGACTCCATGCGCCAGGCGATCAGGAAGCCCAGCGTCGTCAGCCCGAAGGCGATCACGAACAGCACCGCCACCACGAGGGCGACGTCGAGCAGGCCCAGGCTCAGGCCGAGGAGCGGGGCCGCGGCGAGCAGGAGCAGCGCCTGCCCGAGCGCCAGCGTCGTGCCGCCCAGGATCTTGCCCAGGACGATCGTGGCGCGGGATACGGGCGCAACCAGCACGGCCTGCAGGAAGCCCTCGCGGCGGTCCTCGATCACCGAGATGGTCGAGAAGATCGCGGTGAACAGCACGACCAGCACCATGGTTCCCGGGAAGAAGTACTCCGCGTAACGCATGCCGGGCGCGGATCCGGGCGGCTGGAAGGAGGCGCCGAAGCCGGAGCCGAGCAGCACCCAGAACAGCACCGGCGTGGCCAGTGCACCGACGATCCGGCTTCGCTGGCGGTAGAAGCGCACGATCTCGCGCCACCAAAGGGTGGCGGTGGGCAGCAGCAGGCTCTCGCGCACGGTCATCTCGGACTCTCGATCACGGGGCTTCGGCCGACCACAGGCGGTGGCCGGTTCGTTGGATGAAGACGTCCTCGAGGGTGGGCTTGCCGACGCTCACCGCCTCGATCTGGCCAGGGAACGCCTCGAAGAGCGCTGGCACGAACTCGTGGCCGCGAGGCCGGCGGATGCGCACCGTCTGCTCCACCACCTCGACCGGCTCGGCGAACCGGCCGCGCACCGCCTCGGCGAGGCGCTGGGGGTCGCGGGTGTGGGCGACGATCACGTCGCCGCCCAAGCCGCTGCGCAGCGCCTCGGGCGTATCCAGTGCGACGATGCGGCCGCGATCGATGATCAGCAGGCGATCGCAGCGGTCGGCGTCCTCCATGAGGTGGGTCGTGATCAGCACGGAGAGCCCGTCGCGCGCCCGGGCATCGCCGAGGTGCTGCCACAGGTCGAGCCGCGCGCCGGGGTCCAGCCCGGTGGTCGGCTCGTCGAGCAGCACCAGCGCCGGGCGGTGCATCAGGCCCTTGGCCAGGTCGACCCGCCGCTTCATTCCGCCCGAGAGAGTCTCGACGCGGGCGTGCTCGCGGTCGCGCATGGCGATGCGGCCGAGCATCTCGTCGATGCGCTGCTCGAGCGCCGCCCCGCTCATCCCGTAGAGGCGGCCCTGGTGGCGCATGTTCTCTCGCACGGTGAGCTTGCCGTCGAGGCTCGGCGCCTGGAACACGACGCCGATCTGCCGGCGCACCGCGTGCGGCTCGCGAACCACGTCGTGGCCGGCGATGCTCGCCCGGCCCCGTGCCGGTGCGAACAGCGTGGCGAGGATGCGAAACAGCGTCGTCTTGCCGCCGCCGTTGGGGCCGAGCAGGCCGAAGATCTCGCCGCGCTCGACGCGGAAGGAGATCCCGTCGAGCGCCGTGGTCGTGCCGTAGGAGAAGCCGAGATCCTCGACCGCGACGATCGCGGACCCTTGGGCCTGGCGTGCCGTCGAGGCGCTCAGGGGAGCACCCTGTCGAGCACCATCAGCCCGATCAAGCTGGGCAGATGGACCACAGAGCAGAGCAGCAGCCGGCGCGCCGCGCCGACCGTGCGAGCCCGGGCGGCGTGGACGCCGAAGCCGAGGAAGACCAGGCCCAGGAGGAGCGCGCCCCAGAAGTAGGTTGCACCGCACATCGGGAGGAGCGCGGGCAGCAGGCTGACCGGGAGTAGCGCGCTCAGGTAGAGCACGATCTGCCGGGCGGTGGCCGAGCCCGCGGAGTCGATCACCGGCAGCATCGGCTGGCCGCCGCGCGCGTAGTCTTCCCGGTGGGCTCGGGCGATCGCCAGGAAGTGCGGGATCTGCCAGAGGAAGAGGATCGCGAAGAGCACCCAGGCCTCGAGCGTGAGCGCGTCGCGCGCCCCCGCCCAGCCCATCACCGGAGGCAGCGCGCCGGGCACGGCACCCACCACGGTGCACAGCGTGGTGCGCTGCTTGAGCGGCGTGTACACGCCGACGTAGAGCGCGAGCGTCACCACGCCGAGCAGCGCGGTGAGCGGGTTCACGGCGAGGTCGAGGATCGCGGCACCCACCAGGGCCAGGGCGATGCCGAAGGCGAGTGCCGGCGCCACGTCGAGGCGCCCGGAGGCGAGCGGGCGATTGCGCGTGCGCTCCATGCGGGCGTCGCTGTCGCGCTCGAGGACCTGGTTCAGACAGCCCGCGGCGCCCGCGATCAGCGCCGTGCCGAGTGCGGTGCCGCCGAGTCCGAGCAGGTCCACCGAAGAGTCGCTGCCCATGGCGAAGCCGGCGGCGGCGGTGAGCACGACCATGAACGTGACTCGAGGCTTGACCAGCTCGAGCAGGTCGGCGAGCCGGTCGGTGGGCGCGGCGATCGCGAGGCTGCGTGCCATCACGCTCCCCAGGCGCGCGCGGCGTCGCTCGGGGCGAGGCGGCTCGGGGCGGCGGCGGGTGCGCGCAGCCCCGCACGCAGCCGCCAGGACCACTGCGCGATGCGCAGCGTGACCACCAGCATCAGCGCACCGGTCACGACGTGTATGGTGGTCGGCACCACCGCCCGGGCCGTCCAGATGGTGAAGGCGCCGAGCGTCACCTGTGCGACGAGCAGGGCGACGAGCAGGGCCGCCGGGCGCATCAGACGCGGCTCGGTGCGGTGGCGAGCGACGATCGCCGCGGCCAGCCCCAGCACGAGCGCGCCGACGATCAGCGCGCCCAGGCGGTGGGCGAAGTGGATCTGCACGCCGAAGCTCACCATCGGCGGAATCAGCCGGCCGAAGGCGAGAGGGAAGGTGGGGATGGCGAGCGCCGAGCCGGTGTGGCGCATCCAGGCGCCGAGCAGGATCTGCAGGTAGGTCGCGGCGGTGGCCAGGGCGGCCAGGGCGGCCGGGGCATTGCTCGCCAGCGGTACGCCGCGGGCGGCTGGCCGCGACCAGCCCGGCGAGGTGAACAGCGCCAGGCTCGAGACCAAGGCGAAGAAGATCATCGCCAGGCCGGCGTGGCTGACCGAGATCGCCGTCGGTAGCAGGAGCAGCACCGTGAGGCCGCCGAGCAGCGCCTGGAGGAGCACGGCGCCGACCGCGAGCCAGCCCAGGCGGCGCACCCAGCGGCGCGGCTCGCTGCGCTGCAGGCAGACGGCGAGGGCGACGGTCGACAACGCGACCGCGCCGGCGATCATGCGATGGCCGTGCTCGTAGAGAATGCCACCCACCATCGGTGGGAAAAGCTGCCCGTAGGAGAGCGGCCAGTCGGGCACCGCCAGGCTCGAGCCAGTGCTGGTCACCAGCCCGCCGGCGAACAGCAGGACGAAAGTCGCGCAGGCGACGATCTGGGCGAAGCGGTGCGAGGTCTGGCTCATGGGAGGGTGGGGGCCGATGTGCCGCGCAGCGGGGACGTGTCGCCCGCGTCGGGCGCGGCGGCGGCCAGCCGCACCTCGGGGTCGACCGGCGCACCCTGCTCACTCGGGCGTGCCGCCTGCGGCGGCGCGCCGCGTGAGGCGGTCGCGAAGCCGCTGGCCAGCAGCAGCGCGGCGACCAGCGAGGCGGGGACGGCCGTCCACGCCAGCTCGCGGCGGCGGCGCCGGGCCAGGTCCCCCCGCAGGCCCGGCGCGTGGCGCTCGCCCAGCACGAGCAGCAGCGTGACGATCTGCACCGCGAGGAAGCCCCCGCCGGCGAGCCAGAAGATCCGGGCCTGCATCTGCGAGCAGGCTACCACCTTCCTTGCGCCGCGAAAGACCCCGCGGGCGCGTGCCCGGAAGTGCGAGGTCCCAGATGCACGAAGAGCCCGGGGCGGCCAGGCGGAAAGATCCGTCTGGCCGCGGCCCGAGCTCTCGCCCTGGTGCGGATTCTACGAAGCGACTGGGCTCAGGGAGCCTTGAACTTGAAGTCGGCCGTGGCGGCGCCGCCACCGTCGACCTTCACCTTGGCGGTCTGCGTGCCGAGCTTCTCCTGCCACGCCTCGATGGTGTAGTCGCCCGGCGGCAGGCCCTCGATCGTGTAGCTGCCGTCGGCACCGCTCACAGCGAAGAAGGGATTGTCGACCACGCCGATGTAGCCGGCCATCCACGGGTGGACGTCGCACTTGACGCCGACCATCACCTCCGGAGTCGCGAAGGTCGTGTCCTTCTGCTTGACGAACTTCGGCATGGCGAAGTTGAACTGCTGGTTCTTCTTGGGCATGCCGTGGACGTTGTGCAGCGTGCCGTCGCTGTTCAGGATCTTGAGCGGCTGGCCGACCTGCACGCCGACCACGTGCGGCTTGTAGGTGCAGCCGTTCTGGTCGAGGGTCGCCGGCGTGGTGGGCGGCGGGAACTTCTTGTCGCCCAGGCCCTCGGTGACGCGCACGAAGACGTTCTGCAGGCCGCCGGCCGAGCCGACGACGATCTCCTCGGAGTCCGCGCCGTTGGGGTTCTTGCCGGCGCAGATCGGGTCGGCGTCCATCTTGAGCTTGGTCGGCGCCGGGGCCTTGCCATCGAGCGTGATCTTGCCGCTCACCTTGCCGCCGTCGGCACGCGCGGCCACCGGCATCGCCAGCGCGCCGGCGACGAGCAGCGCGGTGCCGACGCGCAGGGACCGCGAGGACTTCGCTTCGACTCTCATAACGTCTCCTTCTGCCATCGATGATCGCGTGGCGGGCTTCGACCGCCGGAAAAATGCCCGAAAAGACGCGGGTCGGATACCAAGAGCCGACCGGGTCGGCAAGCGCCGCTGCGGCGCCTCGTCGCAGCGGCGAGGTGTCGCGGGCCGTGGGCCGAGCGCCCTGCGGTAGGGCGGGCGAGCGCGCCTGGAGCCGCTCTGCGGTGCGCCGGGGCTCGCGGGCGCCGCGCAGGCGGTGGTCAGGAGGCCCGCCAAGGGCTAAGGATGCGGACCATGGCGCAAGCGCAGCGTGAAGACGACCTGGTGTGGATCTTCGACACCACCCTGCGCGATGGCGAGCAGTCCCCCGGCGCGACGATGAACGTCGAGGAGAAGCTGACCATCGCGCGTCAGCTCGAGGAGCTCGGGGTCGACGTCGTCGAGGCGGGCTTCGCCGCCTCGAGCGAGGGCGACTTCGCGGCGATCCAGGCCGTCGCTGCAGCGATCTCGGTGCCGGTCGTGCTGAGCCTGGCGCGCACCAAGGAGTCCGACATCCTGCGTGCCGTTCGGGCGGTCGAGCGAGGGCGGCGCCCGGGGATCCACGTGTTCATCGCCACCTCCGACATCCACCTGCAGCACAAGCTGATGATGAGCCGCGAGCAAGTCCTCGAGGCCGCCGGGTGGGCCGTCGAGCTGGCGCGCAAGCACGTCGATCACGTCGAGTTCTCGGCGGAGGACGCCTCGCGCAGCGATCGAGACTACCTCGCGCGGGTCTTCGCCGAGGCGATCCGCGCCGGTGCGACGGTGTGCAACGTGCCCGACACCACGGGCTACGCCATCCCCGAGCAGATCCAGGAGCTGTTCGCCTTCCTGCGCGGCTCGGTGCCCGGAGGCGAAGGCGTGGTGTGGAGCGCGCACTGCCACAACGACCTCGGCCTCGCGGTCGGCAACTCGCTCGCCGCGGTGCGCGGCGGTGCCCGGCAGGTGGAGTGCACGATCAACGGCATCGGCGAGCGTGCGGGCAACACCTCGATGGAGGAGGTGGTCATGGCGCTCGACACGCGACGCGACTACTTCGGCCTGCGCACCCACGTCCGCACCGAGCACATCTACCGGGCGAGCCAGCTGCTCTCGCAGGTCACTGGCATCGCCGTGCCGATCAACAAGCCGGTGGTCGGAGAGAACGCGTTCGCCCACGAGGCGGGCATTCACCAGGACGGCGTGCTGAAGTACAAGCTCAACTACGAGATCATGCGCCCGGAGCGGATCGGCCGTCCGTCGAACAGCCTGGTGCTGGGCAAGCACTCGGGGCGTGCTGCATTCGTCGACCGCTTGAAGACCCTGGGGCTCTTCCCCGCCGGGCTGGACGTGAGCAAGGCCTTCGCCGCCTTCAAGGCGCTGGCCGACCGCAAGAAGAACGTCTACGATGAGGACCTGGTCGCGATCGTCGCCGAGGAAACCACGCGCGTGCCGCGGCGCTACGAGCTGGTCGAGCTCGACGCCTGCGCCTCCAGCATGGGCGCCCCGCGCGCCCGCGTGCGGCTGCGTGCCGGCGACTCCGAGGCCGAGGCCGAGGCGGGCGGCGACGGCATCGTCGATGCGACCTACGCTGCGCTGGCCGAGCTGGTCACGCGCCTGGGCGGCCGAGTCCCGCAGCTCGAGCGCTACGCCGTCAAGGCGATCACCGGCGGCACCGACGCACAGGGCGAGGTCTCCTGCCTGCTGCGCGACGGCGACACGGTGGCCAGCGGGCAGGGCAGCCACACCGACATCATCGTGGCCAGCGCGCAGGCCTACCTGGCCGCGGTGAACAAGCTCGAGTACCTGCGCGCGCACCGTCCGGTCGAGCCGGATTCCGGCCCGTGAGCGGCGGCCGGCCGCGTCCGCTTGCGTCTCGCTTCAGGAGGAGTCCGCGTTGAGCGCCAAGATCGCAGTGTTTCCCGGCGACGGGATCGGCCCCGAGGTGACCGCCGAGGCGGTGTCGTGCCTGCGCGTGCTGGACGGCCGCTTCGGGCTCGGCCTGGAGTTCGAGGAGGCGATGATCGGCGGCCGCGCCATCGACGAGCTCGGCACGGCGCTTCCCGAGGCGGCGCTGCGCCTGGGCGAGCAGGCCGACGCGGCCCTGCTCGGCGCGGTGGGCGGGCCGAAGTGGGACGACCCCAAGGCGAGCGTGCGGCCCGAGCAGGCCCTGCTCGGCCTGCGCAAACACCTCGAGCTGTTCGCCAACCTGCGCCCGGTGAAGACGGTGGATGCGCTGATCGCCGCCTCGACGCTCAAGCCGGAGGTGGTGCGTGGCGTCGACATCCTGGTGATCCGCGAGCTGACCGGGGGGATCTACTTCGGCAAGCCGAGCGAGCGGCGCATCGGTGCCGCGGGGCGCGAGGCGGTCGACACCATGCTCTACACCGAGCCCGAGGTGCGCCGGGTCGTCGAGGTGGCCTTCTCGCTCGCCCGGCAGCGCCGCCGCAAGGTCACCTCGGTCGACAAGGCCAACGTGCTCAGCTCCTCGCGGCTGTGGCGCGAGGTGGCGGGTGAGGTCGCGGCGGCGAACCCGGACGTCGCCTACGAGGATCTGCTGGTCGATGCGATGGCGATGCACCTGATCCGCCGCCCGCGCGACTTCGACGTGATCGTCACCGAGAACCTGTTCGGCGACATCCTGACCGACGAGGCGGCCATGCTGCCCGGCTCGATGGGCCTTCTGCCCTCGGCGTCGCTCGGGACGCGTCGCAGCCGGCGGCGCGGGCCCGACGGCGAGGAGCGCGAGATGATCTTCGGCCTCTACGAGCCGATCCACGGCAGCGCACCGGACATCGCCGGCAAGGGCATCGCCAATCCGCTGGCGACGATTCTCTCCGCGGCGATGCTGCTGCGCTTCTCGCTCGGCGCGCCGCAGGCGGCCTTGGCGCTCGAGGCTGCGGTCGACGCGGTGCTGGCGCGCGGCCTGCGCACTGCGGACCTGGCGGCGCCGGGCGAGAAGCGGGTGTCGACCCGCGAGATGGGCGAGGCGGTGCGCGCCGCGCTGCGATGAGCGCCTC
>CAZGUU010000150.1:0-12117 GCA_964529315.1 uncultured Enterobacteriaceae bacterium
CATCGACGCGCCTCCCCAGTGGACGCTCTACGAGGCGTGGGTCGAGCAGCAGATGCTCGGCGAGCGGCTGTCGCTGCTCGTCGGGCTCTACGACGTGAACCGCGAGTTCGACTCCATCGAGACCGCGAGCCTCTTCATCAACAGCTCCTTCGGCATCGGCAAGGACTACTCGCAGAGCGGCCAGGCCGGCCCTAGCATCTTTCCTTCGACGGCGCTGGGCGTGCGGCTCGACTCGCAGCCGGCCGACGGGCTCTACGCGCGGCTCGCCGTGCTGGACGGGGTTCCGGGTGGCGACGATGGCTCGCGCTCGCTTCCCTCGTTCTTCCAGCTCAGCAGCGATGACGGCGTGCTCTGCGCAGCGGAGATCGGCTACGGCTCGGGAGAGGAGGAGGCGAGCGGAGATCCGTACACGAAGGTCGGTCTCGGCGGTTGGTTCTACTCGGCCGAGTTCGAGCGCCTCGAGGGCGCAGGGGCCGACGGCGAGCCGCCCTCGCAGACCGGCAACTATGGCGTCTACCTGCTCGCCGAGCGGGCGCTGTACCGAGAGGAAGGGGCTTCCGAGCGGGGCCTGAACGGCTTCGCGCGAGTCGGCTTTGCCGACTCCGAGGTGAATCCGATCGGCTTCTACTTCGGTGCTGGTGCGGTGTACGTCGGGCCGATCGCCGCGCGCCCAAGCGACCGACTGGGGCTGGGCGTGGCCGCGGCGATCGCTGGGCACGATTTCGAGCGAGCTGCGGAGAGCGCGGGAACACCCGCGGACAGAGCGGAGGTCACGGTCGAGCTGACCTACCAGGCGCAGATCACCCCGTGGCTGAAGCTGCAGCCGGATCTGCAGTACATCGTCAACCCCGGGCTCACCGACGAGATCGAGGACGCCTTGGCGCTCGGCGCGCGCCTCGAGATCACGTTCTAGCCGAAGGGACACGAAACGACCGGCTCCCGTTCGCCGGTGGTGCTGCACCGCGTCTCTGCGAATCCGCCGCGCGAGCCGTGAGCGGTCGTCGCGCCTTGGCTAGCTCGGCGGAGCGCGCCGGGTGGGCGGCCTCAAGTGCGGGGCTCGCCCGTTGATCTCGCGCATCGCCTCGACCATCTCCGCGTAGGGCGCGTCGTCGTTGTTCACGAGCCCGAAGTTCGAGTCCTCGCCGTCCCAACGACCTCCGGGAGGGTCGTCGTAGTACTCGAACCAGTGGTGGCCGACCACGTAGGGCGCATCGTAGCACCGCTGCACGTAGTCGCGCATCGCGATCGCGCGCTCGGCCTGGGTTTCGAACAAGAAATAGATCGGCGGGTAGGTGCTCGGCACGCTCGACTCCCGCGCACGGTAGGTGAATTCGGTGATCATCAGCGGGAGGCCCGTGAGCTCGTGGTAGCGCCGGAGCCAGTCGTCGACCGGCGTGGAGCCGAAGGTCCGGTAGAGGCGCGGCCAGGGATCGGGAAGGTCGTAGTGGTTGACGCTGAAGACGTCGAGCCACGGCCCGGCCGCTTGGAGGAGCTCGGCCGGCGTGGCGATCGCATTGGCCCGCACGCCGAGGATCAGGTGATGAGGATCCTCGGCGCGCACGGCGGACGTCGCGACCGAGAAATAGCGGTCAGCCAGCGTGAGCAGGAAGCCCGCGGGGTCGCCGCGGTGAGACTCGGCGACGGTGCGGCCGGGCGCGCCGTCTGGGAGCTCGAGGTAGTCGTCGAGCAACGGACGTTGGCTGCGCCAGTCTGCACCCCAGCGCATCTCGTTGCCGAGAAACCAGCCGAGCAGGTTGGGGTCGTCGCGGTGGGGGCGTACCTCGCTGCGCGCGATGCGGGCGGCCTCCTCCTCGAGCTGCGGCGAGAAGAAATCCGTTACGCTCGAGCCGATCGAGAGTATCGGGGTGTATGCCATCTGCTCGGAGAAGACTCCGCCGTCCGACCAGGCTCCGATCGTGTTGAAGCCCCACCCGCGCAGGCGCGCGAGGGTCGCCTCGCGCCAGCGCTCGACGCTGCCGTGCTCGCGGGCGATGGCCTCGCAATAGGGACACGTGGCCGTGAGACGATCCTCGTAGCCGGTGCTGCGCACGTGGTTGATCGCGATCGCGTAGAAGCGGTACCCGTCGGGGTCGACGAGCCACCAGCGCTCTGGGGAGTGCTCGACGCGAAAGAAGCCCGTCGCGGCGAAGTCGGGGGGCGGAGCCCGGAGCTGCCGCCCGATCGGCGCGTCGCTGCACGCTAGGGCCGTGAGCGCCAACGAGGCTACGGCCCAGCGCGCCGCCGCCCGAGAGGGCGTGATACGTCCCGGTTGCATGGCCCACGTCATATCGCGCTGGACGGGGCCGAGCGAGAGGGCGGTCGATGCGCAGCAGGCGTGCGGTGGCCCGGGTCAGCCGGCGAGCTCGTCGCGGAACAGGCGGATCACGGCGAGGTGCTGGTCGAGTTCTTCGAAGCCGGCGCCCATGGTGTGGAGCGTGAGGTGTGTTGCACCTGCCTCGCGCCACCTGGCCGCCGCGGCGCGCCACTTTTCGGGCGTGCTTGTCGGCGTCGCCATGAGGCCGCCGAGAATCGGAAAGCTCGTCGGGGCGCGACCCTCGGCCTCCAGGTAGCCGCGCAGCTTCGCCGCGGCGGGGATGGCGTCGCGCGGGCCCTGGATCCTTCCCCCCGGCATCCAGCCGTCGGCGATCCGCGCCGTGCGCCGCAGCACGGCATCCGAGCCGCCGCCGAGCCAGAGGGGGATGCAGCGGGCCGGGCGCGGATTGATGCCGGCTGCCGTGATGCGGTGCCAGCGCCCGGCAAGGCTCACGGCATCGCTCCGCCAGAGCTCGCGCAGGACGGTGACCTGTTCCTCGAGCCGTGCACCGCGATCTCGGAAGCCCGAGCCGAGGGCCTCGAACTCGACCTCGTTCCACCCGTTGCCCACCCCGAGCTCCAGCCGGCCGCCCGACAGGAGATCCACCTCGGCCGCCTGCTTGGCGACCAGCACCGTCTGACGCTGGGGCAGCACGAGGATCGACGTCATCAGGCGGATGCGCTTGGTCAGGGCGGCGAGGTAGGCGAAGGTGACCAGCGGCTCGTGGAAGGCATGGCTCTTGTCGTAGATGCCCGTCCAGCCGCCTGGGCGATCGGGGTCAGCTCCGAGCACGTGGTCGTAGAAGACGAGGAACGAGAAGCCCAGGTCTTCCACGGCCTGCGCGAAGTCGCGGATCGCGGTCGGATCCGTGCCGATTTCGGTTTGGGGAAACGTCACCCCGAGCTGCATTCTCTGCCTCCGCGGGCTCGTGGCGCGCGGCACGACTATCGCCCCGCGAGGTGGCCGGTGCCGAGAGCACGGCGTAAGAGCCTCAAGCCAGCTTGGCGATCACCTGGTCCGCGATCCGCCGCAGGTGGTCGCGTTTCTGCTGCAGGGTCGACTGCGGCCCGAAGGTGAACAGGAACGGGTAGCTCGCCACGTCGGTGACGCCGTGCTCCTCCTCCATGCGGCGCAGGAGGTCGACCTCGAACGGCGCCTTCAGGGCGACGATCGAGGTGAACGGCTCGTGCTCCCGTCCGTAGCGCTTGCGCAGCTCGCGCAGCTTGCCGAGGATGACGGCCAGCTCCTCGGGCGTCTGGCCCGACCCCATCCAACCGTCGCCGATCCGGGCCGCGCGGCGCAGGGCCGCGTCGGAGATCCCGCCGACGTAGATCGGCACCGGGGCGCTCGGTGCGGGGCTCATCTGCATGGGGCCGAAGTCGAAGTGCGTGCCGTGGTGCTCGACCATTCGACCCGTCCACAGCTTTCGCATCACCTCGGCCATCTCGTCGAAACGCTTGCCGCGTGTGGCGAAGTCGATGCCCACGGCGTCGAACTCCTCCTTCATCCAGCCTGCGCCGGCGCCCAGGATCAGCCGGCCACCGCTCAGGACCGCCGCCGTGCCCGTGGCCTTGGCGACCTCGAAGGGATCGCGCAGCGGGAGCACGTAGACCAGGGTGGCAAACGGGATCCGCTGCGTGACCTGAGCCATCGCGGCGATCGTCACCCACGGATCGGGAAAGGGGGTCGTGCCGTCGAACACCGGTCGGCCGGTCTCGGCGTACGGGTACTTCGAGGCGAGCGCGCCGGGGAACATGAGGTGATCGGAGAGCAGGGCGCCGTGGAAGCCGCATTCCTCGATGCAGCGGGCCACGTCGATCAGCTGCTCGGGCTCGGTGAAGGCGGTCGATTGCCAGATTCTCAAGGGGTCACCTCCTGCGCGGAGTCGGACTTCGTCGCGTGCTGCGCCGCTTTGCCGGCGCCGAGGGCCGACCTCGGCCCGGCCCGCCGGCCCTCTGCCGAGCCGACCCGTCGATGCACAGATCCAGGTCGTGCAAGAGACCGTCGTCGATCCCGTAGATCCAGCCGTGTACCGCCAGCGCCTGGCCGCGGCTCCAGGCGTCCTGGACGATGGTCGTCTGGCAGACGTTGTCGACCTGCTCGGCGACGTTGAGCTCGCAGAGCAGGTCGAGCCGTCGGCGGGGGTCGCGGCAGGCGTCGAGTCGGCTGCGGTGCGCGCGCTGCACGTCCCTCACGTGCTGCAGCCAGTTGTCGATCAGGCCGTGGCGCGTTCCCTCGAGTGCCGCGCTCACGCCGCCGCAGCCGTAGTGGCCGCACACGATGACGTGGCCGACCCGCAGGACGTCGATTGCGTACTGCAAGACGGAGAGGCAGTTCAGGTCGGTGTGCACCACGACGTTGGCGACGTTGCGGTGGACGAAGAGCTCGCCGGGCGCGAGCCCGCAGATCTCGTTGGCTGGCACGCGGCTGTCAGAGCAGCCGATCCACAGGTAGGCCGGCGACTGCTGGCGCGCGAGAACGCGAAAGAAGCCCGCGTCCCGGGCCACGAGCTCGGCGGCCCAGCGGCGGTTGTTCGCGAAGAGATGCTCGAGGAGGCGCATGCCCGCAAAGCCACGCTAGCAGGCTCCACGGCGCCGCGCAGCCGCTGGCCGGATCGCCTCGCCTGGCGCTCGGTGCTTCGGACCGGCCGGTCTCGAGTGCGGCGCGCGGCGGACGGGCTCCCGACTAGTCTGGCTGCGGAGCCCCAACGCACGGCTCGGCGCCGCAGACGTCGATCACCGTGCCCTCGGGCCGCATGAAGGCGGACTTCAGATCCTGCACGGCCGGTATCTTGGGCGTATCGTCGTGCGGGTCGTGGCCTTCGCGCGGAGGCACGTTGCCCAGGGGCGAGAGCGGCGATCCAGTATCATAGAGAAAATAGGCAGAGCCCGAAAAGGGGAAGGCGGGGATGGCTTCGAGTCCCCAACCCTTGTCCTCGCCCTGCATGCGCTCGGGCGCCGCCAGCGGAAAGTGCGCTGCCGCACCGACGGTCCGGGCCTCGACCTGCAGGCTGTACTCGCTCACCTGGTGATCGCCAACGGCGCCGAGCAGGAGAACCGTGTGCGCGGGCGTGTCGGGGTAGGGGTCGTCGGTCAGGTGCTGCGCGTAGCCGTTGGTCTCGCTGCGGTCCCAGAGCATCTGGATCAAGCGAATGCCGACCAGCTGATCGTAGGGGTCGGGGTAGGAGGGGTCCAGAATCAGGACGCCCTCCGCTGTCCGCATCGATCACGACGACCGGCGAATCGGGCTCGAGCGAGCGGCCGATGCCGTCGATGCGCGGCGCCGTCGAGGCGTCGAGGTCGACGCCGGGAAACGATACGAGGATCGCCGAGCCGGGACTGAAGCCGTCGTTGCCGTTCCACGGCGTCGGGTCGATGCGGACGCCCTTGGCGTTGGCGGGCAGAGACTCGGCCGGGAAGCGCACCCGCCTGCCCGTCGGCGAGTCGGGGTCGGCGACGGTGAAGAAGTCGTTGGGCAGGGGAAGAAGGCAGCGGCCGGGCACCAGGGGGTCACAGCGATCCGCCGTGGAGAGGTCGATGCCGAGCTCTCGAGGAGATCGAGCCGCGGACGAGCCGCCGTCGGAGCAGGCGACCAGGCCCATCGAGGCCGCCGCCCAGGCGAGCATCGGTGCGAGCCGGGTGGCGAATCGCAGCGTCTCCCGCGACTTCGATCGCATGGCGCTCTCCTCGCCTGCGGTGTCCGCCGAGAGGCTCGGCGCCGCGCTGGCGATCGTGCTGACGGCTCCCGCTCGTTGTCAAGCGAGATGTGAGCTTGCGGCCTGGCGAGGGCCAGCCGGATGCCGTGCGCGGCCATCTGGCACCGGGTACGTGCCTCGAGCGGCCACGGTCGAGACGCGCTGCGGTGCGCCACCGTGGGCCCAGGCTCCGGGAGAGTCCTGAGACCGCCGACTCAGCCCGCCTTCGCGGCTTGTGCTTCGAGCTCGCGCCAGAAGGGGATCCAGCGGTCGAGGATGCGGTCGCGAGTCCCGTCGGCGCGCCAGCTCGCCAGCGCGGCGTCGACCGCGGTAACCAGCGCCGGGTCGTCGCGGCGCATCGCCCAGGCGAGATCCTCGCGGTCGAGGGGCTTCCTGAGCATGCCGAGGCCGGCCTCGTGCGCCGAGACTGCCCACACGACCACCGGCGCATCGTGGATGAGCATGTCGACCCGGCCCAGGCGCACCTCGGACACCGCGATGTCCGTGCTCGACGTGGGGTAGATCGTTCCGCCCTGCGGGCAGCGCTCGCGGATGAACTTCTCGCCGGTCGTCCCATTGACCACGGTGATCCGCGCGTCGCAGGACAGCACGCTGGCGACCGTCGGGTAGCGCTCGAGATCCTGGCGTTGCATCAAGGTGAGGAGCCCGGAGCGCAGGTAGGGCTGGCTGAAGGCGACGCGCACCTCTCTGGCGCGAGTGATCGTCAGGCCGGACATTGCAATGTCCGCCCGGCCATCGAGCAGGGCGGGAATCACCGCGTCGAACGCCGCGACGTCGATCACCCGCACGGGCCGGCCCAGGGAGCGGCCGAGCGCCTCGGCGAAGTCGACCTCGAGGCCGACCAGCCGGCCGTCGCGTACGAAGGCGTAGGGCGGGGTCCCGGAGTCGACGGCCACGCGCAGGGGCGGGGGCGACGCAGGTGCCGGTTGCGCCGGAGGACGCGGCGGCTGCGAGGCCGTGCAGGCGGCGAGCGCCCCGGCGGCGAGCGCCGAGGCGAGCAAGGGCAGCAGTCTGGCCTTCACGATTCCTCCTCATGCCCCTGCGGTGCCAGGAGCTCCGGGCCCGGGCCCTCGGTGGCGGGGGCCGTCACCGCCCGACCGCCCAGCACTACGCCATCGTGGCACGGATGCAACAGGGGCTCGCTCAACGACCGACCATCGTCACCGGCTGACCGGTCGTCTCGAGGACCCGCTGCCACTCGTCGCCGCGCGGATCGAGCTGGCGGCGCCGTCCGATCATCAGCGAGATCGGCACGTGGACGAAGCGGTTGCTCCAGGTGCCCACGACCATGCTGGTGCGTCCCGCCAGCGCGGCGTGGACCGCGTGCTGGCCGAGGATCAGGCAGTACTGCGCGTCGGTCGAGTTCGCCGGCATGCTGCGGATCGTGTAGCTGGGGTCGATGTAGCGCACCGTGACGTCCTTGTGGCGCTGGGCGAAGTGTCGCGCGATGCGCTCGCGAAGGAAGGGCCCGACGTCCTTCAACCGGACGTTGCCCGAGGCGTCGCGCTCCACCTCGCCCGGCCCTTGGAGCAGATCCTGTCCCGCCCCCTCGGCGACCACCACGACCGCGTGGTGCTTCACCTCGAGCCGCCGCTCGAGGGCGTCCAAGAAGCCTCCGTCGCCGTCGAGGGTCCAGGCCACCTCCGGGACCAGGCAGAAGTTGACGTCACTGCTGGCCAGCGTGGCGTGCGCCGCGATGAAGCCCGAGTTCCGACCCATGAGCTTGACCAGCCCGACCCCGTTCCACTCGGCACGCGCCTCGGTATGCGCGGCCTGGATCACCGAGCGCGCCGCCTCGACGGCGGTGGAGAAGCCGAAGCTGCGCCAGGTCCACTCCAGGTCGTTGTCGATCGTTTTGGGGATGCCGACCACCGCGATCGGCAGCCGGCGCCGCGCGATCGCCTCGGCAAGCGCGGCCGCGCCGCGCAGGCCGCCGTCGCCGCCGAGGACGAAGAGAACCCCGAGGTCGAGGCGCACCAGCGTGTCGATCATAGCGTCGAGATCTTGCGGGCCGCGCGAGGAGCCGAGCAGCGTACCCCCGTGCTCGTGCAGGCTCTCGACCACCTCCGGAGTCAGGGGCAGTGGCTCGTGACCGCGAGCCGCGGCGAGGCCGGCGTAGCCGTAACGGAACCCCAGCACGCGGCGCACGCCGTAGGCATGGTGCAGGCGGAGGGTCAGCGAGCGAACGACGTTGTTCAGCCCCGGGCAGAGGCCTCCGCAGGTGACCACGCCGCATCCCAGGCGCTCGGGGTCGAAGAAGATGCGCTGGCGGGGGCCGGCGGGCTCGAACGAGGGGAGGGGACGTCCGGCGGCGGTCAGATCCTCGAGGTCGCGCAGGCCGGAGAAGAGCAGCACGCGATCTCCCTCCTCGACGAACGACTCGTGCTCGACGTCGATTGGCGAGGGGTGGCGGCCAGGACCGAGCGTGGCGATCTCGAGCTGGGCCGCGTCGGGCCATCGGCCGATGCCCCTCCCGGTGCCCTGTCCGTCGTCCTGGCTGCTCATGGCGCTGTATTCCTCCCTGTGTCGCCGGCTGACGGCCCGTGGCCCGCACCCTATGGCAGCCGAGCGGGCTCCACCAGGGCGCAGCCGGGCCCCGGGGCCGCCCTGGAGCCCCGGGGCTCGACGGTCGCGGAGGTGATCGGTACGAGAGACCGGAGCCTGCGCGCGGCGGGCCTCGTGCAGGGACGGCCGCCGTCGCGGGCTCGAGCCATCGGTGGAGCTGGCGCTCGCTCGGCAGACCCGAGCCGGGCGGACGCGCCGCCTCTCACGCTCATCGACACGGAGACTCGAGAATGCGTCGACAGATCTTTTCCCGGGAGCACGAGCTGTTTCGCGACCAGGTCGCGCGCTTCGTCGAGAAGGAGATCGTGCCCAAGATCGAGAGCTGGAACGCGCGAGGCATGAGCGACCGCGAGAGCTGGCGGCGCATGGGGGCCGAGGGCTTCCTGGGTGCGCACGCGCCTGCAGAGTACGGCGGCGCGGGCGGCGACTTCCTCTACGACGCGATCGTCATGGAGGAGCTCGCCCGGTTGCGCGCCCACGGGCTCATGATGTCCCTGCACTCCGACATCTGCCTGCCCTACATCCTCGAGTACGGTACCGCGGAGCAGAAGCGGCGCTACGCGCCGGGTGCGATCTCGGGCGAGACCATTCTGGGCATCGCTATGACCGAGCCCGGCACGGGCTCGGACCTGGCCAACGTCCAGACGCGCGCCCGGCGCGACGGCGACCACTGGGTGCTCAACGGTGCCAAGATCTTCATCTCCAACGGCCAGATCGGCGACCTCTTCGTGGTCGTGGCGCGCACCGACCCGGCGGCGCAGCCGCCGCACCGTGGCATCAGCCTGCTCCTGGTCGAGGCCAGCACGCCGGGCTTCGTGCGCGGCCGCAAGCTCGACAAGCTCGGCCTGCCCGGGCAGGACACCAGCGAGCTCGCCTTCGAGGATTGCCGCATCCCGGCGAGCAGCCTCCTCGGAGTCGAGGGCGGCGGCTTCAAGATGCTCATGCAGCAGCTCCAGCAGGAGCGGCTGTGCATCGCGGTGTCCGCGATGGCCTCGTGCCGCCGCTCGCTCGACGACACGATCGCCTACGTCAAGCAGCGCCGTGCCTTCGGCCAGCCGATCGCCGCATTCCAGAATACGCAGTTCAAGCTCGTCGAGCTGGCCACGCAGGTCGAGGTGGGCCAAGCCTTCGTCGATCGTCTGCTGGAAGCGCACGTGCGCGGCGACGACATCGTCACCGAGGTCAGCATGGCCAAGTGGTGGACCACCGACCTGCAGAAGCGCGTGGCCAGCGAGTGCTTGCAGCTCCACGGCGGCTACGGCTTCATGACCGAATACCCGATCTCGCAGGACTACGCCGACGCGGCGGTGCAGACGATTTACGCCGGCACCAACGAGATCATGAAGGTGATCGTGGCGCGGCGCATGGGGCTGGGCTGAGCGACGCAGGCGGTCGCCGTTGGCGTACGGCACGGCCAAGCCGGTGCACGCGCACGCGCGTTGGACGGGCACGGGTTGTGCGCTGCATCGGATGGGGGGCGAGCCTCTCAGTCCGCGGGCGGCTGGCGAAGCAGGCGGTTCAAGTATTCGGTGAGCAGGGCCTCCTTGAGCGCCGGCGAGAGCGCGTTGAGCATCTCGTTGATGCCCGCCATGCGTCCGGGCAGGGAGGCACCATCGACTCCCGCGGCGGCGAGCAGCGCGCCCAGCGTCTCGACGTCGAGCTTGGCCGGATCGAGGCTCGCCACGGCCTCGCGCAGGCCCGTGGCGAGATCGCTCGAGGGCATGCGGCGGGCCACCTCCGCGCAGGTACGCAGGTCGGCGAGAAGGTCGTCCACCCAGCCCTCGCTCGCCGGGTTGATCGACAGGTGGATGTTTTCCTTCGAGCCGTCGAAGCCGAGCTGCGGCTGCACGTACCAGCCGCGCTCGCGCATCTCGTCGATCAGGTGGAAGACGCTCAGCTCGTCCGAGGTGAAGGCGACCAGGTTCATGTCGGGCCGCCCGAGCAGGCGCAGGCCGGGGATCGCCTCGATGCCCGCGCAGACCCGGCGCGTCGCATCGAGCATGCGACGCGCGAGCTCGAGATAGCCGTCGTCACCAAAAAAGTGAAGGACCGCCCAGGCCGCCGCGAGGGGGCCGACCGACTTGGTGCTCTGCATCGTCGGATTGATGACGGTGTACCCGGTCCAGTGCGCCCCGGCCCAGATCTGGTGACGGCGCAGCTCCGCACTCCGGTAGAGGACCGTCGAGGCACCCTTGGCGGCGAAGGCGTACTTGTGCAGGTCCATGGAGATCGAGGTCACGCCGGGCACCGAGAGGTCGAAGTCGGGCACGGGGGTGCCCAGCCGGCGGAAGTAGGGCAGCAGGAAGCCCCCCATGCAGGCGTCGACGTGCAGCAGCAGCCCGTGTTCCTGGGCGAGCTCGCCGAGCGCACGGATCGGGTCGACGACACCGTGCGCGTAGGAGACGGCGGAGCCCACGAGTAGCACGGTGCGCGGGCCGATGGCCCGGCGCACGGCCTGCGGATCGGCGCGAAACGTCTGCGGATCGACCGGCACGAGGACGCGCTCGATTCCGAGATAGTGGGCCGCCTTGTGAAACGACGCGTGCGCGGTCACCGGCAGGATCATCTGCGGCTCGCGAATCTCCGGGCGGTGCGCGCGGGTGTGGTCGCGCGCCGCCTTGACCGCCAGCAGGATGCTCTCGGTGCCGCCGCTGGTGAAGCTGCCCACGACGTTCCCATCGCCACCCAGGTGGCTGGCGGCCATCGCCACGATCTCGTTCTCCAGGCGCAGCGCGCTGGGGAAGACCGTCGGATCCAAGGCGTTCTCCGTGAGGTACATCGTGTAGGCGCGTTTGATGACCTCCTCCGCCTCCGCCCCGGGATCGTAGACGTAGGCCCAGGTGCGGCCGTTACGCCACGGCATGTCGTCTCTGCGGAAGGATTCGAGGCGGGCGAAGAGCTCGTCGCGGGGCAGGCCTCGTCGGGGAATCCTCACGTCGTGCGTCCTCCTGGGAGATGGTGGCGCCGAATCGGAGGGGCGGTCGGCCCGCGCGGACTCGGAGTCCACGCCGCCGCTCGCCCGTGGCGCGCCGGCAGGACGGTGGAGGAAGTCCCGCTGGGAGTCAATGCCCGTCTGGGCCCGCGGCCAGGGTCATGGGCGCCTCTTGACTCTGGCTGGCAGGGACTCAAGATCAGCCCGTCACCGTTCTCGGCGGCGCGGGTTCCTGCCGGAGCTGCGCGCGGGTGGGGCGGTCCGGCCCGAGGGGCCCTCTCGCTGCTCCCGCCCGCCGGGCGCGGACGAGGCTGGCCGTGAAGCAGGTGTACAGCTCGTTCGAACAGCGTGTTCAACCCCGGCGCTACGCGACTGGGGGACGGCTCGACGCTGCTCATGTGCCGCGTCGAGGACCATCGCGGCATCTCTCACCTCTGCGCGGCGCGATACGCGGACGGGCGCACGGCCTGGCAGATCGACGCACGGCCGACGCTGCTGCCGGATCTCGAGGGTCACCCCGAGGAGCTCTGGGGCATCGAGGACCCTTCGCTACTGGACCCGCATTCGCCGTCGCGGCGGACCACAGGCACC
>CAZGUU010000151.1:0-12110 GCA_964529315.1 uncultured Enterobacteriaceae bacterium
GCCACCCCCGGCCGGCGCCCGCGCCGCTGGCCCGGCCGGCGCCGCCCCAGGCGGCGCGCTGCCCGAGCACCTGGTCGAGAGCGAGCTGTTTGGCCACGTGCGGGGTGCCTTCACCGGAGCGCATCGCGACCATGCCGGCTTGGTCGAGGCCGCCGCGGGCGGCACCCTCTTCCTCGACGAGATCGAGGACCTTCCGCTGGCTCTGCAGGGCAAGCTGCTGCGCTTGCTGCAGGAGGCGGAGTACCGGCCGGTGGGCGCGACCCGCGCGAAGCCGGCGGACGTCCGGGTCGTGGCAGCGGGGAACGTCGATCTGCTCGCCTTAGTCGAGGAGCACCGCTTCCGACGCGATCTCTACTATCGCCTGAACGTGTTGCGGGTGTCGGTGCCGCCGCTGCGCGAGCGTCGCGAGGACGTGGGCGCGCTGCTCGCGCAGTTCGCGGCGGAGAGGTCGGCTCGGGGCGAGTGCGGGCGGGCGCCACGGGGCCAGCGAGGCGACGCCGTACAGCTCGCCGGAGGCGACTTGCCGATCGTCCCCATGCCCGACGAGGACGTCGTGGCCCTGCTGGAGGGCCACGACTGGCCGGGCAACGTCCGCGAGCTGCAGAACCTGGTGGAGCGGGCGGACGCCGTCGCGGCCCACGTGGGCTGGTCCGCCGCCTGGGCCCTCACGGCCGGGGAGCTGCTCGCCGAGGCGGCTCGGACCGGCGCGCCGGCGGCGCTGCGCGACCTATGCGCGACGGTGCTGCAGGACGTGCGCGAAGATCGTCCGGCGGGCTTGGGCTCGGGCTCGGGCGCAGCCGTACCGGACGCAGCGCGAGCCGAGGAGGCCAGGGCACTGCGCCTCACGCTCGAGCGTCATCGCTGGCGGCGCGAGGCGGCGGCCCGCGCCCTGGGCATCTCGCGGGTCACGCTGTGGCGTCGCATGCGTCGCTTGGGGCTGTGCGACGAGCCGCCACCCACGGCGGGCCAGGGGTAGCGCACCTCGCGGGCGGCGACACCCGTGGTGCGCTTGCCGTTGGTGCGCTTGCTTGCGGGCATTGGGGTGGGCCGGTATCGCTGCGGCGTGGCCACTTTGGGCTGGTGCCATCTCGGGCGCGTCGGGTACGCCGAGGCGCGACGGCTGCAAGAGGGCCTCGCCGAGCGACGGCGGTCGGATTCGGGCGCGGACCTGCTCTTGACGCTCGAGCACCCGCCGGTGCTCACCCTGGGGCGCAACTCCGCGGAGCCGAGGCGCGACTACGCCGCGCAGGGGACGAGCCCGACGGCCGACGGCACGCCCGTGCTGCGCGTCGATCGCGGCGGAGGGCTCACGTACCACGGCCCCGGGCAGCTCGTGGCCTACCCGGTGGTGGCTCTGCGTTCGGGAGGACGCGCGGTGCGTGCGCTGGTCGAGATTCTCGAGGAGAGCCTGTGCGAGGTGGCCGCGGCCTCGGGGGTCGCGGCCACGACCCGCGCGGGTTTCCCCGGGGCTTGGGTGGTGCGCGGCGCGCCGCCGCGCAAGCTCGGCTCGGTCGGACTCGGGGTGCGCCGTGGGGTGAGCCTGCACGGCGCGGCACTCAACATCGAGCGGCGTGCGGCGGAGGGCTTCACAGGTTTTGCGCCCTGCGGCCTAGAAGGGGTCGCCGCCACCAGCCTCGAAGCGGAGCGGAACGGACCGGTGCCCGACCTGGCCGTGATTGCCGAGGGGTTCGCGCGTGCGTTCGCCAGGCGTCTGGGATGCGCGCAGGGGCCCAGCGTGATCGACGCCGCCGCGTTGCGCTTCTGGCCTCGGCGCGAGCCGCACGAGGTCGGCTTGGCGGCCGGGTGCGAGGGCGTGGCGGTGCCATGGACGTGACGCCACTGATCGAGCGCTTTGCTGCCCGTGATCGCCGCGCGCTGGCACGCCTCATCACGCTGGTCGAGAGTCGGGCCCCGGAGGTTGCGCAGGTCATGCGTGCGATCTACCCGCGGGCGGGCCGCGCCGCGCTGATCGGCATCACCGGCCCGCCCGGAGCGGGCAAGTCGACGCTCGCCGATCGCCTGATCGGCCATCTGCGCGCGCAGGGCAAGACCGTGGGCGTGGTGGCGATCGACCCGTCGAGCCCGTTTTCCGGCGGGGCAGTGCTCGGCGACCGGGTGCGCATGCAGACCCACTTCCTCGACGAGGGCGTCTTCATCCGCAGCCTCTCGACTCGGGGCCGGCACGGCGGCCTGGCGCGGGCGACGCGCGAGGTGGTGCACCTGCTCGATGCCTTCGGCCACGATGTGGTGCTCGTCGAGACCGTCGGCGTCGGGCAGACCGAGCTCGACATCATGCGCCTCGCGCACACCACGCTCGTGGTCCTGGTCCCCGAGGCGGGCGATACCATCCAGGTGATGAAGGCGGGCTTGCTGGAGATCGCCGACATCTTCGTCGTCAACAAGGCGGATCGCGAGGGTGCGCGCCGGCTGCGCAACGAGCTCGAGGTGATGCTCCAGCTGCGCCCGTCGGCCGATTGGGCGGTTCCGGTGCTGCTCACCGAGGCGACGGCGGATCGGGGAGTCGACGAGCTGGCGGCGCGCATCGCCGAGCACGGGGCGGCGCGGCGGGCTCGCCGAGGAGCGGCCGACGAGGCGAGCGAGCGCGTCGCGGAATGGCACGAGGTGCTGCGCGACGAGCTGACGGCGCGCTTGGAGCGGTCGCTCGGCGGCGCTGGGCTGGCCGTCGTCGGCGAAGCGGTCAGGGCGGGGACGCTCGACCCGTATAGCGCGGCCCTCGAGGTGCTCTCACAGCCCGGCGCCATCGCCGAGCTGCTGGCCGGCGCAGGGCGGGGATGAACGAGGCACGCCGCACCCCGGTGGGGCGGCTGCTGTGCATCGGCGACGTCCACGGCTGCGTGCGCGAGCTCGAGCTACTGTTGGAGGCGGTCGCGCCGGGGCCGGACGACCAGCTGGTGTTTCTCGGCGACTACGTCGACCGGGGTCCGGACTCCCGTGCGACGGTCGAGCAGCTGCTGGACCTGCGTGCCCGCTTGCCGCGCACCGTGCTCCTGCGGGGCAACCACGAGGAGATGATGCTCGGCTACCTGGGCCTCGGCGGCAGCCTGGGAGAGGGCTTCTTCCCCAACGGCGGAGCGGCGACCCTGGCGAGCTACGGGATCGCGGCGCGCAGCAGGCCACCGGCACCCGCTCTGGCCCGGTCGTACATCCCCGAGTCCCACCTCGACTTGCTGCGCCAGGCAACGGAGCTCTACTTCGTGGCCGAGCGGTACACCTTCGTGCACGCCGGGGTCCGGCCAGGGGTGCCGATTCAGGCGCAGATCGAGGACGATTTGCTGTGGATCCGCGGTCCGTTCCTCTCGGGCGACCACGGCCTGCCGACCACGGTGGTCTTCGGCCATACGCCGCAATCGGACGTATGGCTCGACCTGCCCAGGCGGATCGGGCTCGATACCGGGTGCGTGTACGGTGGTAGCCTGTCCTGTCTCGACCTGACCAGAGGGCTGCTCCACCAGGTGGGCCGCGGCACGCGACGAGCCACGGCCCGCGACGTGAGCGGTCTTCTCGGGTTGCGCGGATGAGCGCAAGCGGGAGCGCACGCCGGGCGACGCCGTGGCGCGGCGCACGGGCCATCGCCCCTCGCCTGTCGGCCGGGTCGACAATCGGGCAGCGCGTTGCTAGCAGAACGACCCGTTCACGGCCGGCGGCGTAGCTCAGGTGGTAGAGCAGGGGTCTCATAATCCCCGCGTCGGAAGTTCGAGTCTTCCCGCCGCCACGTACCTCCCCGAGGAAGGCCGCGAGCCCCGAGCAGGGGGATCCGCGAGCGGTGCGGCGCCATCCGCCGGGCGAGCGCGGCTCGGCTTCGAGCGCGAGGTGCTGCGCGACATCGAGTCCGAGCGGCTCTATCCACCCGGCGCGCGTCTGCTGCTCGCGGTGTCGGGCGGGTGTGACTCGATCTGCCTGCTCGTCGTGTGCCGGGCGCTCGCCTCGAGCGCCCGGCGCGGCGAGACGATCGCCGTCGCCCACCTGAATCATCGCCTACGCGGGCTGGCCAGCGATCGGGACGCGCTGTTCGTCGCGGCGACGGCCCGTGGGCACGGCCTGCCGTGTCTGCTCGGCGAGGCCGAGTCGACGCTGGGCGCCGGAGGCAATCGCGAGGCGCGGGCGCGATCGGCACGCGGCGCCTTCCTGGCGCGGGCGGCCCATGCGTGGGGTGCCCACGCTGTCTGCCTCGGGCACACTCGCGACGACCAGGCGGAGACCGTCCTGCTGCGCCTGGCGCGGGGCGCCGGGCCGGGGGCGCTGGCGGCGATGGCGCCTCGCCGGCGCGATGACGTCGTGCGTCCCTTGCTCGGCCGGGGACGCGCACAGTGCCGCGACTACCTGCGAGCGTGTGGCGCGATCGCCGTCGAAGACGCCTCCAACGCCGACCCGCGTCACGCGCGCAACCGGGTTCGTGCGGCGGTGCTTCCCGCGCTGGAGGAGCACCTCGGGCCAGGTGTCGCCCAGGGGCTCGCCGGCGTCGAGGACGGTGCGGCGCTGCCGGTTGCCCGGGTCGTCGAGGCGGGAGAGGCGGGAGCGCGACTGGTGCATGCCTGGCTCGCTCGGGCGGGGGTGTGCGCCTCGGCTCGGCAGGTCGCTGCCCTGGTGAGCATCGCCCGGGGAGGGAGGCCCAGCGGCACCGTGGATCTCTCGCGCACGGTCCGCGTGGCGCGCTGCTATGGCGAGCTGCGCATCGAGCCGCACGCTGGCCGGGGGGCCGCCGTCGACGCCGGCGACGGCTCGGTGCCTTGGGACGGGCGTGCGCTCGATCTGCCGGGGCCGGGCGGTGTTCTCGAGGTGGCCGGGTGGCGGCTGGCGGTTCTCTCCGACACCGGGGAGCCGCGATCTGGCGCCGGAGCAGGGCCCCTGCGCACCGCCTGCGAGATCGAGCTGCAGCTGCCGGAGTCGCGCCTGCCGCTTCGCGTCAGGCGGGCACGGCCCGGGGATCGAATTCGCCTGTTCGGGGGCCGCCGCAAGCTCTCGGACGTGCTCGTCGACGCGCGTGTGCCACGGCGCGAGCGCGACGGGCTTGTCGTCCTGACCACGTTGGACGATATGATCGTGTGGGTGCCGGGAATCGCACGCGCAGTGCTCAGGGAGTCGACGACGGGTGGTGGGCTCGGGCTGGTGGTTCAGGCGCAGCGACTCGATTGCCGGCCGGGAGGCACCGTGGTAGGAAAACAACGGATCATTCCGGGTGAATCTTGCAGAGATCGGGGTTGAATCAGTTCTCGCGTAACCTCGCCTTGTGGCTGGTCCTGGGGCTGATGTTTCTGCTCCTCTTCCAGGTCTTCAACAAGCAGGAGCCCCGGGAGCCCGAGCGAGACTACAGCGAGTTCTCGGAGGCCCTCGAGCGGGGCGACATCGCCGAGGTGCTGATCCAGGGGAGGGTTCTGCACGGCCGATTCCAGAACGGGGATCGGTTCCGGACCTACGACCCCGGAGACACCGAGCTCGTGCGGCGCCTGCGCGAAAAGAACGTGAAGATCCAGGCGAAGCCCGAGGACGGCGAGCCCTGGTACGTCGTGCTTCTGGTGCAGTGGATGCCGATGCTGCTGCTGGTCGGCGTGTGGATCTTCTTCATGCGCCAGATGCAGGTGGGTGGAGGCAAGGCCATGTCCTTCGGGAAGAGCCGCGCCAAGCTGCTCACCGAAGCACAGCAGAAGAGTACGTTCGCCGACGTCGCGGGCGTGCAGGAGGCCAAGGAGGAGCTCGAGGAGATCATCGCATTCCTCAAGGATCCCAAGAAGTTCACCAAGCTGGGAGGGCGGATTCCCAAGGGAGTCCTGCTGGTCGGCCCGCCGGGGACGGGCAAGACCCTGCTCGCGAGAGCCATCGCCGGCGAGGCGGGTGTGCCGTTCTTCTCCATCTCGGGATCGGACTTCGTCGAGATGTTCGTCGGCGTGGGCGCGTCGCGCGTGCGCGACCTCTTCGTGCAGGGCAAGAAGAACGCGCCGTGCATCATCTTCATCGACGAGATCGACGCGGTCGGACGGCACCGGGGTGCGGGGCTCGGCGGCGGGCACGACGAGCGCGAGCAAACGCTCAATCAGCTGCTCGTCGAGATGGACGGCTTCGAGTCCAACGAGGGCGTGATCCTGATCGCGGCGACCAACCGGCCCGACGTGCTCGACCCGGCGCTTCTCCGCCCGGGCCGCTTCGACCGCCGCGTCATCGTGCCACGACCGGACATCAAGGGGCGCGAGGGCATCATCCGGGTGCACATGCGTCGCGTACCGCTGGCCGAGGACGTCGACGTCTCGCTCCTGGCGCGCAGCACACCGGGCTTCTCCGGTGCGGACCTCGAGAATCTGGTCAACGAGGGGGCGCTGCTCGCCGCGCGCAACAACCAGGACAAGGTCAGCCACCGCGACTTCGAACTCGCCAAGGACAAGGTCCTGATGGGATCCGAGCGGCGCTCGATGATCATCAGCGACGAGGAGAAGCGCAACACCGCCTACCACGAGGCGGGGCACGCGCTGGTGGCGAAGCTGCTGCCCGGGGCCGACCCGGTGCACAAGGTGACCATCATCCCGCGAGGCATGGCGCTGGGCCTGACCCAGCAGGTGCCCGCCGACGACCGACACACGGCGAGCCGCGAGCGCCTGGAAAACGACCTGGCGATCTACTTCGGCGGCCGTGCCGCCGAGGAGCTGGTCCTCGGGCAGACGACCACGGGCGCGGGCAACGACATCGAGCGGGCGACCGACCTGGCGCGCAAGATGGTCTGCGAGTGGGGGATGAGCCCGCGGCTGGGCCCGATGACCTTCGGACTGAAGGACGAGAACATCTTCCTCGGGCGCGACTTCCACCAGGCGCAGGGGTACTCCGAGCAGACCGCCGGCGAGATCGACACCGAGGTGCGCCGCTTCGTCAGCGAGGGCTACGAGCGGGCGCGAGCGCTGCTCGCCGCCAACCTCGAGTCGCTGCACGCGATCGCCCGGGCGCTGCTCGATCGCGAGGTGCTCGACAGCGCCGAGATCGACATCCTGATCGTCGCCAACGCCCCTCTCCAGGGCGGGGCGGCGGCGGCCTCCTGAGGGGCGGCTCGCCAGCGAGATGCAGCCGCTGCCCGCGGCCGGGGGATGAGCTCGCAGCGACGCTGGCCTCGCCGCCCGCGCTGCGCCGCTTGCGATCGACTGCGCGATCCTGCACCAAGTCCGGGTGGTGGAGGTCATCGAGCAGCTGCGCCTCGCGGATGTCGCGGACATCCTGATCATCGCGGTGCTCACGTACTGGATGATCAACCTGATCCGCGGCACGCGCGCGGTGCAGATGCTCATCGGTCTGGCCTTGGTCGCGGCGATCTACACGACCTCGCAGTACTTCGAGCTCTACACCGTCTCGTGGATCCTGCGCGAGTTCCTCGGCTCGATCTTCCTGGTCATCGTGGTGATCTTCCAGAACGACATCCGCCGCGTGCTCACCCAGATGGGTCGTGGGCGGCTGTTCGGTGGCGACCGCCGCTCCCGCACCGAGATGATCGACGAGGTGACCCGGGCCGCGGTGGCGCTGGCGGCCAAACGCATCGGTGCGCTGATCGTGCTCGAGCGCGAGGTGGGTTTGAACGAGTATCTCGAGGCGGGCACCGTGATCGATGCGCGGGTCAGCCGCGAGCTGCTGGTGTCGATCTTCCTGCCGCAATCGCCGATCCACGATGGCGCAGTGGTGATCCGGGAGGGGCGGGTGCGGGCGGCAGGTTGCTTCCTGCCGCTCACCGCGAACCCCGCGGTGAGCAAGTCGCTGGGCAGCCGTCATCGCGCGGCGATCGGAGTCACCGAGGAGAGCGACGCCGCCGTGGTGGTGGTCTCCGAGGAGGAGGGGCAGATCTCGTTGGTCCGCGAGGGCAAGATCACTCGTGACTGCGACGCCGGCACGCTTCGCGCCACGCTCGCACAGCTCTCCTTCCCGTGAGCCGAGCAGAGCACCGCGAGGCCGAGCGGGGCCGGGCGGCCTCGTCCGCGTTTCCCTGGCCCTCGTGGGGGGACCTCGGGGCCTGGGTGATCGCGTTTGCCGTCGCGATCGGCCTGTGGCTGTTCGTCAACACCGGGGAGCGGGTGAGCGAGCGGACGATCCGGGTCCGCCTCGAGGCGAGGAATCTGCCGCTCGGGTTGATGGTCACGAACCGGATCCCCGAGCACGCGGAGGTCCGTGTGAGTGGCCCCGGGATGATCCTCTCCGGCATCGAGCCACGCCGGCTGCGTGTGCCCCTGGACCTCTCGGGCGTTCGCGCAGGGGTGGCGACCTTCGCGCTCGGCCCACAGATGTTCCATCTGCCGCGCAAGGTCGAGGTGCTGCGCGTGACCCCCGCCCAGATCAGCTTCCACGTCGAGCGCTCGACCCGGCGCACGCTCCCGGTGCGCCTCGAGCGGCAGGGGGAGGTCGAGGAGGGGGGCGCGCTCGGAACGATCGAGATCGTGCCGGAGAAGGTGGAGGTGGTCGGCCCCGCGACGCAGGTCGACGGACTGCGGGCGGTGACCACCGCACCACTCGATCTGGGCACGCTCTCGGTCGGCGCCAACGAGGTTCCGATCCCCTTGAGCGAGCCCGGCGACCTGCTCCAGGTCGCTCCCAAGGAAGTCTTGGCCCGGATCCAGGTCGTGGCCCTGCCCGTGCAGCGCGAGCTTCGCGGCGTCGAGGTGGCGATTCGCGGCGAGCACGCGGGCTGGACGATCGAGCCGCGACAGGTCGACGTGGTCCTTCGGGGAGCCCCGAGGCGGCTCGAAGCTCTCGACCTCGCGGCCGACTCGGTCTACGTCCAGATCCAGGGCGGGGCTGGCACGGGGCGCTCGCGAGTCATGGTCGATCTGCCGGATGGAATCGAGCTGGTGCGGGTCGAGCCGGAGGATGTGGCCCTGCTGGCGCCGGCTCCGAAGCCCAGCCCGACGCCACGACGCAGGCCACCGGCACGCAGAGCGGAGAGAAGACGTGAGTGAGACGAGGAAGAGGCGCCTGTTCGGCACTGACGGCGTGCGCGGTGTGGCCAACGAAGATCCGATGACCTCCGAGATGGCGCTGCGCCTCGGCCGGGCCATCGCGCACGTGTTCCGTTCGAGCCCGCGACGGCACAAGATCCTGATCGGCAAGGACACGCGGGTCTCGGGCTACATGCTCGAGACGGCCATGGCGTCGGGCATCTGCTCGATGGGCGTCGACGTGCTGCTGGTCGGTCCCATGCCGACGCCGGGCATCGCGTTCCTCACGCGCAGCTTGCGTGCCGACGCCGGGGTGGTCATCTCCGCCTCGCACAACCCCTTTCAGGACAACGGCATCAAGTTCTTTGCCAACAACGGATTCAAGCTTCCCGACGAGGTCGAGGCGCAGATCGAGGATCTGGTGTTCGCCGACTCGATCGACCACCTGCGTCCGACGGCGGGAGAGATCGGCAAGGCCTTCCGCATCGACGACGCGCTCGGCCGCTACAACGTGTTCGCCAAGGGAACGTTCCCGCGCCAGCTCACCCTCGACGGCATCCGCATCGCCATCGACGCGGCCAACGGCGCCGGCTACCGGGTGGCTCCGGAGGTCCTCGAGGAGCTCGGTGCGGATGTGACCGCGATCGGCTGCGAGCCCGATGGCGAGAACATCAACCACGACTGTGGTGCCCTCCACCCGGGACGCCTGCAGCAAACGGTGCGCGAGGTGGGCGCCCAGGTGGGAATCGCGCTCGACGGCGATGCCGACCGCTGCCTGTTGGTCGACGAGCGCGGCGATCTGGTCGATGGGGATCAAGTGCTGGCCATCGCGGCGCGGGAGCTGCTGCGCACCGGCGGCCTCGCCCAGCGCACCCTGGTCGCCACGGTGATGTCCAACCTCGGTCTCGAGGTGGCCCTGCGCGAGCTGGGCTGTCAGATGCTGCGCACGCCGGTGGGCGATCGCTACGTGGTCGAGGAGATGCTCCGGGGGGGCTACAACCTGGGCGGCGAGCAGTCGGGGCACGTGATCTTCCTCGACCACAACACGACCGGTGACGGCCTGATCACCGCGCTCGCCATTCTGGCGATCCTCGTCGAGACGGGCAGGCCCCTCTCGGAGCTGGCGTCGCTCATGACCCGCTTCCCCCAGGTCCTGGTCAACGTTCGGGTCCAGCGGCCCCGCGACTTCACCGCCGACCGGTGTGTCGCGAGGGCGATCGAGGAGGTCGGCCACCAGCTCGGCGCGCGCGGCCGGGTGCTGGTGAGGCCGTCGGGCACCGAGCCGCTGATCCGGGTGATGGTCGAGGGCGAGAGGGAGGGGGAAGTGCGCGAGCTGGCCGAGGCGATCGCGGACAGCATCCGCTCGGCAGACGCGTCGTGAGGCCGGGCCTCGAGACGGAGCGCGTCGCTTTGGGCGTGAACGTCGACCACGTGGCGACGCTGCGCCAGGCGCGCGGCGTGAGCTATCCCGACCCGGTCGAGGCCGCGCGCATCGCCCGCGCGGCGGGCGCCGACGGCATCACCGTGCACCTGCGCGAGGATCGCCGGCACATCCAGGAGCACGACGTCGAGCGCCTGCGCGGCGAGCCCAATCTGTCGCTCAACCTGGAGATGGCGGCCACGCCCGCCATGGTCGGCTTTGCCTGCCGCGTGCGGCCCGCGGACGTCTGTCTGGTGCCCGAGCGGCGCGAAGAGCTGACCACCGAGGGTGGCCTCGCGGTGGCCGGGCACGAGGCGAAGCTCGCGCCCCTGGTCGAGCGGCTCTCGTTGGCGGAGATCCGGGTGAGCCTGTTCGTCGATCCCGACCGCCGCCAGGTCGAGGCGGCGCACCGCGTCGGTGCGCCGGTCGTCGAGCTGCACACCGGCCGCTATTGCGATGCTCGCGGAGCGGCGCAGGGCGCGGAGCTCGAGGCTTTGCGCGGCGCGGCGGAGCGGGCCGGCGCGCTCGGGATCCGGGTGCACGCCGGGCACGGATTGACGGTGGCCAACGTGGTTGCGGTGGTTCGGCTGCCTGGCCTGCGCGAGCTCAACATCGGGCACTCGATCGTGGCCCGCGCGGTTCTGGTGGGCATGGCGTCCGCGGTGCGCGAGATGCGCTTCGCCATCGATGCGGCATCGCTGGCCTGAAGGGTGCCGGGCGATGGAGCTGGTCACCACGGCGCAGATGCGCGAGCTCGATCAGAGCACGATCGAGCTCGGCACCGCCGGCCTGACGCTGATGGAGCGCGCCGGCGCGGGGGTGGTCGCCGCCTTGCTGGCACGCCACCGGACGGCGTGCCGCGCCGGGGTGGTCGTCGTCGCGGGGCGCGGCAACAACGGAGGCGACGGGTTCGTCGTCGCCCGGCTGCTCGAGTCGCGCGGTGTGCGTGCCTCCGTGGTGTTGCTCGGCGAGCGGCGGCGCGTGCTCGGCGACGCGGCCGTCAATCTGGAGCGCTGGGTGAGTGGCGGCGGCCGCCTGGTGGAGGTGGGCTCGCCCGAGGAGCTCGAGCGGCTCGAGCGAGAGATCGAGGACGCGGGCCTGGTCGTGGACGCACTGTTCGGGACCGGGCTGAACGCAGAAGTGATGGGCCTGCCGGCGGCGGCGATCGCGGCGATCAACCGCGCGGCGGAGCGGCCGAGCCGCGCGGCAGGCGCCGCGCGGAGCCGAAGGTCGAAGGCGAGCGTGCCGCCGGGCGCGTGCCCCGTCGTCGCCGTCGACGTTCCCTCCGGCCTCGACGGAGATACCGGGGAGCCGTGGGGCTGTGCGGTCCACGCCACCGAGACCGTCACCCTCGGTCTAGCCAAGCTCGGACTGGTGCTCCCTGCGGCCCGACCGTTCGTCGGTCGCCTCGAGGTGGTGGACATCGGACTGGCGGAGCCGGCGCTCGCGGCGCTGGCTCCGCTGGCGCGGTCGGCCAGCGCACCGGACCTGGCCGGCCTCGTGCCGCGGCGTCGGGCGACGCAGCACAAGGGATCCCACGGCCACCTGCTGATCTTCGGTGGCAGCCCGGGCAAGAGCGGCGCCGCGGTTCTCGCCGGGCGCGGCGCGCTGCGCGGCGGCGCCGGCCTGGTGAGCATCGCTTGCTCGGCGCCGGTCCAGGCGGTCGTCGCCGCGGCGATGCCGGAGCTGATGAGCGAGCCGATCGACGGGTTCTCCCGGGAGGACTGGCAGCGCCTGCTGGCCAGCCGCTCGGCGGCGGTCGCCGGGCCCGGGCT
>CAZGUU010000152.1:0-12108 GCA_964529315.1 uncultured Enterobacteriaceae bacterium
CGGGGGCTCGGGCGCCGAGAGCCGGCCCGCCGGCATCCACCCTCTGGGGCGCGATCCGCTCGTCCTGGGCGGCAAGCGACTCGCGGCCCAGCGCGAGGTGCTCGGCTCCGATCGCCTCGCCGTCGCGCGCCAGGGCAACGGCGCGGGCGAGCTCGTTCTTCAGCTGGCGGACGTTCCCCGGCCAGTCGTGCCGCACGAGCACCTTCAGCGCCGACGCGTCCAACCCGGAGATCCGCTTGCCGTGCTGCCCGAGCGACTGCCGCAGGAAGTGCTCGGCCAGCTCGGCGATGTCGCCACGACGCTCGCGCAATGGCGGCACGCGGATCGGGAACGCCGCCAGCCGATAGAAGAGGTCGGCGCGAAAGCGACCCGCCCGCACCTCGCCCTCGAGATCGAGGTTGGTCGCCGATACGATTCGCGCATCGATCTTGCGCGGCCGGTGATCGCCGAGCCGAAGGATCTCGCCCTCCTGCAGGACCCGCAGGAGCTTGGCCTGCATCGCCAGCGGTGTCTCGCCGACCTCGTCGAGGAAGACCGTGCCGCCCGCCGCCACCTCGAAGAGGCCGGCGCGATCGCGGTCCGCGCCGGTGAACGCACCCCGCCGATGGCCGAAGAGCTCGCTCTCGAGCAGCCCCTCGGGAAACGCCGCGCAATTGACCGCGATGAAAGGCGCCCCGGCTCGCGCGCTCGCGCGGTGAACTCGTCGCGCGATCAGCTCCTTGCCCGTACCGGTCTCGCCCTCGATCAGCACCGCGAGCGGCGAGCCAGCGGCGGCCTGGCTCAAGGAGAGCACTCCGAGCATCTCCGGGCTGCTGCCCAGGATGGCGTCGTCGGGGGCGGCACGCGTGACGTGGCCGCGCAGGATTCCGAGCTCGCCACGCAAGCGCTCCTCGGACTGCCGCAGCCGGTCGTAAAGCTCGGCGTTCTCGATGGCCACGCCGACGCTGGCCGCGAGCGGCGAAAGGAATGCCAAGTCGGCTGCCGAGAACGGCTCCATGCCCCGCTCCGTGATGGCGGAGAGCACACCGATCACCCCTTCGCGCCCGCGCAGCGGCACGTTGAGCATCGAGCCGATGCGCAGGCCGAGCAAGCGTGGAACGACGGGGTCATGGCGCGGATCGGCCTCGAAGTCCTCGATCAGCTCGGCGACGCCCGAGCGCAGAACCGTGCCAGCCAGGCTCTCGCCGATCGGGACCCGCACCCGCACCAGTCGCTCGGCGCGAGCCGGATAGCGCAGGTCGAAGTAGCGGAACGAGAGCTCGTTGCGCTCCGCGTCGGGCAGCATGACCGCAACCCCCGCGCTGCTCGGCAGTGCATCGCGACACTTGCGGACGACCAGGGGGACGAGATCGTCGATCGCGGTCTGCGCGGCGAAGGCCCGGCTGAGATCGTAGAGAATTTGCAGCCGCTCGGGGCCGAGCCGCTCGAGACCGTCGATGCGGCGGGCACCGACGCTGGAGTCCGTCGCAACGGGGGGCTCATCGGACCCAGGCCGCACCACCGAAGCCATCGTCCCCCTCTAGCCCCGCGGCTCCGCGCCGGGCAACAGGCCACGCCATCCAGGCCACCGCCATCCGCATCGCCCCGGCAGCCGGCGGTCCGACCTCCCGCCGTCGGGCGCGGGGCCAGCACCGGGCCGCTATGGTGTCTGCGCAAGACCAGGCGCCACGGCGAAGCGGCGCAGCCGGGCGAGCCGCGTCCGCTGGAGGAAGAACTCCCCGAGCACGCACAGCGTCTTCAGCCCGTAGACCATGCTGTCGCGGAAGCCGATGCTGGAAGCCTCGGCGAAGTAGCGCACCGGCATCGGGGCATCGCCGAGGTTGAAGCCGTGGAAGGCCGCCTGGGCGAGGAGCTGGGCGTCGAAGGCGAAGTCCTCGGAGTTCGCCTCGAATGCGATGGTCTCGAGCACGCGGCGCCGGTAGACGCGGAAGCCGGAGTGCGTCTCCGCCAGGTTCTGCCCGAGCACCACGTTGGTGAGCAGCGTCAGGAGCCGGTTCATCAGGTACTTGTACGGCGGCATGCCGCCGCGCAGCGCCTCGCGCCGCGTGCGGATGCGCGCGCCGAGCATCACGTCGCAGATCCCCGCCCGGACGAAGCCGACGAAGTAGGGGATCAGCCGGCCGTCGTACTGGTTGTCCGGGTGGAGCATGACGACGATCTCCGCACCGCGCTCGAGCGCCGCCCGGTAGCAGGTCTTCTGGTTGGCGCCGTAGCCACGGTTGCGCTCGTGGCGGACCACGACGAGGCCCAGGCGCCGGGCGATCTCCACCGTCTCGTCGTGGCTCGCATCGTCGACCAGGATGATCTCGTCCGCGACGCCCTCGGGGATGTCCCGCAGCGTGCTCTCGAGCGTCTTGGCGGCGTTGTACGCCGGCATGACGACGATCACCTTCCCCGAATCCACGCCCACAGAAGGATCCCCGCGCAGATCAGGCTCGAGATCGCCCCGAGCCTGGCGCTCCACGGTGTATAGATGAAGGCCACGCGGTGCACGCCGGCGGGAACCCGGACCGCGCGGAAGAGGTAGTCCGCCCGGCGAATCGCGACCTCGCTTGCATCGACGAACGCCCGCCACCCGGGATACGCACTGTCGGTGAGCACCAGCCAGGCGGGTGAGGCCGAGTTGACCTCGACCTCGACCCGTCGAGCCTCGTAGCGCACGATGCGCGCTCCCGCCGACTCGTCGCCGGCGGCCTGCAGCTTGGCCGCGGGCACGAGGGCCCCCTCGTCCAACTGCTCCCCGGCGAGGTCCTCCCGCTCCAGGATGACCACGTCGCGCAGCGCGCCGCCCAGCGCCAACACCCGCTGCAGCGCGGTCTCGCCGTCGGGCACCAGCTCTACGCGCTGCACCAGGAAGGCGCGCGGCAGGAACGCCGGGTTGCGGTAGACGTCGATCTCGCCCGCGTACACTCGCTCGAGCGGCACCGCGACCGGGCCCCGGGCGAGCAGCCATTCCACGTTCGCCAATCCGAGGAAGGGCAGCGCGCGGGGCTCGAGCGCCGGCAGCTCGTAGACCCACCAGGTGTCGCGGCCGCCTAGTGCGCGACGGAAGTACTGGTGGAAGCGCCGCAGAACGGGAACGTCGTAGCCGCGGATGTCCTGCAGCCCGGCATACACACCGGTGTTGGGCGGCAAGACGCTCCCGAAGCCGGCCACGCGGTACGTGCCGAACTCGCCCTGCACCGCACGCAGCGCTGGGGCCTGGGGCGGCATCGCATGCTCCGGCCGGAAGGTCGGATTCCAGCCGCTCCCGGCAAGCCACGCGTCGGCGAAGGCGAGCAGCAGGATCGCCCAGCACGCCGTGCGGCGCGCGCCGCCACAGAGCAGGAGCGCCGTGGCCAGCGCCAACGTGGCCACCAGCCAGCCGAGCGCGCGCCAGAGGGCCGAGCGTGCGCCGGCCAGCACCTGCCCCGCATCGGTCGCGCCCAGGGCCGCGGCGCCGCGCGATACCAGGTCGGCAGGATCGACGAGCAACGCCACGATCAGGGCGAGCAGCACGCCCCCGGCCACGGCGAGCGCGCGCCCCCCACTGAGCGCGCGGCGCTGGCCGCCGCCTGCTGCGGTGGCGAGCGCGTCGAGCCCGAACCCGGAGAGCAGGGCGACCGCGAGCACCGGGTAGAGCACCATGTAGTAGTTGGGATTCTGGCGGAACAGCGGTAGCCGCGTGACCAGGGCCGCCAGACCGCCGACGTCGAAGGCGACGGCGAGCCCCAGGGCGGCCAGCCCACCGAGCAGCAGCGGCACGTCTCGAGGACGCGCGCCCAGGGCGACCACCGCCAGCAGCAGCGGGGCGATGCCCACGTACAGGGAGAGCGCGTGCAGGACGTGCCCGCCACCCCAGCCGTCGACGGTGAACAGGTCGGGCACGACGAGCGTCGCGACCCCGAGCGGAGCGACCACGAAGGGATTGCTCGCCGAGCGCGCCTCCCAGGTGGCGCTCTCGCGCAGCAGCTCGAGAAACGGCAGGAGCTGGATCGCGCCCAGCCCGGCACCCAGCACGTAGCCCGCCAGGCAGGTGGACAGGCTGCGTACGGCCGGCCTGTGCTCCTGCGCCAGACGGGCCAGAGCGTACAGCCCCGCTGCGATGCCGATCAGGAAGGTGAACTCGACGTGCCCGCCGAGCAGCTGCAGGCCGACTACCGCGGCGAGCATCGCCGCGCTGCGCGCCCCGGGTCGCCAGAGCGCGCGCTCCACGGCGAGCAGCTCGAGGGGAAACGTGAGCGTCGCGTTGGTGTGCGGGTGGTTCAGCCAGAATACGTTGAAGGCAGCGAAGGCGTACGCGACCCCAGAGAGCAGCCCCCCGGGGTGAGATACCCCGAGCCGCCGGGCCAGTGCGTAGGCGGCCAGCGCAGTCAGGAAGACCTTGAGAAGGCTGCTCACCGTGAAGCCCCAGGGTGCGGCGAGCAGGTAGTGGCCGAGGTTCAGCGGATAGAGCAGCGCCGACTGGCTGTCGGCGAGCAGCGGCGTTCCGGCGAGGATGTAGGGGTTCCACAGCGGCAGCTCGCCGCGCGCCAGCGACTGCCGCGCAACCTCGAAGAACGAGAGGAACTCGCGACTCTGGTCGTCGAGCATCCGGTTGCCCGGCGTCGCCAGCTCGGACGGCCGCAGGACGTCCCAGGGCGCCATGAAGAGCATGTCGCCGCTCTGCGTGATCAGCCGCCCGGCGAGCACCGGCCAGAAGAACACCGCCGTCATCACCAGGTACACGGCGGCGGCTCGCGCCAGGTCGCCTGCGAGTCGAGGGGTCGCCGCGCCGGAGGTGGGAGGGCCGTCCACGGATCGCAAGCGGGCTCCCTTACACGCGCGCCCGGTGCCGGGCAAAGCCGGCCGCCACCAGCCGCCCAGCTCGACCGCCGCGCGCTCCTCGCCGCGGCCGGATCAGGGCTGGTGCGGACGCCTCGGCCAGGGACGCCCCCCGGGGGGGGTCCCCCTCGGGGGCGCTCCCTCCGGGGTCGGTGCATCGTCCGGCGGCAATCCGCGCCCTCCTGCGGCCCGGCGCTCGCGCTCGCCCAGGACCTGCTGCTTGAGCCGGCTGCGCAGCAGGACGAGCCGGGCCCGCTGCTCGACGTCGAGCATCGGCTGCAGCGAGTCGAACGCCTCCTCGGGGAGCAGCACGAGGCGGCGCTCGAGGTCGGCGATCTGCTTCGTCAGGGCCTCGAGGCGCGCCTTGTCGGACGGCTTCTGGTCGAGCTCGCGCTCCAGGCTGGCCTCGAGCCGGCCCTTCTCGTCGATCAGCTCGGCTCGCTTGGCCTCGACGGCGCGCAGCTGGCCGGCCAGCTTCACCGTCTGCTCGTCGTCGAGATGGAGGGCCTCGGCGATCCGCAGCACGAGCAGCATGCGCCCTCCCCCCGGCCGGCGCGCCCCGGTACCTCCACCCGGGCCGGGAGGCCTGCCGGGCGCAAGCGAGCCCGCAGGGCCGGCCGGCCTGACCAGCTCGCCCGGGGCGAAGTCGGTGGCGACGGGTGGCCGATCCGTCGCGCGCGACGGCGCAGCCGAGCTCAGGATCGCCCAGGCGGCGCCCGCGGCCGCGACCCCCAGCAGCAGGCGCGAGCGCCGCGACCGAGCTGCCGGCGCGGCTGTACCGTGTCGTCTCGTCGAATCCATGGCCTCCTCGACCGCGCTCTCGCTCCGCACGAGCTGCATCGCCGTTCGTCCTTCAGCCCTGCTCGGCGGCGAGCACCGCCGCCAGCTCCTCGAGCTCCGCGTCGCTCAGCTCCTCGAGCGAGACGTCGCCGACCTCGAGAAAGGAATCCCCGCTGGCCACGAGCCAGGCGCCCTCTTCCTCTTGCAGCGCCTCGCCGTCGACCCCTCGGGCGGCGGCGAGCACGTCCTCGTCCACGAGCGGCTCGGAGTCTTGCGAAGCGACGGCCGCATCGCCACCGACCGCTACCATCCGGTTCTCCGTCTCGGCCGGGAGCAGTGGCGCGCCAGAGCGCCAGCCGCCTCGAGCGAGCACGACCAAGGCCGCCCCGGCGGCGAGAGCGAGTCCCGTGGCCGCGCGCCATCGCGAGCGCCGCCACCGGAGCGTGGCGCCACGCTGCGCGGTCGGCGCACGGCGCGCGCGATCCGTCGCACCCGGGGTTCCCTCGCGCCGCAGGTGCGCCGTCCCACGCCGGAGCGCCGGACGGGGCTCCGCACGCACCGCGGCCATGACCTCGGCATGACGCGCGGCGAAGTAGTCCGCATCGGGCAGATCGCTGGTGCGCGCTGCACCCAAGGTCTCGAGCATCCCTCGGGTCAGCGCATCGTCCGCCGCGCCGCACGCGGCGCAGCCCTCGAGGTGCGCGGCGAGCCATTGCGTCTCGGACTCCGTCAGGCCCTCCGCCCGGGTCTCGTCGCGCGCGGTGCCCGACGCCACCTCCGCGCGACGCTGCGCGGGTCCGGCTTCGATCGCCGAGCCGGCCGCGGCGTCGAGCCGCTCGAGCAGCATCGTGGCGCGCGCGCAGCCCGCGCGGGTGTCGCTCGTGCCGGTCACGACTCGTCGCCCTCCTCGGTCGTCGGAGCCGTCGGATCCATCGGCGCGACCCAGCCGCGCAGCTTCTTCACCGCGTGGAAGTAGCTCACCTTTGCCGAGGCCTCCGAGCTGCCGATCAGCGCGCCGATCTCGCGAAAGGACAGGTCCTCGGTGACCCGCAGGACGAGCGCAGCCCGCTGCTTCTCGGGCAGGCGCGCGACCAGCTTGTCGAGCAGCAGGCGGTCGATCGTCTGGCGCTCGCCATTTGCCGCGACCGGCTCGGCCACGCTGTCCAGAGCGACGGTTCGTCCGGAGCGCCGATGCGCCATGCGGCACTCGTTGAGCGCGATGCCGTAGAGCCAGGTCTTGAAGGAGGCATCGCCCCGGAACTCGCCGATCTGTCGGAATGCGTTCATGAAGCAGGTCTGCATCACGTCCTCGGCCTCGTCGGGGCTCCCCGTCATGCGCCTAGCCAGGGCGAACACCATCCGCTGGTAGCGCGCCACGAGGGCACCGAACGCGTCCCGCTCGCCAGCCTGCACGCGCGCGACGATCTGTCGGTCATCGGCGCTCTCGCCGGGCGCACGCGACTCCATTCGCGGCCGCTCTTACCGCCATGCCCGTGCGCGAGGCAAAGCCAGGAGCATCGCCATCGGCGATCGCTGACGGCGATGGCTCACTCAGCAGATCGCCGCATGGCGCCGGGCCGAGGCGAGCTGCTGCAAGCTCGACGCCGCCGTCGCCCGCTCGATCTCCCAGCCGATCCCAGCCACCATCGCTGCCTCCTTGCTCGCGTCCTTCGAGCCCGGGCCGCTCCCGTCATCTCGGGACACCTGTTCGGATGCCGGGGCCTGCGGCGAGGTAAAGCGACGGTCAGTCCTCGGAATCCCCGAGAGCCTCGGAGACGACTCGCCGCGGCCCGAAGCAGACCCCGCGCTTGGCCTGGTCGATGAAGTCGAGAAGCTCTTGGACCTCGGGGGTCGGCCCGCCGCTCGAGGACTCGAGCGCGAGGAGACGCTCGCGCGCCAGTCGCAGGTTCTGCCTTCGCGCAAAGAGCATGCGAAAGGCCCGCCGCAGTGCGGCGATCGCCCGCCGGTCGAAGCCCGCCCGGCGCAGGCCGACGACGTTCACCGCGGCGAGCAGGTTCCTGGGAATCGCAGCCATGAGGAACGGCGGCACGTCGCGCGATACCGCGCACCCGCCCTGGAGCATGGCCAGGCGGCCGATGCGCACGTGCTGGTGGATGACCACGTTCCCCGAGACGAAGGCGCGCGCCCCGACCGTCACGTGCCCGCCGAGCACCGCGCCGGTCGCCAGGATCACCTGATCGCCGAGCGCGCAGTTGTGCGCCACGTGGCTGTTGGTCATGAGGTAGCAGTCGTCGCCGATCACCGTGGCCGAGCCCTCGGCCGTGCCGCGATGCACCTGGCACCCCTCGCGAAAGACGTTGCGCTCGCCCACCACCAACCGTGTGTCCGCGCCCCGGTAGGCGAGATCCTGCGGCTCGTTGCCCAGCACCACACCCATGTGGACGACGTTGTCGCGGCCGAGGCTCGTGCCGCTGCACAGGTAGGCGTGGGCGCCGATGCGCGTGCCCGCACCGATCGACACGCCTGGCTCGACGACCGCGAAGGGGCCCACTTCCACGCCCTGGCCGACCTCGGCCCCTGGGCTGACGATCGCTCGCGGGTCGATCATGCGCGCCGCTTGGGCTCGACCCTGGCGTCGGGCAGCGACGCTCGTTCGGGAGCGACCCCCTTCTCGGCTACCGGGTCGCCTGGGACGGCATAGCGCTCGCCCAGCCAGCCCTGCAGATCGACCAGCCGGCAACGCTCCGAGCAGAAGGGCCGGTGGGGGTTTCCCTCCCACGGGACCAGCGCTGCGCACAGCGGACACTTGCGCTCGGGCATCGCCACCGAGTCTACCGCGCCAACGCTCCGACCTGAAGGGGCCGGCGCCCGGAATCCACGGCCCGGCGGCGAGCGGCCGAGCCAGCCCACGGCTCCCCTCGGCGGCGCTCGAGCCCCGAGGCAAGGTTTCGCACGGGAAGCGCTCCGCGTGCCGGGCACGCTTCCGAGGGCGAGCCCGGCTGCGGCCGTCGGCTGCCCGCGGGCCCCGGGGCCGCCCCGCGCGGCACCCGCTCGCGTGCCACCTCGCGCGAGCCCCTCGCGCGTTGCTTCCCCCAGGCTTGCACAGTAGCCTACCCCTGCGTTCGAGCCGATGAGTCGTCTGACGCCGGAGCTGTTCCTCAACCGAGAGCTGTCCTGGCTCGCCTTCAACCGGCGCGTCCTCGACGAGGCTCGCGACGAGCGTACCCCGCTCCTCGAGCGGGTGAAGTTCCTCGCCATCTCGGCGAGCAACCTCGACGAGTTTTTCGAGATCCGCGTCGGCGGCCTGCTCCAGCAAGCCGAAGCGGGCGTCGACGAGCGCGGCCCCGACGGCCTCTCGCCGGCCGCCCAGCTCGAGGCCATCGCGCACGCGGCGCACACGCTGGTCGACGACCAGAGCCGCTGCTGGCGCGAGTCCTTGGTCCCGCAGCTCGACGCGGCGGGAATCTCGATTCCGCGCATCGAGGACCTCGACGAGGCCGCCCACGAGCAGGTGGCCGAGTACTGCGAGCGGTCGCTCCTGCCCGTGCTCACCCCGGTGACCGTCGATCCGGCCCATCCCTTCCCCAGGGTGCGCAACCTCGCGCTCTGCGTCGCGGTGCTGGTCGATGCCCGGGAGAACGGCGAGACCAGCCGGCGCCTCGGCGTGGTCACCGTACCGAGCGTCCTGCCGCGCCTGCTCCGAATACAGGCCGCGAGCGGGCGGATGGTCTACGTCTTTCTCGCCGACCTCGTCCAGTCGTGCTGCACGGAGCTCTTCCACGGGCACCGCGTGGTGGAGACCGCCTCCTTCCGCGTCACCCGCAACTCGAACCTCTACGTGAACGAGGAAGAGGCGGACGATCTGATGTCCGCGGTCGAGGCCGAGCTGCGCAACCGGCGCAAGGGCGAGGCAGTGCGGATCGAGGTCGAGGCGAGTGCCTCGGCCGAGCTGGTCGACCATCTGCAAGCGAGCCTCGAGCTCACCGACGAGCAGGTCTACCGGGTCGACGGCCCGGTCAACCTCGCGCGAATCATGCGCATCCACCTCGACACCCCACGCCCCGACCTCAAGGACGAGCCCTACACGCCCGTCGAGGTCCCCGAGCTCGACCCGGAGCATTTCTTCGAGGGCCTGCGCCGGGGCGACGTCCTGCTGCACCACCCGTACGAAAGCTTTCACCAGGTCGTCGAGTTCGTCTCGATGGCGGCGCGCGATCCCAAGGTTCTGGCGATCAAGCAGACCCTCTACCGCACCGGCGACGATTCGCAGATCGTCAAGGCGCTGATCGACGCTGCCGAGGCCGGGAAAGAGGTCACGGTGGTCGTCGAGCTCATGGCGCGCTTCGACGAGGAGGCGAACATCCGCTGGGCGCGCCGGCTCGAGGATGCCGGCGTTCAGGTGGTCTATGGCCTGGTGGGCCTCAAGACCCACTGCAAGCTCTCGTTGCTGGTGCGCGCCGAGAGCGACGGCCTGGTTCGTTACGCCCACCTCGGCACGGGGAACTACCACCCCGCCACGGCACGCCTGTACGAGGATCTCGGCCTGATCACGGCGCGACCCGACATGACCTCCGACGTGGCCGAGGTGTTCAACGTGCTCACCTCGCTCTCGCCCGAGCCCCGGCTCAAGCGGATCCTGCTCGCCCCGTTCGGCATGCTCGAGACGACGATCGACCTGATCCGGCGAGAGACGGAGCACGCACGCGCCGGCCGGCCGGCGCGGATCGTGGCCAAGATGAACGCGCTGCTCGACGCCGAGGTCATCGCAGCGCTCTACGAGGCATCGGCGGCGGGCGTGCAGATCGACCTCGTCGTGCGCGGCATCTGCGCCCTGCGCCCGGAGCTGCCCGGGGTGAGCGACAACATCCGCGTGCGCAGCATCGTCGGCCGGTTCCTCGAGCACTCGCGCATCTTCTCGTTCGACAACGGCGGCAGCCCGCAGGTGTGGCTGGGCAGCGCCGACTGGATGCCGCGCAACCTGCGCAAGCGCGTCGAGGTGCTCTTCCCGATCGACGACCCGGCGCTCCAGCGCCGCGTGCGCAGCCAGATCCTGTCGCTCTATCTGGCCGACAGCAGCAAGGCGCGCGAGCTGCTCGCCGACGGCGGCGAGCGCCGCGTCGCTCCGCAGCCGGGCGATGCCGCGATCAACGCCCAAGAGGCGCTGATGGCCATCGCTCGCGGCCACCCGGTCGCCTTCCCGGACGCATTCGCCGCGCCGGCCGAACGCCGGCCGGCCGAGCTGCCCAGCGAGGGCCGGGCCAAGGCGGCAAGGCCCGGCGGCCGGCGCTCGGCCGGGGCCACACCCCCACTGCTCCCAGGCGGGCCGGTCGCGGGCAGCGCCTGAGCGATGGCGACCGGTCGAGCAGGAGCTCGCGCGCCCCGCCGGGCCACGCGACACGCGTGAGCACGCGGGCCAAGCCGCGCGAGAGACCGAGCGAATTGCCCGGGCGCACTCGGCACAGCTACGATGCGAGCATGACTGCCGCGCCCTTCCTGCTCGCCTGCCGGCGCGAGCCCACCCCGTTCACGCCGATCTGGCTGATGCGCCAGGCGGGCCGCTTCCTCCCCGAGTACCGGGCCGTACGTGGCCGCCACTCCTTCCTCGATCTGTGCAAGACGCCGGAGGCGGCCGCCGAGGTGACCCTGCAGCCGGTCGACATCCTCGGCGTGGACGCCGCCATCCTGTTCGCCGACATCCTGCTGGTGCTCGAGCCCCTCGGCCTGGGCCTGTCGTTCGCCAGCGGCGACGGCCCGGGCCTGGCTCACCCGATCCGCAGCGCCGAGCAGGTCTCCCTCCTGCCCCGGGTCGACGTCGCCGACGCGCTCGGCTTCGTGTTCGCCGCGGTGCGCCTGGTCCAGCGCGAGCTCGCCGGCAAGGTGCCTTTGATCGGTTTTGCGGGAGCACCGTTCACCGTGGCCGCCTACGCGATCGAGGGCGGCGGCTCGCGCGGTTACGAGCGGACCAAGCGCTTCCTCTACGAGCAGCCGCAGGCGTGGCACGAGCTGATGGCCCGCCTGGTCGAGGTGACGGCCGACTACCTGAACGGCCAGATCGCCGCCGGGGTCGATGCCGTCCAGGTGTTCGACAGCTGGGTCGGGCACCTGGCACCCGACGATTACCGCACCGCCGTGCTGCCCCACATGCGCACGCTGTTCCGCAAGCTCACCCCCCGAGTGCCGACGATCCACTTCACCACCGGTACGGCGGGGTATCTGGAGCTGGTCGCCGAGGCCGGCGGCGACGTCGTGAGCGTCGACTGGCGCGTGTCGCTCGCCACGGCACGCCGGCGCCTGGGCGAGCAGCGCGCGGTGCAGGGGAACCTCGATCCGGTCGCGCTGCTCGGGCCGCGCGGCGTCGTGGTCTCCAAGGCGCGCCAGGTGCTCGAGGAAGCGGGCGCCAGCGGCGGACACGTCTTCAACCTCGGCCACGGTGTCCTGCCGGCAACGCCCGTCGACAACGTCCGTGCGCTGGTCGACGCGGTGCACGAGCTGAGCTCGCGGTGAGTCCCGTGGCCTGCCCACGCAGGGCGCCGAAATCGAGGCCCGGAAGGCGCGCGCGGCGGC
>CAZGUU010000153.1:0-12011 GCA_964529315.1 uncultured Enterobacteriaceae bacterium
GCGAGATCGGGGCGCCTGCGGGCGTGGCCGGCGGTCGCAGGCCACGGCGAGCGGGTCGTCCGGCGACGCCGGGCCGTCGCGCGGAGCCGATCGGGTCTTCGCGGGCCGCTCGGCGGTGATCGCTTGCCCAGGAAATTGCAAAGTGCTCCAGTGCTCGCGCTTGGCAATGAGCGGCAAGCGCATCGGGGCGGCGGCAGCGCTGCTCGTCCTGGCGGCGATCTTCTCCGTGCGGGCCGCGCGCGACGGAGGCGATGCAGCGCTCGCGGCCGATGAGCCGGCGGTTGACGCGCCGCAAGCACAGCCGTTGAGCGTCACGTCGATCGCGCCGGCCGTCGTCGACCCGATCGGGGGGTCGCGCGTCGTCGTGCGCGGAAGCGGCCTCTCGGGGGTGACGGCGCTGACCATCGGCGGGACGCCGGCGACCCAGATCATCGCGGTCGGCGACGAAGAGCTCGAGGCGCGGTCGGGCCCGGTCCCCGCGGGAGCCGGGCTCGCGGTCAGCGTCTTGCGCGGCGCCGAGCAGGCGACCTTGCCCGGAGCCGTCGAGGCGTGGAGCCCCGCGGAGATTCCGGGGGCACGGCTCTTCGACGCCGCGAGCGGCATCGCCGGCAACCAGCCCGCGAGCAGCTACGAGTGGCAACGGCTGTCCACCACGATCGCACCCGGCTGGGTGGCACGCGACGGCAACTCCCTGACCTACCTGCCGGCGACGGGTCGGTTTTGGATGGTGGGCGGCTGGAACCCCTACTCGCCGCCGAACGGCTTCGACTACGTCGATCCGGCCCTCGGGATCCCGCCTCACCCGACGACCAACGAGGTCTGGTCGTCGGCCGACGGCATTCGCTGGCGGAAGGACCTGGCCGACGACCATCCCGGTTTCGACCGCCGGCACTGCCACACGACGCTCCTGTGGCGCGACAAGCTGTGGATCGTCGGGGGCGATTGGTGGCGCGAGGAGTACAACCACGACGTCGTCTCGAGCCCGGACGGGATTCACTGGACCGTCGAGCTCGCGCAGACGCCGTGGCAGGACCGGGCCCTGCTGGTCGCCGGCGTGTTCGACGACAAGCTGTGGGTGATGGGCGGGCAGACGCTCCATGGACCGAGAGAGGACTTCGTCTATCACAACGACGTCTGGAGCTCGGTGGACGGGGTGAGCTGGATTCAGGTGGCCGCGGATGCTCCGCCGAGCGAGACCCGCTGGTCCGGGCGCGGGGTCTTCACGCAGCTCGTCGAGTTCCAGGGCCGGATGTGGCTCGTGGGCGGCGGGCGCTATCGCGACGACATCGTGGGCACGTCGTACTTCCGCGAGGTGTGGTCCTCGGCGGACGGCGTCGTCTGGACGCAGCACCCCACGCCGCCCTGGAGCGGGCGGGTCTGGCACGACGTCCGAGCCTGGGACGGCAAGCTCTGGGTCCTGTTCGGCGGCAATGAGATGGGCAACTCGAACGAGGCCTGGTTCACCGAGGATGGCGAGACGTGGACGGCGCTCCCCGCCGAGCGCAGCATCCAGCCAGGCTCGCACGGACAGGGCGTGGCGGCGACGGACGACTTCCTCCTGCTCGCGGGCGGCAACTACTCCTTCGTCGGTTGGCCGACCGCTCGAAGCATCGACGCCTCGACTTGGCGGCTGCGCGCCTTTCGCGGCACGCGGGTCGACTCCTGGACGGACCGCGGCACGGGTGCGGTCGTGCTGACCGCCAGCGGCGAGGCTCGGCCGGTGCTCGATCCGAACGCGCTGGGCTCCGGAGTCCCCGGCGTCCAGCTCGACGGCCACTCCTCGGTGCTCGAGCTCGCGGCCAAGGAGCCCCAGCCCGACGGCCGCTCCGTGTTCTGGGTCGGCCGAGCGCCATGGACACCGGCCCCCGTGGGCTGGGACACGCCTCCGCTGCTCAACCCGATCCAGACCGTGGTCGGTGACGGCGACGAGCAGCACTGCGCAGCGGGGCTCGCCGAGGGCCGTTTGTACTACACGAGCTCCGCGCCAGCCGCGGGCTGGGTGGGTCATGCGGCGGCATCCGGCCTGCAGGAGGGGCCCGGCGAGGTCCGCTTCCTCGGCTTCACCCACGACGAGGACGGCACCTTGCAGGCGTGGGCCGACGGCGGCGCCGCCGGCAACCCGGTGGATGCCGGCTACACGCCCAACCACGGCTGGAGCCGGGTCGGCGCTGGCGGCTACGCCCCGACCTCTTTTACCGCCTACGCGGGAACCCTCGGGGCCGTGGTCATCCTCCCGTCGGCGGCCGACGCGCCGACCGTCGAGCGGATGAGCCGTTGGGCGCAGGGCAGGTTTTCGACCTCGCCCTGCTCGTCGGTCCTCGCCCCCGCCCTTTCGCTGCTCGCGCTGGACCGCCCCCTGGGTGAGCAGCGGCTCGCGCTCTCCGGAACGCTCTCCGCGCGCTACCCCTTCGATCCCGCCGTCGATCCGATCGCCAACGGACTCCACGTCGAGGTGCGCGACGCCGCCGGCGCCGCGGTGATCGACACGGCTCTTCCCCCAGGCGGCTACGACTCGGCGACCCGGACCGGGTGGCAGGCGAACCGCGCCCGAACGAGCTTCACCTTCCGTCACCCCAGCGGGGTCGGCGGGGTGACCAGGGCCGTCGTCAAGTACGGCAAGGAGGCGCACGGGGTTCGCCGCCTCGGCATCCGGCTGCGCGGCAGAGGGGCGATCTCCGCCGACCCGGCGAGCCTGCCGCTTCGGGCTCGGGTGACGTTGCGGGCGCTTCGCGAGGGCGATGCGCAGTGCGGCGACCTGCGCTTCGGCGGCGCCGAGCCGCCGCGCTGCTCGAGCTCGCCCTCCGGCGCAACGGTCCGCTGCCGCTAGCCCGCCTCCTCGCGGCCGAACGATTCGCGGATCGCCAGCGGAAGGTCGCCCCGCGCCGGCTTCCGCCGTCTCGCGATGGTCGAATGGCATGCTGCCGTCCGTGCCGCGGCGGGTGGGCCGGGCAGCTCCTTGCCAGCCCGTCAGCCGCCCGCGCGGTCGGCGACGAACCAGCCGAAGCGGTCCCAGAGGGTGCGCGTCGCAAGGACTCGGAAGCCGGTCGAGGAGAGGGCGTCGCGGAAGCCGTCGCGATCGAAGCGGTCCTCTTGCGGGTGCTCGAGGACGCGCCGCCACAGGGGGTCGTTGATGAAGCGCGCGAAGACCTCCTCGGCGTAGAGCCGCCCGCCGGGCTTCAGCACCCGGTGGAGCTCGCGCAGCGCGCCACGCCAGTCGGGCACGTGGTGGACGATGCCGAAGTCGAACACCGCATCGTACGTCGCGTCCGGCGCGGCGATCGCCGACGCGTCGCCCACCCAGAGCCGCACCCGCTCGCCGCGGCCGCGCAGACGCCTGCGCGCGAGGCCCACCATGCGCGGATCCAGGTCGAAGGCGTCCACCTGTCCTGCGCCGAAGCGATCCAGGATCAGCTCGACACCCACCCCGCGCCCGCAGCCCACCTCGAGCGCGCGTCCGCCGCGCATCGGGCCGCCCATGGCGAGTAGGCGGCGCGCCTCGAGGAGGTGCTGGATCACCAAGCGGACGGGGTTGTTCATCAGGGCGGTTTCGGCAGCGTTGAGGCGCATGGGCTCCCCCGCGGAGGGCGTCCTCCTGGCTCGAGCTCGTCGTCGCGCACGATGCCGGCGCGCACGAGGTGCACTCCGGTCGGGCGTGGGTCACGATAGCAGACCGAATCTCGCTTGACCGGCGCGGCAGCGGCGGACCACGAGGGCTCCGTCGCACTGGTCGTGTGGGGCGAGGCGAGGCCGGGCTGGCCGTGAGGGGATCACGTCGTGGGGTCGGGCGCCCATGTGCCGGGATATCCTCTGGAATGTGTGCCTCAGAATGGGGTCGCCGCGTCAAAGTCGGACACGAGTACGAGCTGTACCTCGCGATCGAGAACATCGATCACACGCGGACCAAGGCGTGCAGCCAGCAGACCAAGGGGATCTGCGAGCGCTTCAACGAGACGGTGCTGAACGAGTTCTACCGTGTGGTGTTGCGGCGCACGCTCTACACCACGATCGAGGAGCTCCAGGCGGATCTCGACGACTGGATGCGCGGCTACAACGAGGACCGGCCACCCACCTACTCACTGATGCGCGGGTTGGATTAACAGTGCTTCGTTCGTCTATCATGTATGACTTCAGTGGTGGCGAAGCGCGATGCTCGAAGCCTGGACCACGCGACTCTCGAGGAGATGAGGCGGCTTGCGGTCAAGCGCGCGCTGGAAGGCGAGTCGCAGGTGTCGATTGCGGCGAGCCTGGGGGTGGCAGCGCCGACCGTCTGCCGTTGGGTGAGGGCGTATCGAACGCAAGGCGATGCGGGGCTGGCAGCGCGCAAGGCCCGCAACCGAAGCTCTCCGCGCGCCAGCAGGAGCGGCTGCGGCGCATCATCGTCGAGAAGGATCCCCGCCAGCTGCAGTTCGCCTACGCGCTGTGGACCCTGCCGATCGTCTCGCAGCTGATCACGCGGCTCTTCGGCGAGGTGCTGCACGAGACGACGGTGTCGCGCATGCTTCATCGCATGGGGCTCACGCCGCAGCGACCGGCCAGGCGGGCATTCCAGCGCGACGACGAAGAGTGCCGGCGCTGGGCCCACGAGGAGTTCCCGGCGATCGTCCGGCAGATGAAACGGCGCCAATCGACGCTGCTCTTCGCGGACGAGACCGGGGTGCACGAGGATGGCCCGGTGGATCTCACCTGGGCCCTGCGGGGGCAGCGACCCGTGGTGCGGGTCACCGGGCAGCGCCGTCGCGTGAACGTGATCTCGGCGATCAGCCCACGCGGGCGCCTGTGGTTCCGCTGCCTCGAGGGAACCCTCAATGCGCAACGCTTCGTCGCGTTCCTGAAGGCCCTCTTGCGCGACGTCCGGGGTGCGATCGATCTGGTCATGGACCGTCATCCGGCGCACGTCGCCGCGGCGACGCGTCGCTTCATCGAGGAGCATCGCTCGCGGCTGCGAGTCCACTTCCTTCCCGGGTACGCTCCCGACATGAACCCCGACGAGCATGTGTGGGCTCACCTCAAGTCGATGTTTCGCAAGGAGCCGATCCTGGCCGACGAGGTCCTCGACGAGGCCGTCAACGACTCGATGGAGCAGATCCGATCGAGCCGTGCGTTGGTCCGGCGCTTCTTCGACCATCCTGCAGTCGCCTACGTCAAGAATGCTCTGCATTGGTGACTTGTACTATCCCGCGCAAGGGTGAGTACTCGAGGACGGGACCGACATCCGCACGGTCCAGGAGCTTCTCGGCCACAAGGAAGTGGCCACGACCATGATCTATACGCACGTCCTCAACCTCGGTCCCACACATGCGGAACCTGCGCCAGATCCGGGCCTTGCACCGCCGCCGGCGACCATGCCCTCGGCCTCAGGCCCGTCTGGGATTGTCGCGGCGGCCCGGGGCCGCGAAGTGTCCACTAATTGTTAGACGACGGAGGAAACTCGGTGGCTGACATCAACGAGTTCGCCCTCCAGCAGGCCGAAGCGGCAGCCGCGAGGTTGTGGGCGTTCGGCAGCGCCCCGTTTCCGATCGCCAACGGCGCGGTCATCCAGAGCCATATTGAGCAGGCTGTCACAGACACGGCGATCGCCTTCGCTATCCACGTCCGACGCCTCCTTGACAACCGCGACATTCGCACCCGCTTCACGCTCGATGGGCCGTTCTGGCATTGGGAGCCTACGGGTAGTGCGAGCAAGGTCACGCTCTTGCGAGACGCCTTGAATCGCATTGTGCATGCAACCGCTTTCGAGGTCGGGTTCGAGCGCCTGCCCGAAAACGCCGCGCGAATAGTGGGCGGGGCGATCAGCGTCCTCTACCTACGAACGAAGACGGACCAACGCGAGGAGGCCGTGGTCGACGTGTTTGCCCTCGCGTCCTGCTTCTTCCACCAGGTCTTGCCCGCGTTGCGGCCGCCGGGCGACGCCAAGTCTGCAACCGTCCATTGAATCACGCGCCGCTGAACCGGAGCGTTAGGTGACTCGGGGCTCGTCAATGAGGAACGCGACCGATCCAGTACCGCGGACGCCGTCGATGATGTGCGATGGCGACAATCTGAGCCCGGTCGGGCAGCTCGACATATACGACGTGATAGGGGAACCGGCGGATGAGAACGCGTCGGATGTCTGCGTCCGACACGCCGGGGACACCCGATCCGGTGTGTGGAGCTGCCTCGATCCGTGCGATTACACGGCCGACCGAACGCAGGAATTCAACGCCGAGACCGGGCTGCCGGGCGTCGTACCAGCGAGAGGCCTCGGCCATGTCGGCCTGCGCCCCGGCGCCGATACGGACGGGTCGGTTCAACGGCGCTCGAGGTCACGTTCCAAGAGCTCGCGAACCTCGGGCCACGGTTTGCCCGGATCCTCGCCAGACCGCGCTCGGGCAGCGCGCTCTTCGATCTCGACGGCCCAGGCAACTTCAGCGTCGTCATCCGCCTCGCCGTCCAGGCTTGCGAGTAGCCCAGAGGCCAGCTCCGCACGCTGCCTCGCATTGAGCTTCAACGCATCTTCGAGGAGCTTGGTCGTTGCCTTTGTCACCGGCATGAGCCTAGCGCGGCTATCGTCACCGAACAAGGCGTTGGAGCGGCCTGGCGCCCGGGCGCCTCAGCGTCTGCGACCGACACGGGTCCCGGCCGCTCAACGCCAGGCCGTCAGGCGTGCGGGCAGACGACGGAATGGATCGGAGAACCCGCTCGAGCGGATGGTGGACCGAGAGCTCTCCGAGGTCGACTTGCAGGAGATGCTGGAGCGCGCAACGACCCTCCGCGCCGACACCATGCCGGTGTCGTTGGGTTGCCGAAGCACGACACGCGCGCCGCAGCTGGGAGGTCGTGATCGAAGCGGACGACACGACACGCCGGCAGGTGATCGTTACGGCGTATCCGGTCACGAAAGGCACACGATGAGGGAAGCGTATGTTGAGGTGACGTACCGCCATGGCAAGCCGCTGGCCAGATCTCGCTGGCCAAGGTGAACCGGGTCTTGCGAGACCTCGGGTTGCCGGCAGCCAAGCGAGCCGACTTGGCGCCGCTGTTGGCAGCGTGACGCCTGACCTGGGCGTCAGGGAACACGCGTGTCGTCCGTCGAGCAGCACTACGCAGATCACCTCGCCCCCGTCTACGAATGGATGGTTGGGGGTGCGTCGAGAGCCTTCGAGCTCGGCGAGTCGGATCTCGCCCCGCTCAGGGGCGTGCGCGGCCTTGCCGTGGATCTGGGTGCGGGCTTCGGCATGCACGCGGTGCCACTTGCCAGGGCGGGGTTTCGGGTGCTCGCGTTCGATTCGTCCGCCCTGCTCCTCGAGCGACTTCGCACCCTCGGCGCGGGCCTTCCGATCGACACCTTCCACGCAGACTTGGTCGACTTCGCCTCGTTGCTTCCGCCCGGTGAGCGACCCAACCTGGTGATCTGCATGGGTGACACGCTCACGCACTTGCGCGAGGCTGCCGCCGTCACGCGCCTCGCAGCCGGTGTCGCGACCGCACTGGCGCGGGGCGGGCGCTTCGTCGCCACATTCAGGGACTACTCCACGCTTCCGCAGGGCGAGCGGCGCTTCATCCCAGTCCGTGCGGACCGCTCCCGCATCCTGACATGCCTTCTCGAAGAGCTGCCGCAGCACGTTCGTGTGCACGACATCCTGCAGGAGCTCACACCCGAGGGTTGGACGACCAAGGTGAGCAGCTACGAGAAGCTCCGTCTGCGCCCCGAGGACGCGCGCACGGCGTTTCACTCTGCCGGCCTTCAGGCAATACTCGCTCCGGGCCCACGCGGGATGGTGCAGCTCGTTGCCGATGTCCAATGATGGGCTGGCCTGACGGCCGTGCGCCGGGCTCGCCCCTGCCTCCCGCGGCGTCGGGGCGATTCGCAGCCACGTCGCGAGCCGCTTCGTCGCCTCGACTTCTCCGTGGTCGTCGACGACCAGCACCGCGCCGCCGGGCAACGTCGCCGCGAGCGGGAGACCACGCGCGCGCTCGAGCGCCCAGGCGGGTGAGATTGGGGAACCGAGATGTCCCTGTAGGCGTTTGCGGTAGCTGTCGTAGTCCATCGGGGCAGCTGGGCTTGTGACTGACACGCTCTCCGTGCTAGCGAACGTGTCATGGCACGCGTGAATCTGACGCTCGACGACGAGACGTTCAGGCAGCTGGAACGACACGCGAGCCAGCTCCACAAGCCCAGAGCACGACTCGTCGTCGAGATCGTCCGCGAGGGGCTTGCCCGGCGCGAATCGGCCGCACGGCGGCGGCGCCTGGCTGCCGACTACGCTGCTGGCCGGGCAGACGCGCGTTCGGTCCTGGCGGACTTCGAAGCCGCGCAGCTCGATCTGCTCGACGACGACGATGCCTGAGGCCATCGAGTTCCGCCGGGGCGACGTGCTGTGGATCAGCTGCGGTCCATCCGTGGGCGTCGAGCCGCGCAAGACCAGAACGTGCGTGGTGGTTTCAAACGACCTCGCGAACCGCTTCGGGCAGGCCGTCACCGTGGTGCCGACGCAGGCATACACGAAGCAGCGCGCCGCGCGGGCCTACGTCGTCGATCTGCGCAAGCCGCGCTCGTCGTTGACCGATGCGCGCGTCGCGAACGCTTCGATGGTGATGACGTATGATCGCGTCCGAGTCGTAAAGCGTGCCGGGCGCATTTCCCGTGAGACGCAGGCGGCTGTCGACCGGGCACTTTGCGTGCACCTCGGCCTGCTCGGCGGTGGTGGTGGAAGCTCGCACGGCCCGACGGCCTGAAGCGGCGCGTCGAGCACGACTGGCGCGGGGCAGCGCAGCGACTCGGTGCCGCATCCCGCAACGCGTACCCACGCGACCGGGACTGGGCCGCGATCCAGCGATGGCCATCGCGAGGCTGAGCGGCGGCGTTCATCGGCGATGATGCACTCACGGCGCGATCGGCTGCACTGCCGCGCTCGATCCTGCCTCCCGCGGCGCATGGGCGATCCGCAGCCGCGCCTCGAGCCCTCTCGTGGCCTCGACCTCTCCGCGCTCGTCGACGACCAGCGCCTCCACTCCGGGGAACGTCGCCACGAGCGCGCGCCCGCCCTCGCGCCCGAGCACCATCACCGCGGTCGAGAGCGCGTCGGCGAGCACCGGCTCTTGCGCGACGATCGTCGCGGAGCGCAGGCCGCGGGCAGGGGTGCCGGTGCGTGGGTCGAGGATGTGGTGATAGCGCTTGCCGTCGAGCAGGAAGAAGCGCTCGTAGTCGCCGCTCGTCGACACGGAAGTGCTGTCGAGCTCGATTGCGGCGAAGAAGTCGTCGCGCGGGCCGCGGGGGTCGCGGATGCCCACGCGCCAGGGGCCGATCGTGGGGTCGCGCTCTCCGGCGAGCACCTGGCCTCCCGCCGAGAGCAGGAAGGCATGCACCCCAGCGGCACGCAGGGCGGCACCGGCTCGTGCGAGCGCGTTGCCCTTGGCGATGCCGCCGAGGCCGATCTTCATTCCCGGCCGCGCGAGTCGCACCGTACCCGCCGGCTCGTCGATCTCGACGAGCCGGTAGTCGACCAGCGACCTCGCGCGCTCGAGCTCGGCGGCGGAGGGAAGGCTCGGCGAGAGCGCCTGAAAGCTCCATACGCCGGCGAGCGCGGCCCAGGTCACGTCGAATGCCCCGTCCGAGCGCTCCGAGATCTCGCGCGCTCGACGGAGGATCTCGCGCAGAGCGGGTGGGGCGGGTAGCGGCGCGCCGCCCGCGGCGCGGTTGATCGCGCTCAGCGGCGAGTCGTCCCGCCACTCGCTCATCTCGCGATCGACGTCGTCGAATGCGGCGAAGGCGGACCGCGCCGCCGTCGCGTCGCGGTCCGGCTGGTCGCTCTGCGGCAGCACGGCCTCGATCACCGTGCCCATGACCTGGTGCTCGAAGCGCGCGAGCCCGCCCTGCGGGGCACTCTGCGGCTCGCTCGTACACGCGGCGGCCACGCCGAGCACGAGGAGGAGCCGAGCTCCGGCGCCGATCGCGCTCCGACCACGTCCGAGTCGTCGTCGCATGACAGCAGGCGGCGCGGCGGGCCCCGGCTGCCCCCTACGGCAGCTGCTTCTGCAGCTCGACCCAGGTCGAGGGCGTCCCGCCATGCTGCTTCGCCACCGCCTCGGCCTCGGCACGCGTCGCGTAGGCAAGTGTCGGCTTGCCCATGACCTCGGCGCGCGCGACGCCGACGACGAACCCCGCGCTCTCCGCCGGCGCCCAGGGCCGTGGGGCCAGGCTCGTCTCGGCGGGGGCCGCGCTCGCATCGAGCGTCTCGACGAAGATCGCCTTGGGCTTGCCGTGGGCGCTCGGGCTTCCGACGTACGCCACCAGATCGGACATCGAGCAGAAGTAAGCGCGGGTGCCGTCGCGGTGCACGAGCTGTCCGCGGGGCGCCGGCTGCTGTGCGACGACCATGCCGCAGGTCGCGCAGGGTGCGTCGCCGATCGGCAGTGGCTCCGTCGGGGCCTCCCCCGAGCCCGGCGTGCTGCGCGAGCAGCCGCTCAGGGCGAAAGCGCAAAGGAGGCCCAGCGCCGCAAAGAGCAGGCGCCGGCGGTCGAGCGCGAGCCGGTCGAGCCTGGGCCGTTGGGCTGCGGCAGGGTCCGAAGCGTCGAGCGAGCGGCGGCGCGAGAGGCTCGGCGCGAACTCGGCCGAGAGATCGAGCGCGCGAGTCATCGACCGCTCTTCTGCCGGGTGAGCCGGGCGCCGCTCACGGCGAGCGGCACCAGGATCCAAGCCGCCCAGAGCGCCGCGGACTCGGCCAGCCCCGGAGGTGAGAGCGAGACCCCGAGGGTCTCCAGCACCTGCGGCCCGGCGTAGCGCTGCATCATCTCGAGCCGGAAGAGCCCGGCGGGGTTCGCCATGACGAGCCAGGAGACCACACTCGTGGGGACGCCGCCGTCGGTGACCACCAGCAGCCCCAGGATGCCCAGGTCGTAGAAGAAGACCAGCAGAAACCAGGTGGCGACCACCAGGCTCGCCGCCGTCATCTGGCGAAAGGTGAGCGCGGAGAGCAGGACGCCGAGCGAAAGGAAGGATGCGCCGAGCAGGAGCGTGGGGACGAAGAGCTCGGCCAGCACCTCGCCCTGGCCGGGCGGCGAGAGCACCACGGCGACGCCGATGCCGAGCGTGACGGCGGCGGCCAGCGCGCCGAGCCGGCCCAGGTACTTGGCGACGACGACCTCGGCCCTGCCCACCGGCAGCGAGAGCAGCAGCCCGAGTGTATTGCGCTCGCGCTCGCCGACGATCGCGTCGTGGCCGAGCACCAGCGCGACCAGCGGCACGAGCAGGCTCGCCAGGGTGACCAGGCTCGGTCCGGCGAGCCCCTGCGCCGTGGTCTCGGCGCTGCGCGCGTAGAGGCTCACCCCCGAGGAGAGCAGGGCGAAGAGCGCGCTGATCACCAGCACCCAGCGGTCGCGCGTCCGCTCGAGGATCTCGTTCACCACCAGCGCTCGGGCGACGCGGCTCATGCTGCGGGCCTCGCGGTGCGCGTCTCGCGCTGCGCGGCGGGCTCGAGCAGGCGCTCGTAGACCCGCTCCAGGCTCGGCTCCTCGACGCGGAGCCCCGTGACGATCTCTCGGTGAGCCTCGCGCCGATCGAGGAGCCCGAGCAGCGATGCCGGCTCGACCTCGACGCGCAGCGATCCGTTCACACGCTCGATGCTGCCGGGCACCGCCGCCGGCTCGAGGCTCGCCGCGAATGCCGCCGCCTGTGCGCCGTCCCGGGCGAGCTCGAAGGTGACGCGAAGGGGGAGTGCGGCCGCCCCGCGGAGCTGCGCGGGCGCAGCCGCCGCGATCACGCGGCCGGACTCGAGCACCACGATCCGGTCGGCTTGCCGCTCCATGAGCCCCAGCGCGTGCGTCGCGACGAGGACGAGCCGTCCCTCGCAGCGCCACTCGTCGAGGATCGACCGGAGTGCGGCGAGCCCTTCCTGATCGAGGCCCCCGGTGGGCTCGTCCAGGATCAGCAGCTCGGGCGTCGAGAGGATCGCCACGGCCAGCCCGAGCCGCTGGCGCATGCCGCGCGAGTAGCCACGCACGGCGCGCCGCGCGGCGTGGCTGAGCCCCACGCG
>CAZGUU010000154.1:0-11949 GCA_964529315.1 uncultured Enterobacteriaceae bacterium
CGCAGCGGGCCCAGCGCGATCGACCGGCCGCCCTCGCCCATGCAGCCCGGCACCTCGGCCAGGGCGCCCGTCGCCTCGTCCCAGAAGTAGAGGGTGTCCTCCGAGCCGCCCGAGCGCAGGTCCGACTCGCGCAGGAAGCGAGCGTCGTCGTCGCGCACCAGGACGGGCAGATCGGTCTGCTCGCGGACGTAGTCTTCCTTGACGAGCCCCTTCTCGAGCAGCACCTGCGCGGCCGAGAGCCCGAGCGCGGCGTCGGTCTCGGCCTTCAGGTTGAGCCACAGGTCGGCGTGGATGGAGCTCGCGTTGTAGTCGGGCGCGATCACCACCACGGTCGCCCCGCGGTAGCGCGCCTCGTACATGAAGTGGACCTCGGGGATGCGCGTGTAGACCGGGTTGCCGATCCAGATGACGATGTAGTCGGACCGGAACCAGTCGTCGGCCGTCCCCTCGCAGTTGTACATGCCCCAGGTCTGGATGACGCCCATCGGCATGTCGCCGACCCCGGACCAGGAGTCGAGCCGCGTGGCGCCGATCGCGTCGGCGAAGCGCATCTCGCAGGCGGTCTCGGGGCCCATGCCGCAGTTGGTCGTCCCGTTGTCGTGGACGATCGACTCGCTACCCTCGGCGATCGCCGCGTCGATCAGCTGGTCGGCGATCTCGTCGAAGGCCTGGTCCCAGGAGATGCGCTGCCACTTGCCCGAGCCGCGCTCGCCGGAGCGCTTGAGCGGGTGGAGGATGCGGGTGTGCGAGGCTTGCAGGTCGCTGTAGCAGGCCCCTTTCTGACAGCCGCGTGGGTTGTGGTCGGGAACGTCGGGGCGTGCCTGGTCGTAGACCGCGTTCTGCTCCTCGCGCCACACCAGGCCGTCCTTGACGAACACGTTCCACGAGCAGGCGGCGCAGCAGTTGGCGCGCGTGTGCGTGCCCTTGACGATGCGGTCCCAGGTCCACTGCTCGCGGTAGATGTCGGCCCAGTCGCGGTAGGTGGCGCCGGCGGTCGTCGCAGCGCCCGCGGCCCCTGCGGCGACCTCGCTCGCCGCGGCCTCGCGCGGTCCCAGGCGCTGGAGACCCAGCGCCAGCGTGGCCACGCCCGATCCGGCCACCTCCAAGAACCTGCGTCGCGAGAGCCGCTCCCAGCTCGACGTGTCCATCAGCGGTGACCCTCCGTCGGCGGCTGCCGGCTCGGCAGCCGCGTCGCCAGCGCCGGGTTCAAGGCGCCCGGAGCCGCAATCGCGTTCGTGGCGGGGCGCACGGTATCACACGCCGCCCCGGCGACACACACGGTTCTCGCTCCGACGCTCCTCGATCCGATGCCTCCCGATGCACTGTGCCGCCGGTCGGGCGGCGGCCCGCTTCGACCGTCAGCCCCGCGCGGCTCCCCGGCTGGGCAGCGCCAGGGTCGCCGTGCACGGCGTCACCGGGCCGTCCTGGGTGGCGATCACCACCTCGAGATCGACCAGGTGGTCGCCCCCGTCGGCGTGCTTGCGCGTCACCTTGCCGGTCAAGATCATGTCGTCGCCGGCGCAGACGTTGCCTCGCATGGCGACGGTCATGCGGCGCACGGTGCTCGCCGGGCCGGCCCAGTCGGTGAGGAAGCGGCTCACGATGCCGACGTTGAACGGCGTGTTGACGAAGACGTCCTTGGTCTTCGAGCGCTGCTGGGCGTACTCGCGATTGGAGTGCTGCGGGGAGAAGTCGCGCGTCGCCGAGGCGAGGTAGACGCAGCGCGTGAAGTTGATCGGCATGATCAGGCGGGGAAGCTCGTCGCCCTCCGCGACGTCCTCCCAGTAGCGGTCGCGGTAGGCCGGCGGGCGGTAGCCGGTCTTGTCGCCCTCGATGACCTCCTCGACCGCCGGGCTCCAGCCGCCGCGCGACTGCGGGGCCGGCGCCGCTGCGCCCGCACCGCCCTCCTCGCGGCCGTAGCCGAAAGCGCTCATCCGCTCGCGCACCACGAGCTCGCCGCTCTGGTTGCGGTAGAGGCGGTCCATCGTCCAGAAGTGGCCTTCGCCCAGGCGGGTCTTCTTCCACGGCGAGACCGAGACCAGGCGCTGGCTGACGCTCACCCGGTCGCCGAGCTGGAGCGGTGTGTGCGCCTCGATCTCCAGGCTGGTGATGATCCCCACGGGCAGGCCGAGCGCCTCCTTGATGGAGTAGTGGATGTGTCGCGCCGGCTCGCGCTCGCTGGGCGGCCACGGCCAACGAAACGGCATGGCGAAGGTGGTCATCACCGAGCCGATCGGCGCGACCACGCTGCGCAGGCCGCGCGATCGGGCATAGGCCGGGTCGAGGTAGAGCGGGTTGCCGTCCTCGAGCGTCTCGCACCAGTGGCGGATCAGGTACTCGTTCACCTCGAGCGGCGCCGGCTCGGCGGCCGACTCCTGCGCCAGCGCGACGAGCTTCTGCTTGACGTCGGGGGCGAGCCCCTCGGGTAGGAAGTCGGTCCCTTCACTCACGGTCGAAAGCCTCCATTGGCCCGCTGCGGAATCTGCGCCTCCGGGCGATCGAGCACGTCGCTCGCGATCAGCTCCTCGAGGTAGCGCGAGTCCCACCAGGAGAGCTGCAGCTGCTTGGCGCGGCGGAAGTAGAGCTGGATGTCGTAGTCCACGGTGAAGCCGATGCCGCCGTGCACCTGCTGGGCCATCGCGGTCACGTCGCGGAAGGTCTGGCAGGCAAATAGCTTGGCCATCGGGGCCAGGCGCTGCACCGGCTTGCCCCGGGAGCGTGCCCAGGCCGCCTCGTACGCCAGGGTGGTGCCGCCGTCGATCACGGTGGACGCGTCGGCCAGAAAGTGGGCGATCGCCTGGAAGGCGCCGAGCGGCTTGCCGAACTGGTGGCGGGTCTTGGCGTAGTCGACGGTGATCTCGAGCGCGCGGCTCGCGCCGCCCATGGCCTGGGCGGCGAGCAGGATCAGCCCGTCGTACATCACCTCGTGCCAGGTCTCCCATCCCGAGTGCGGCGCGCCGATGCGCTCGGATGGCGGGACCCGGACGTCGTGGAAGCTCAGGTGGTACTGCGTGTCGGAGGCCAGGCTCTGCTGCTGTGTGAGCCCGATCCCCGCCGAGCGGGGATCGACCAGGAGCAGGTCGACGTCGAGCTCGCTGGTGCCGGTGCGCGCCAGCACGAGCAGGCGTGTGGCCGCCGATGCGATCTGCACGTGCTGCTTGGCGCCGGTGAGGCGGTACTCGCCGCGGTCGAGGCGGGCCGTGAGCTGCACCCCTTCGGGGCCGCAGCCGTGCCCCGGCTCGAGCCAGGCCGGCGACATGATCGCGTCGCCCGAGACGACCCGCGGCAGCCAGGTACGCTTCTGCTCCTCGCTCCCGGCGCGCGCGATCGCCAGGCCGCACAGCACCGCGCTCACGAAGTGCGGCGACGGCGCCAGCGCGCGGCCCAGCTCCTCGTAGAGGATCGCGCCCTCGAGCGCCGACTGGCCGCCGCCGCCGTAGCGCTCCGGCAGCATCAGGCCGATCAGGCCCAGGCGACCCATCTCCGCCCAGAGCGGGGCGGAGTACCCGGTCGGGTCGTTCTCCACGCCCCGCACGACGGAGGGCGGCGAGAGCTCCTCGCACAGCCCCCGCGCCATGTCGCGCAGCATCCGTTGCTCTTCGCTGAGCTCCAGGTCCATCTCGTGTCCTCAGGCCCGGCTCGGGCACTCGCCCGCCGGGTGGCTTTCGCTCGGGAGGCGGCCGCAAGCCATGGCGCCGGCTCTCATGCGACGACGCCCGCGCTGCGCATCTCGGCGATCTCCTCCGGGCCCAGGCCGGCGCTGCGCAGCAGCTCCTCGGTGTCGGTTGCCGAGGCGTCGCGCACCTCGTAGCTGCGCCGTGTCCGGTCGGTGCCGGCGAGCACCGGGCCGAGCTGGCGGAAGGTTCCCCGCCCGGCGTGCCGTGCCTCGACGAAGACGCCACGGCTCTCGAGGTGCGGATCGCGCGTGACCTCCTCGATCGAGTAGACGGGTGCGACGCAGGTGTCCCGCCCGGCGAGCTCGCGCACCCAGTCGTCGCGATCGCGGGTGGCGAAGGCCTCGCGGAACGCCGCGCGGATCTCCTCCTGGCGCGTCGCGTCGCGCTGCTGCGGGATCCACTGCTCGAGGCCGAGCGCGCGACACAGGTTGGCGAAAAAGGCCGGCTCGATGGCCCCGACGGCGAGCCAGCGGTCGTCGCGCGTCCGGTAGACGTCGTAGAAGGCGTAGCGCCCGGTGAGGATGTCGTGGCCGGGCTTCGGCTCGACGCCCGTGGCCAGGTACTCGTCGAGGTGCAGCGACATGAGCAGGAGCACGCCGTCGGTCGCCGAGACGTCGAGGTGCTCGCCCTCGCCGGTCACACCGCGGCGCAGCAGGGCGGCCAGGATGGCGATCGCGGCGTGCATGCCGCCGCCGGCGGAGTCGGCGGCGGTGGCGCCGGGGAGGGCGGGGCCGCCGTCCGCGCGGCGGCCGGAGCAGCCGAGAAAGCCCGCCACGGCGAGATAGTCGAGATCGTGGCCCGCCCACTGCGCGTACGGCCCCTCGCGCCCGTAGCCGCTGGTCGAGCAGTAGACGATCTTGCGGTTGACCTGGCGCACGTCGGCGAAGCCGATGCCCAGCCGGTCGGCGACGCCCGGGCGGTAGGTCTCGATGACCACGTCGGCGCTCGTGGCCAGGCGCAGGAAGGTGGCCTTGCCGGCGGGCGCCTTCAGGTCGATCTGCACCCGCTTCATGTCGCGGTGTCCGCTGTAGGCCCAGAACGCAGGCTGGATCTGCACGCCGCTCTTGGCGGGAGTCGGCGCGACCTTGATCACGGTCGCGCCGTAGTCGGCGAGGATGCGCGTGCAGCGCGCGGCCGGGCCGACGCTGGAGAGGTCGAGAATGGTCGTGCCCTGGAGGGCCGGAGGAAGGGACATGGGCTCGTTCCTGACTGCTAGAAGCTGCGCGGCAGGCCGAGCTTGCGCTGCGCGATGATGTTCTTCTGGATCTGCGAGGCTCCGCCGCCGATCGTGTCGACCACCGTGAAGCGGTAGGTCATCTCCGCCCGGCCGCGCATCGGGGCGCCCTTGGTGTGGACGCGCAGCTGGCCGCCGGCCCCGCCGACGTCCAGCGCCGCGTTGGCGACGCGCTGCGAGAGCTCCGTGGCGTAGAGCTTGTACTGCGAGGCGTGGGTGGTGGGCGCCGCTCCGCCCTTCATCGACTCGGCGACGAAGCGCAGGCCGAGCACGCGCGCGACCTCGGTCTGGGTGACGAGCTGCGCCAGCCGCTGGCGGATCACCGGGTCGTCGCGAAGCGGGCGGCCGTCGCGCTTCTCGGTGGCGACGTAGCTGCACAGCTCGCCGACCCGCTGCTCGATCGGCGAGAAGGTGAACATGGTGAAGCGCTCGAGGTCGAGCGCCTCGGAGATGTACTGGAAGCCCTTGTTCCGCTCGCCGACGCGGTAGTCGTCGCCGACGTAGACGTTGTCGAAGTAGACCTGGTTGGTGCGCTCGTCGCCGATCGTCCACATCGGCTGGATGGTCAGGCCGGGTGCGTCGAGCGGCAGCAGGAACAGGGTGATGCCGTGGTGCTTGGCGGCTTCCGGATCGGTGCGGGCGCCCACCCAGTACCACTGCGCGAAGTGTGCCGAGGTGGTGAACACCTTCTGGCCGTCGAGCCGCCAGCCGTCTCCATCGCGCGTGGCCTTGAGCGCCATGGCCGCGGCGTCCGAGCCCGCCTGGGGCTCGCTGTAGCCGATGGCGAACTCGATCTCGTTGGCCAGGATCTTGGGCAGGAACTCGCGCTTGAGCTTTTCGCTGCCGTGGCGGATCAGCGTCTTGCCGATGATCCCCACGCCCTTGCCGATCTGCGGTGCGCCGCGTCGCGCCAGGGCCTCGTTGAGCAGGTACTCGTAGATCCCCTCGCGCTCGCTGCCGCCGTACTCCTTGGGCCAGGTCATGCCCAGCCAGCCTCGCTCGCCGATCAGCTTCATGAAGGCGCGCCGGGCGGGGGTGTCGACGAGCTGGGCCATGTTCTCGCGCGTGACGTCCATCACGTCGGGGTGCTGGTGCTCGTCGAGAAAGGCCTCGACCTCGGCGACGAACGCCTTCTGCTCGTCGGAGAACTCGAAATCCACGTCTGCTCCTCGCTATCTGGGGGCGGCACGGGCGTGCCTGGCGGCTATCTCACTACTTTCGCTGACGTCCTCGATAGGGACAAAAGTCACGACCAGCCGGTCGGATGAACGATGGCATCCCGATGGCTGATCTGTGTCAGTTGGTGTGGTGCTGCGCTCGTGCCGGCAAGGGTTTCTCGCGCTTGGCGCGACTCCTTGCAAGGTGCGGGCGCCGGCCGAGATGCACCGCCGGGGCGCCGCCGGTCGGGTCGACTCGCGTCGGTCCGTCTGGCGCGGGGCGCTGTTGCGTCGTAAGGGAGCCCTCCAGGAACCCCTGCGGCCACGGCGGGCGCGTGCTGCGCGCGACCGCCCAAGCCGCTCGAAGACACCCAAGGAGTACGATCCGTGCCAGAGAACGCCCAGGCGACGGCAGCTCAGAGCGCGAGCACGGCCCGGCCGCAGACGTCGCGGCGCGACTTAGGCGACCTCCAGGGACGCCTCGAGGCCTGGATGGCGCGCAGGCTGCCTGGCGGCGCCGAGCCGCGGGTGTCCGACCTGGTCGTACCGTCGGCCAACGGCATGTCGAGCGAGACCGTGCTGTTCGGTGCGAGCTGGCGCGAGGGAGGGGCATCGCGCAGCGCGTCGCTGGTGGCGCGGGTGGCGCCGGAGACCTCGGCGGTCCCGGTATTTCGGGTCTACGACCTCGACCGGCAGTTCCAGGTCATGCGCCTGGTGGGCGAGAAGACCTCCGTGCCGGTGCCGCGCGGCCTGTGGTCCGAGCCCGATGCCGAGCCGCTCGGCACGCCGTTTTTCGTCATGGAGCGCGTCGAGGGGCAGGTGCCTCCCGACGTGATGCCCTACAACTTCGGCAGCTGGCTGAAGGACGCTTCTCCCGCCGAGCAGACCCGCCTGCAGGAGTCGACCGTAGGCGTCCTGGCCGCGCTGCACGGCATCCCCGACGCCGAGCAGACCTTCTCCTTCTTGCGCGACCCCGAGCGCCCCGAGCCGACCGCGCTCGCCCGCCACGTCGCCGATCAGTGGGCCTTCTACGAGTGGGTGGCGAGCGACGGCATCCGCTCGCCGCTCATCGAGCGCTGCTTTGCCTGGCTGCGCGAGCACTGGCCCAAGGACGAGGGCGCGGCCGTGCTGAGCTGGGGCGACGCGCGGATCGGCAACGTCATGTACCGCGACTTCCAGCCGGTCGCCGTGCTCGACTGGGAGATGGCCGCGCTGGGCCCGCGCGAGCTCGACGTCGCCTGGTTGATCTTCCTGCACCGCTTCTTCGAGGACCTGGCCACGAAGATGGGCGTGGAGGGCATGCCGCACTTCCTGCGCCGCGAGGACGTGGCCGCCGACTACGCGGCGCAGACCGGGCACACGCCGCGCGATCTCGACTTCTACACGATGTACGCCGCCCTGCGGCACGGCATCGTGATGAGCCGCATCCAGCGCCGCGCGATCCACTTCGGCGAGGCGACGATGCCCGACGACGTCGACGACATGATCATGCACCGGGCGACGCTCGAGGCGATGCTGGAAGGCACGTACTGGCGCTGAGCGACGGAGCGGGCTGCGGTGGCATCGACGACGAGTGCCCATCGACCGCGCCCTGGCCGTCTCACGGGACGCCGTGGCGAGGCGCTGCTTGGCTAGGCTGCAGCCGACAGGGCCCGAGGGCCCGCCCCCGTTTCCCGAGCTGGCGCTGCGCGTCTCGCCGACCTCGAGTCTCTCGCCGGCCGACGAGCGCGACGTCCTGGCGCTCTTCGAGCGCACCTACCGCCTGGCCGACGCGGAGTACCTCGCCGAATCCCTGCACCGCCTGCGCAACATCGCGCTCGCGCGGCGCGCCGAGGATCTGGTCGGCTTCGCCCTCTCGGAGAACCGGCTGCTCGACCTGCCGCGCCTACCCGGGCAGGTGGTCTTCCTCGCTGGCCTGGCCTGCGTCGCGCCCGACTTCCGCCGCCGCGGCCTGCTGCTCGAGCTGAGCCGCCTGGGGTTCGCCAGCGGCGCGGCGGCGCCACCCAACTTGAGCTGTGGCCGCATGGCGCACCCGGCGAGCTTCCGCCGCATGCGCGAGAACCCGAGCGTCGTGCCCAAGCTCGGCGTTCGGCCGACACCGTGGCAGCAGGATGTGGGACAGGCGATCGCCGACGCCTACGGCGTACGCCGCTTCCAGCCCGAGACCTTCGTCTGCTCGGGCCGCGGCCGTCCGATCGGCTACCCCGTGATGGAGATCGAGGCGACGCCCGAGGAGTGGGAGCTCTTCCGCGACGTCGACCGCGACCGGGGCGAGTCGCTGCTCGGCATCGCCTGGACGGCCGACCCGCCACCGGGCTGGTGATGCAGCGAGCCGGTCGATCGCGGGGCGCGCGCCGGCGCCGGCCGGATCTGCGCGCTCGACCGGCGCGCCGCACGCACGGAAGCCGCGAACCGCTTGCAGCGCAGCCACGTCGCGGCCCCAGTCGAGCTCGGGGCGCGGGTCGGCAGCCGGATCGAATTGGAACGCGCGGGGGTGCGTGATAGCAGCGGCGCCATGGCGCTGACCTACGTCGCGGTCGAGGTGGCCGACCCCGCGACGCCGCCGGCAGCCGGTGTGGCCGCGCGCCACGGCCGCTCAGTCGCGATCGCGGCCGCCGGGCTCGGCGCGGCGGGTTGTGCCCCGGTGCTCGACATCGCCGGCTCGTTCTTCCCGGCATGGATGCTGTGCCTCGTGGTCGGCGCCTTGCTCGCCGCGCTCTCGAGGCTGGTCCTCTACCGCATCGGCGTCGAGCCGTATCTCGGTCCCCTGCCGCTGGTCTACGGCTGCCTCGGCGCGCTGCTCACCATGATCACCTGGCTGCTCTTCTTCCGGAGCTGAGGGAGCTGGGGGAGCGGCCGTGGTCGAAGCCCGCGATTTCAGGGTCCTGCGCATCGCCGGGCGGCTGATCGGGGCCGGCATCGTGGTCGGGACCGCCATCGTGGCCGTGGTCGTCTACGCCCTGATCTTCGAGCACCCGCGCACCGACGACGCCTACCTGCGGGCGAACCTGGTCGGGATCGCGGCGCACGTGAGCGGGCCGATCGTCGAGCTCGCGGTCGTCGACAACCAGCGGGTGGCCAAGGGTGATCTCCTCTTCGTCGTCGACCCGCGGCCCTACCAGGCGGAGCTCGAGCGCGCCCCGGCGGTGCTCGAGCTCACCGAGCTCGAGGTTCGGGGCTACGAGCGGGCGATCGCGGCGGCCGAGGCGCGGCTGCGCCAGCGCGAGGCCGACGCCGAGTACGCGCGCCAGTACGCGGCACGCTTGGAGCCCCTGCTCGGCGATCGCTTCGTCACCCAGAACCAGGTCGTCGAGGCGCGCACCCGCGCGCGCGCGGCCGACGCGGCGGTCGAGGAGGCGCGCTCGGAGCTCGAGCGGGCGCGCGACCTGGTCGGACAGCTGGGCGACGTGAACGCGCGGCGGCGCCAGGCTCGGGCCGCGGTCGACGACGCTCGCCTCGACGTCGACTACTGCTGGGTACGCGCACCGTTCGATGCCTACGTGACCAACCTGAACATCGCCGTCGGGCAATATGCGAATCAGGGCCGCGAGGTGTTCGCCCTGGTCGACGATCGCGAGTGGTACGTCATGGCGAACTTCCGCGAGTCCTTCCTGCCCAGCATCGAGCCGGGCATGGAGGTCGATGTGTTCCTCATCGGGTACCCGAGCCGGCGCTTTCGCGGGCGCGTGCAGGGGATCGGCTGGGCGCTCTTCCAGGCCAACGGCGCGACGGTCGGGGTGCTGCCCGCCGTCGAGCCGACGCTCAACTGGGTACGCCTCGCGCAGCGCTTCCCGGTGCGGATCGTCTTGGAAGAGCGCGACTCGGCGATCCCGTTCCGCATGGGGGCGACGGCGGTCGTCACGGTGCGGGGCCACGGGTGAGCGGGCCCGAGGCTGCATCCGGCACACGGACGGCCGTCGCGCGGGCGGCGATTGCGCCGACGGCCGCCACCCCCCACCTCGCCGCCCGGCTGCGCGCGGATCTCGCCCGGCGGCCCGGGCGGCTGCGCGAGGCTCTGATCGTCGCGCTGGCCCCGACCATCGCCATCCTGGTCTCCGTCACCGTGCAGCTCGGCGGCTTCGTCGGCGCGACGATCGCCTTCATGGGCGTGCAGAGGGCGATCGTCAGCAGCTGGCACAACCTGCTGCCACGTCTCGCCGTGATCGCTCTGTCGGCGCTGCTCGTCGTGCCCTACGGCGGCTTCCTCTTGCAGCAGCCGTGGTTCCTGCTGCCGGTCATGGTGCTCGTCTTGAGCGGCACCCTCTACTTCCTGCCCATGGCCCGCCGGCCGCTCGAGGGCTCGTCGGTCCTGCTCATGGCCGTGATCGTCGTCTATGACGGCCTGTTCGATCCCCACGCGGTCGCCACGACCGCTCGCGACGTCGCGTGCGAGGCCGCGATCGGCGTGCTCGTGGCGACCGTGCTGAGCGAGCTCTTTCCGCCCGCCGCCGGGCCGCGATCGCGCCTCGCCACGGCCCTGGGCGAGAGCTTTCGGCGAAACCGCGAGCGCCTGGGAGCGGTGATGAAGCGCTACCGCGCCCCCGAGCACCTGTCGCTGCCGCTCGAGGCGCCGAGCTACTCGACCCTCTCGACCCACCTCGAGCTTCTCGATCTGGTTCGCCAGGTGGGCGTCGAGCCCGGCGAGGAGCGCCTCCTGGTCGGGCTCACGACCACCGCGGAGCGCATCGAGTCCTTCGTCGGCTTGCTCGACTCTCTGTCGCGGCAGGAGGTGGGAAGAGCCTACCGCCGTCTGCTCGACGCAGCGCTCGCGCTGCTGGTCGAGGCGCTCGAACAGGCCCTCGCCCGGTTCGAGGCGGCGGCACTGCGGACCGATCCGGGGGCGAGCGGTGCGGCCGACCTCGGTTTCGCCGACGCCCCCTGGCCCGACATCCTCTCGCTCGTCCGGGCCCTCGAGGATCGCCAGCTCGCGCTGCGCCGCAGCGAGTCGCTCGCCGGAATCACGCTCTCCGAGTCCACGAGCATGAACGCGTGCATCCGGGCGCTCGCCGGGCTCGGCTTGGCGCTGCAGAGCTCGCCCGCCGAGCTCGGCCGCCTCGTGCGGGGGAGCCCCGACGACCAGCCGGCAACGTCTCGGAGCTGGCCCACGCTCCCGCGCCTGGATCGCTTCGCCGCGCGCTACGCCCTGCACGGCGGGCTCGGCGCGACGATCTGTCTGGTGGTCGGCCTGGCCGCCCACGCCCCGCGGCTCTCGACCATGGTCTGGTACGTCGTGCTGCTCGCGCAATCGAGCTACGGCGCGACGGTGCGCCGCGCCGGCCTGATGATGCTCGGCGTCGTCACCGGGTGCTCGCTCGGCATTGCAGCGATCATCGGCTTCATGCCGAACGCAACCGACGTGACGCTCTACCTCGCTCTGTGCTTCGCCGTCGTCGCCGCGGGGCAGTACGTCGCCCTGGGAACACCGGCGAGCTGGACTTTCGGCTTCCAGGCCGTGACGAGCTTCCTCGTCGTGGTCTTCGGTCTGGCGCCCTCGGCAGACGTGTCCACTGCTCTGTGGCGCGTCTGGGGAACGCTGCTCGCCACGGCGATCCTGTTCGCCACCTACCGTGTGATCGCGCCGGACTACGCTGGCCGTCAGCTCGTGGCGCGCTTCCGCGACCTGCTGCGGGCGACGCTCGACTTCTTGCCCGAGCCGGGAGCGCCGCCCAGGCCGCTCGAGGCGCTCGTCGAGACGCGCATGGAGGTCGGGCGCGCCGTGGCCGACCTGCTGCGCCTGGCCGACGAGGCGCGCTTCGAGAGCCGGCAAGGCGTGGATGCCGACGCCGCCGTCCACGCCGCCGGCCTCGCCATGCGCCTGGCCTACCGCGCCGGGGTGATCGCCCGCGGGCGCAGCGCGGTGGCGCCGCCCGAGCTCGCCCAG
>CAZGUU010000155.1:0-11906 GCA_964529315.1 uncultured Enterobacteriaceae bacterium
CTCGGTTCAATTTTGCCCCGGTGGGGGGCGCGGCTCTCTAGTTTTGCTCTCGTGCCTGCGCTCCTCCTTTGGGCCCCGCCGCCGCGGCGAAGCCGCGGCGCCTCGCTTCCTTGGCTCCGCTACGGCTGGCGCCGCTCGGCTCGTCGCGCTCGGGGGCAGAGCGCTTCGAGGTGCGGTGAGGCGGGGCGGGCGCAGCGGAGAGGGTGGGATTTGAACCCACGGTGCCCTTTTGGGGCACACACGATTTCGAGTCGTGCGCCTTCAACCGGACTCGGCCACCTCTCCAGCCCCGCGAGATCTACCGCGCGCTGTGGCCAGCCGCAAGGCACATCGGGCGCCTGCAGTGGGCGAGCGACGCTGGCGATCGACGCTGGCCAGGAACGGCGCGACTCGGCCCAGGGAGAGGGTCGAGCCGCCCCAGGGTCTCTCGGTGTCGCCGCACTGCAATCCGGCCTCGATGGCCGGGCTCGAGGGCCGGTCATCGCGGCGCCGAGCGCCGGCCGCGGCGTTGGCGAAAGAAGTCGCGCAGTAGATCTGCGGCCTCGTCGGCGAGGACGCCGCCTTGCGTGGCGAAGCGGTGGTTGAAGCCACGGGCCGAGGCGAGGTCGACCACCGAGCCCAGTGCGCCTGCCTTGGGATCGAAGGCGCCGAAGACCAGCCGATCGACCCGGGCGAGCAGTGCGGCCCCGAAGCACAGCGGGCAGGGCTCGACGGTCGCGTAGAGGGTTGCGCCCGGCAGCCGGTACTCGCCGGCGGTCGCTGCCGCCCGGCGCAGGGCCAGAACCTCGGCGTGCGCCGTCGGGTCACACAGGCCGATCGGCGCGTTGTGCGCGCGCGCCAGCTCGCGCCCGCCCCGCACGACGACCGCCCCGACCGGCACCTCGCCGCCGGCCGCGCCGCGGCGAGCCTCGTCGAGCGCGATCCGCATCCAGGCCCGGTCGTCCGCCGTGTCCATGGGGGCGTGTTGCCACAGCCCGCGTGGAGCGCAAGCCGTGAGGCCCCGGGGCGACCCGAGGCCTGCCACTGGCCCGCCCCCGCCTCGGTCGTCCCTCCCCCGAGCCGGTGAATACGCCGCCGGGCACACGGCCTGCGCGAGCGCCCGCGGCGCGCGTTCGCCGACGCTCGTGGAGGCGCCGAGGTTGGCGCCCCTGTAGCCTCGGTGCTAGCTCAGAGAGGTGACCTGCAACCCGAAGGAAGAGCCATGACGAGCCTGCCCGAGGCCAAGCGCGCCACGAAGCATCCCCTGGCCGGAAGCACCATGACCGGGGCGGAGATGGTCGTTCAGGTGCTGGCCGACGAGGGGACCAGCACAGTGTTCGGGTACAGCGGCGGGGCCATCCTGCCCACCTACGACGCGATCTTCCGGCACAACGCCAGCCGGCCGAGCTCCGGCGAGATGCGGCTCGTCGTTCCCGCCAGCGAGCAGGGGGCGGGCTTCATGGCCGCGGGATATGCGCGCTCGACCGGCAAGGTCGGCGTGTTCATCGTCACGTCGGGGCCGGGCGCGACCAACTCCGTCACGCCGATCCGCGACTGCCACGCCGACTCGGTACCCGTCGTTCTGATCAGCGGTCAGGTGCCGCGCGCCGCGATGGGCACCGACGCCTTCCAGGAGGCGCCGGTCTTCAACATCATGTCGGCCTGCGCCAAGCACGTCTTCCTGGTGACCGACGAGCACCAGGTCGAGGCGACCATCCGAACGGCTCTCGAGCTCGCGCGCAGCGGCAGGCCGGGTCCCGTGGTCGTGGACATCCCACGCGACGTGCAGCTCAGCCAGGGAGTCTTCCAAGGCTCGGGGTTGCTGCACCTGCGCGGCTACGACGAGCGGCTCGACGCCCTCAAGCGACGCACCCTCTCCGAGGACCGCGCGCGCGACTTCTATCGCCTACTCGGCGAGAGCGAGCACCCGCTGATCTACGCCGGCGGTGGCGTGATCAACGCCGACGCCTCGGCCGAGCTGCGCAGCTTCGCGCAGCACTTCGGCATCCCCGTGGTGACCACGCTGCTCGGCCTGGGCGCCGTGGAAACGACCAGCGAGCTCTCCCTGCGCATGCTGGGGATGCACGGCACCGCCTACGCGAACTACGCGGTCGAGGACTGCGACTTCCTGTTCGCCGTGGGCGCGCGCTTCGACGACCGCGTGGCCGGCAAGGTGAAGGAGTTCGCCGCGGGCGCGAAGATCGCGCACCTCGACGTGGACGCCTCCGAGATCGGCAAGGTGAAGGGCGTCGACTGGGCCTACGTGTGCGACGCGAAACGCGGCCTCGCCCAGCTGCTGCGTGCCGGCAAGGCCTTCCGCAAGGACTTCGGCGCCTGGCAACGTCACGTCGGCGAGCTGCGGCGCAACCACCCGCTCGACTTCAACCGCGAGGCGAGCGCCGTGCAGCCCGAGGAGGTCCTGAGCGAGCTCTCCCGGATCACGCGCGGCGAGGCGATCGTCACCACGGGTGTGGGGCAGCACCAGATGTGGGCGGCCCAGTACCTCGACTTCGTCCACCCGCGCAGCTTCCTCACCTCGGGGAGCATGGGGACCATGGGCTTCGGCCTGCCGGCGGCGATCGGCGCCCAGCTCGCCAACCCGGGCAAGCTGGTGATCGACGTCGACGGCGACGGCAGCATCCGCATGAACCTGGGCGAGCTCGAGACGCTCACCACCTACGACATCCCGGTCAAGGTCCTGCTGCTCAACAACTCGGGCGATGGGATGGTCCGCCAGTGGCAGGACCTCTTCTACTCGAATCGCTACTCGGGGTCGGACAAGACGCTGCATAAGAAGGACTTCGTGCGCAGCGCCGAGGCGGATGGCTTCGGCTTTGCCCGTCGCGTGTCGCAACGCGAGGAGCTGCGCGCGGCCCTGGAGGCGTTCGTCGGCTTCTCCGGGCCTGCGCTCCTCGATGTGGTCATCGACCAGAAGGCGCACGTCTATCCAATGGTCGGCCCGGGCATGGGCTACCGCGACATGATCACCGGCAAGTACATCCGGGCGCGAGTCGCCCGAGCCGGCAAGGTCGATCCGAACGCGGGCTTCTGAGGCGTAGCACGCCGTGTCCTTCGCGACCGTCTGCGTGCGCGCGGACGAGCGCCGGCGCGTACGCTCGTGGGGTCGCCCCGGGCCGACGGGTGCCCGCTGGGCAGGCGGAGGGTACCGGATCGCCGCAGCCCTGCTCGGGCTGCTGGAGCTCCTCTGCCCAGCCGGAGCCGCTGCCGTGCCACCGCCCGAGCTCGCAGGAGGCCGTCCGGCCCACAGCGAGGCCGCCGCAACGCAAACCGAAGCGCCGCCCTGCACGCCCGGCGACCCGCGCCAACCCTGCACGGCGATCCTGCCCGGGCTCACCGAGCGCGATCGCCTGCTGGTCGTCGCGCCCCACCCGGACGACGAGACCATCGGGGCGGCAGGCTTGCTCGCACGCGCCGCAAGCCACGGGCTGCCGCTCGAGGTCGTGATCCTGACCAACGGCGACGGCTACCCCGACGCCTTGCGCAACCTCGGCACGACGGATCTCTCGCCAGCGGCCTTTCTCGAGATGGGCCGCACCCGGCAGGCCGAGACCCGCCGCGCCCTGGGCGATCTCGGGGTACGTCCGGAGCAGGTGGTCTTCCTCGGCTTCCCGGACGATGGACTGGGGAGCCTGTGGCGCGAGCACTGGAGCCCCGATCGCGTCTATCGCTCGCCCCACACCGGCGCGCAGCATCCACCGTACGCCGACAGCCCGGATGCCGCTGCGCCGTACACCGGCAGCCAGCTCACCGCCCTGCTCGCCTCGATCGCCGCGCGCTTGCGGCCAACGATCGTCGTCCTGCCCCATCCCGGCGACGTCCACCCCGACCACGCCGCTGCGGCAGACTTCACGATCGAGGCGCTGGACCGCCTGCGCGCCGAGCAGACCCTGCCGGACGAGCCGCGCCTCCTGGCCTACCTGGTGCACAACCCACTGTGGCCCGATGGTGATTCCGCGCAGCGTGAGCTGGTCGCCCCTCGGCCCGAGTGGCTCCGCCCGGCCGGAGCCTGGTGGACGCTGCCCCTGAGCGACGACGAGCAGCGCCGCAAGGCGGCAGCGCTGCGCGCCCACGACACCCAGATGCGCCTCATGTCCGACCTCCTCGGGCGCTTTGCGCGCCGCAACGAGCTGTTCGCCGAGATCCCGGCTTCCGAGCGGGCCCGGATCGCGGCCGAGCACTGACCCGCGCGCCATGCGGGGAGCGCGCGATCCCAGCGGAGCCCGCGCGCGGGCACGCCAAATTCGGCGACCGCACGTTGCGTGATATCCTCACCGACATGGATAACGATCGTGGCACCGGCCCGGATCCATCGAGGAGCCGCTCCTGGGAAGAAGCGTTTCGCCGCCTGATCGCCGACCAGGGCGAAGAGCATGCCCGCCGGCTCCTGGCCGGGCTCATCGAGGAAGGCCACCGCCACGGCCTCCTCGCCCCCTTCAGCGCCAACACCGCATACGTCAACACGATCCCGCTCGAGAGCCAGCCGATGTACCCGGGCGACCGCGAGATCGAGCGGCGCTTGAAGAACCAGATGCGCTGGAACGCGATGGCGATGGTCGTGCAGGCGAACAAGCACTCGGGAGGCATCGGCGGCCACATCTCCACCTATGCCTCCCTGGCCACGCTGCTCGAGGTCGGCTTCCACCACCTTTTTCGCGCGCACACCGACGAGGCGGCGGGCGACTTCGTCTACCTGCAGGGACACGCCGCCCCGGGCGTCTACGCGCGCGCCTTTCTCGAGGGTCGCCTGACGGAGGCCCAGCTGGCCAACTTTCGCCGCGAGCTCGCCGCCGGAGGCGGGCTGAGCTCCTACCCTCACCCCTGGCTCATGCCCGGCTTCTGGGAATTCCCGGCGGTCTCCATGGGGCTCTCGGCGATCTCCTCGATCTACCAGGCGCGATTCAATCGCTACCTCCACGCACGCGGCCTCGCCGACACCTCCACCTCGCGGGTCTGGGCCTTCCTCGGCGACGGCGAGATGGACGAGCCCGAGAGCATGGGCGCGCTCACGCTCGCCTCGCGCGAGCGCCTGGACAACCTGACCTGGGTCGTCAATTGCAACTTGCAACGCCTGGATGGCCCGGTGCGAGGCAACGGCAAGATCATCCAGGAGCTCGAGGCGGCCTTCCGTGGCGCCGGCTGGAACGTGATCAAGGTGATCTGGGGCGACGACTGGGATCCGCTCCTGGCTCGCGACGAGAGCGGGCTGCTCGTGCGGCGCATGGGCGAGGTGGTCGACGGGCAGTACCAGAAGTACACGGTCGAGTCGGGCGCCTACATCCGCAGCGACTTCTTCGGCAAGTACCCGGAGCTGCTGCGTCTGGTCGAAGGCCTGACCGACGCCAAGCTCTCCAAGCTGCGCCGCGGCGGCCACGACCCGGCCAAGGTCTACGCCGCCTACCGGGCCGCCGTCGAGTGCACCGAGAGGCCGACGGTCGTCCTGGCCAAGACCATCAAGGGCTACCACCTCGGCGCGGCGGCCGAAGGGCGCAACATCAGCCACCAGGCCAAGAAGCTCAAAGCCAAGGAGCTACGCGAGTTCCGCGATCGCCTGGGCATCCCGGTGGCCGACTCCGACCTCGAGGATGTGCCCTTCTATCGCCCCGCGGAGGATTCGGAGGAGATCGCCTACCTGCGCGAGCGGCGGGCCGCCCTGGGCGGATTCGTGCCCCGCCGCCTGGTGCGCTCGACACCCCTGGCGAGCGTCCCCGCCGAGCTCTTCGGCGACTTCCGCCACCAGACGGTCGGACGCGAGGTGGCCACCACGCAGGCCCTTGTCGCCTTGCTGCGACAGCTGATGAGCGACCCGGCGTTCGGCCGCCTGATCGTCCCGATCGTCCCCGACGAGGCGCGCACCTTCGGTATGGATGCCCTGTTCCGCAAGTTCGGCATCTACTCGCAGCAGGGGCAGCGCTACGATCCCGTCGACTCCGACGTGGTCGCCTTCTACCGCGAGATCCAGGACGGCCAGCTGCTCGAGGAGGGCATCACCGAGGCCGGCGCGATGGCCTCGTTCACCGCCGCCGGAACCGCCTACGCGGCCAACGGCGTCAACGCCATCCCCTTCTTCCTCTTCTACTCGATGTTCGGCTTCCAGCGCATCGGCGACTTGATCTGGCAGCACGCCGACGCTCGCGGCAAGGGCTTCCTGGTCGGTGCCACGGCCGGGCGCACGACGCTCGCCGGCGAGGGGCTGCAGCACCAGGACGGCCACAGCCATCTGCTCGCCCAGGTGGTTCCCACCCTGCGCGCCTACGATCCCGCCTACGCCTACGAGATCGCGGTGATCGTCGAGGACGGCATCCGCCGGATGTACCTCGAGCGCGAGGACGCGTTCTACTACTTGACGGTGATGAACGAGGCCTACCCGCAGCCAGCCATGCCGGACGGTGTCGAGGAGGGCATCCTGCGGGGCCTCTACGAGATCCGTCCGGCCGCCGCCGGCACCGGCGCTGCTCGCCTGCACCTCTTCGGCAGCGGAGCGATTCTGCGCGAGACGCTGCGCGCGCAGGAGCTGCTCGCCGAGCGCGGCGTGGCCGCCGACGTGTGGAGCGCCACCAGCTACTCCGAGCTGCGCCGCGACGCCGTGGCCTGCGAGCGCTGGAGCATGCTCCACCCTCTCGAGCCGGCCCGCGAGTCCTACCTGCAGCGCGTGCTCCGCGAGGAGCCCTGGCCGATCGTCGCGGCCAGCGACTACCAGCGGGCGCTGCCTGCGATGATCGCGCCCTGGGTCCCCGACGGCCTGCACGCTCTGGGCACCGACGGCTTCGGACGCAGCGAGACGCGCGAGTCGTTGCGCCGCTTCTTCGAAGTCGATGCGGAGTCGATCTGCGTGGCAGCCCTGCACGTGCTGGCCCGGCGCGGCCGCATCGCGCCGGTCGCAGTGCACCGGGCGATCGCCGAACTCGGCCTCGACCCCGAAAAGCCCGACCCGGCGCGCACCTGAGCCGGCCCCGAGCGACCACCGAGCCGCGGCCGGCTAGGCGGTCTTTCCCCAGGAATCCCAGTAGGTGCGGTCGCGCACCGGCAGCCGGCGGGCCGGCCGGAAGTCGCTCCCCGTGAAGTAGGCCACCGCCAGGAGCGCCGCCTGGGTCACGTGATCGGGAATGCCGAGCACCGCCGCCGCCTCGCGCTCGAAGATCAGGTGGATCGTCGTCCAGGCCGAGCCCAGCCCGCGCGCGCGCAGCGCGAGCATGAGCGACCAGACGGCGGGCAGAATCGAGCCGTAGACGGAGGCCTGCGCGAACTGCGGCAGGCTCTCGACGCGCCCCTCGATGCACGGGACGATCAGCACCGGTACCTCGTGCAGGTGGTCGCGAAGGTACCCCGAGGAAGCGGAGATCCGCTCCGCCTGGGCGGCGCGCGGATCCGCTTCGGGCAGCGGCTGGCGCATGCTCGCGTAGAGCTCCGCCCCCTTGCGGTAGAGATCGGCGAGCGCCGCGCGCTTGCCGGGGTCGGTGACGACGACGAAGTGCCACCCCTGGACGTTCGAGCCGCTCGGCGCCTGGATCGCGATCTCCAGGCAGCGCTCGATGACCTCGCGCTCGACGGGACGGCCGAGGTCCAGCCGCCGGCGCACGGAGCGGGTCGTCGTCAGCAGGTGATCGATCGTCGCCAGAGGCGTCATCGTTGCTCCCCGGGCCGGAGCCGGGCGTTCGGCGGCGTCCCGGTCGTCACGGCGTCCTGGCGTGGTCAGGCGCGCGGTCCGTAGCTCATGACGAGGTGCGCGACGGTCGGCTCGGCCGTCGGATTCTCGTAGCTGTGCGGCAGGTCGGCGCGGAAGAAGAGCGCATCACCCGCCTTGAGCCGCGCCCGCGAGTCGCCCGAGCAGACGACCATCTCGCCCCGCACCACGACGATGTGCTCGAAGGTGTCCCGGGCGTGCGCCTGCGCCTCCTCGTAGCAGCCCGGCGCGAGCGTCACCTCGTACACCTCCGGCGTTCGGGGATCGCCCTCGAGGAACAAGACGCGCGAGCGGAAGCGGTTGTCCGCCGAAGCGAGGACGCGGCCGCGATCCGAGCGCTGCACGCGAAAATCGGGGTCGCTCGCCGCCGTGAGCAGCGTGTGCGCCAGCAGGCCCCCGAACGGCACCTCGAGGGCCGTCGCCAGGTGCCAGACAGCGCGCAGGCTCGGCACGGCCTGTCCCGCTTCGAGTGCGCGCAGCAGGTCGACACGAATACCGCTGCGCAGGGCCAGCACCTCGAGCGAGATGCCACGCTCGGCGCGGCAGCTGGCGACGTTGGCTCCGACGGCCCGCGCCATCTCGCGCCCTTCGGGGCTCTCCGGCCCGCGCAGGCTGTCGATCCGCTCGGCGCGAACCTCGTCTAGGACGGCATCGGCGAGCGACGCACCGGAAATGGGGACCACCTTCTCGCCCATGGCGCGAGAGAAGCAATTTGTCCGGGACGATGCAATCATGAGCCATCGCGCCACGGGCATTTGCCCGGCCCACGCGATCGGGGGATAGGGATTCATGCGCGAGATCGTGCCGGGAATCCTCGGCTGGAGCCGACCCGCAGAGCCCTATGGCTACGACTTCAACGGGCTCCTCCTCCTCGACCCCGCCGGAAACCTGTGCATCGACCCCGTCGAGCCCGATCGCGACACCGAGCAGGAGCTGCGGCAGCGCCGCATGGCGCACATCCTGCTGACCAACCGCAACCACGTTCGCGCCGCGGCGCGCCTGCGCGCCCTGACCGGGGCCGACGTGGCGATCCACCCCGACGACGCCGGTCGGGCTCGCCAGCAGGGGCTGGAGATCGACGCCGAGCTGCGCCCCGGATGGCGCTTCGGCCCGCTGGTGGTCGTGGGCGTGCCCGGCCGGTCTCCCGGTGAGGTCGCCTTCCACTGGCCCGAGCGTCGCCTGCTGATCGTCGGCGATGCCCTGATCGGCGACCCGCCGGGCCACTGCTCGCTGCTCGCGGCCGGCGCCGTGGACGACCCGACCCGCCTGCGGTCCAGCGTCGAAGCGCTGCTCGCGCTCGACTTCGACACCCTGCTGGTCGGCGACGGCGTATCGATCCTCGGCGGCGCGCACCAGCGCCTCGAGGAGCTGGTCGCCCGCTTCCCCGGCTGAGCGCCGGCGACGCCACGCCGCCCCGGGGCAGGCTGCCGAGCAGCTCTCCCGGACGAGCGCACCGCCGCGGCATGCCCGCCTCGGGGCGGGATCCCGAGGCTCGCGCTAGGGAATTCCCCGAGTCGACCTCGGGCATTTCCCGATTTCCAGAGGCCCCGATCGTGCGTCAAATCCGGCGAGGCGGAGGGACCCGCCTCGTACGACCCGCGAGCGCTGCGCCACGCGGCCGAGCCGAGCCCTCTAGGAGAAGCCATGAGCCCATCGAACGACGACCTGGACTGGATCTGCGAGACGGTGCTCCCGGTTCAGTTCCGCGAGCTGGTCTGCGAGGCCGACCCCATGCGCGGCGTCAAGTCGCTCATGGTGGCGGTGCTCGCCGACGGCATCCGCTGTCTCACCGAGGATCCGAGCAAGGGTGCCCACGCACGGATGCGGGGCATTGCGGCCGCGCGCTGGGTCGGCTCGAGCGACAGCTCCTGGCCGTTCGCCTTCGAGGCCATCTGCGACGTCCTGTCGATCGACGCGCAGGCCCTGCGCGGCCGCCTGCTGCCGGCCAACGGCCCACCACTCGACGGGTCCCAGGTGAGCCGCCGCAGCCTGCGCCGGGTCGAGCAGGTCAGCCTGAAGATTCGTCTGCCGCGCAAGCGCAAGCGCCGCCCCAAGGGAAGCCAGCAGCGAGCCGCGTGACGCGCACTCGCGCTGCGTCGATCGCCCTCCCCGGCACCGCGCACTCCCCCGCGCCGCGCACCGCCCCCCCCTACTCGGAGAGGCTCCGCACCACCTCCTCGGCCTCCTCGGCCTCCTCGAGACCGGCGGGCGGACGCCCTCCATTGCCGTCGAGGGACACCGCGGCCGCCACCGTGGCCACCGTCCGAGCGCGCAGCCACTCGCTGTAAAGGTAGAAGAGGAAGCGCTCCACGCCGTCGATGGCCAGCAGGCAGCGCAGCGAGGGAAAGATCTCGAAGGCGTGCTGCGCCCCGGGGATCTCGGCATAGATCACCGGAGCGCGGGACGTGGCCCGCAGCTCGGCCGCGAAGTGCCGTGCGTCGGCGACCGGCACCAGGGTGTCGCGGTCGCCGTGGACGACGAAGAAGGGCGGCGCATCCGGCGTGACCCGATAGACGGGCGACGCCCGCTCGTAGGCACCGCGCGCCTCGTCGAGCGAGGCCTTCATCACCCAGCGCTCGAGCAGGCGCTTCAGCCCCTCGTCGCGATAGACCCCGTTGCGGTTGGTGAAGTCGTACACGCCGTAGAAGGAGACGCATCCCTGGAGGGCCGTCGAGACCTGCTCGAAGCCCGGCTGGTACTCCGGATCGTCGGGGGTGAGCGCGGCCAGCGAGGCCAAGTGTCCACCTGCCGAGCCGCCGGTCACTACGACGAACGCCGGGTCGCCGCCGTACGCCACGGCATGTTCGCGGATCCAGGCGATCGCGCGCTTGACGTCGATCAGGTGGTCGGGGAAGGTCGCCGCCGGGCTCAACCGATAGTCGATGCTGACGCAGAGCCAGCCGTGCGCCGCCAGGCGCAGCATCAGGGGGATGCCCTGCTCGTTCTTGCTGCCGATCACCCAGCCGCCGCCGTGCACCTGAAGGAGCACCGGCCAGCCGCGCTCGCCAGGGGCGAGCGCTCGCGGCCGGTACACGTCGAGCATCAGGTTGCGACCCGCGGCACGGCCGTAGCGCACGTCGCGGATCCGCTCGACCCGCGGGTCGCGCATCGGGAAGGGAAGCAGCAGCTCGCGCCAGTCGAGCGAGTCTGGCAGGCGCTCGCGCAGCTCGCCGCGAATGGCATCCCGATAGCCCCTGCCGAGGGTGGCCTCGAGCGCCTCCTCGACGACCCGCTCGGCGTCTCGCGCCCGGTGGTAGGAGTGGGCCAGTGCGCCCCAGGAACCCAGCGAGATCGCCAGGCCCAGCCAGCCGGGCCAGGCCGACAGCGCTCCCAGGGACACGAAGCCCAAGGTGAACAGCACCTGCCAGGCGATGTGATGCAGCGCGAGCTCGCCGGTCAGCCAGCCGGCGAAGAAGCTCACCGCGCCCAGCGCCCCCGAGCGAGTCACGGGCCGGTAGACGTTGTACGTGAACCACGCACCGACCAGGCACACGAGGAGGAATACCGTGGGCATCGTCTCACCTCTCGGCGCCGCGGGCCGAGCGGCGCTCGTTTCACTCCCCGGGCGCCGTCGGATCACGCAGGGTGGAGGTCGCGCCGGGCAAGGCCCGATGTCGCGACCCTAGACGAGCGCACGCGCTGCGACAACTCGGCCGGGCCGACACTCGGCCGGGCCGACTCCACCGTGACGGATGAAGTGTCGGGAGCGTCGGCCGGAGCAGTGTCAGGAGCAGTTGACCCGTCGCGGCCCGGGATCTAGCGTTTTCACCAGGGGGGCTGACACCCCGCAGGAGGGATCCGACGATGGGAGCTGCACCCGCTCTGCAACCCGCCGTCGAGCGCTTCGTCGCCGCGGCGCCGCGCCACATGCTGATCGACGGGCGATGGGTCGAGGCGGCGTCGGGCCGCGCCCTCGACACGCTGGACCCCGCCACCGGCGCGGTCCTGGCACGGGTCGCCGAGGGCGACGCCGAGGACGTCGATCGCGCGGTGCGCGCCGCTCGCCGGGCGATCCGCGCGGGAACGCTCCGGGTCAACTGCTACAACGTCTTCGGTCCCGAGGCTCCGTTCGGCGGCTACAAGGAGAGCGGCTACGGGCGCGAGCAGGGGCGCTACGCGCTCGATCTCTGCACGCAGGTGAAGACCGTCTGGATGCGCATCTGAGCCACGACGGGCGCGAATCCACCCGCAGCGCAAGCGATCTCGGGGGAGGCGACATCGCGTC
>CAZGUU010000156.1:0-11825 GCA_964529315.1 uncultured Enterobacteriaceae bacterium
GAGGTCCGCGCCAGGCGCGCCGGCGTGCGCGGTGGCGGCCGCAAGGGTGACACGGTCGTCTGGTGGCATGAGCAGCCCGAGCAGTCGCTCGCCGACATCTGGCAGGTGCTGCGCGTGCGCGCGCTCGCCGTCGTTCTGTGCGAGGGGCCGGCGCTCGGGCCGGCCTGCCGCATCGCCGCGCGGCTGCGCGTCCACAAGCTCGTCCTGACCGACCCGGCGGGCGGGCTGCTCGAGCGGGGCAGCCGCCGCCCGATCTCGTTTCTCGACGAGACGACGCTCGATGTCCTCCTGGCGGCCGGCGAGGCCGAGTTCCAGGGCATGAGCCGCAGACGGGCACTGCTCACCGAGATCGATCGGGCGCTGGCCGAGGGCGTCGGCTCGGTGAATCTCTGCCGGGTTGCCGGCCTGGCGCGCGAGCTGTTCACCTACGAGGGGTCGGGGACGCTCTTCACCCGGGGCGTCTACTGCCGCGTCGACCGGCTCGGCGTCGACGACTTCCACGAGGTCGAGCGGCTGGTCGAGCGCGGCCAAAAAGAGGGCCTGCTCAAGCCGCGCAGCGCGGAGGAGACCGGCGAGCTGCTGCTCAACGGCTTCGGCGCCTGGATCGGCGGCAACCACCTGGCCGGCGTCGGCGCCCTGCGCGTCGCCCCGTACGAGAGCTCGGGCGCGGGCGAGATCACCGGGCTCTACACGATCACCCGCTTCAAGGGCGAGGGGATCGGCTACCGCCTGGTGCGCCGCCTGGTCGACGAGGCGCGCGCTCGCCACCTGCGCTACCTGTTCGCGGTCACCACCGCGGAGCGGGCGGCGCAGTTCTTTCGCCGCGAGGGCTTCGCCGAGGTCGCGCAGAGCGCGGTCCCGGAGGGCAAGTGGCAGGGCTACGATCCCGGCCGCCGTGCCCGCGCCATGGTCTTGCGGCGCGACCTCGGCTGACGTGGCAGGGCGAAACGCGAAGGGCGCGGGGTACGCCGTACCCTGCGCCCTTCGCAGCTTCCTGTGAGATCGACCGGTTCAGCCCATCTTGAAGATGGACTGCATCTTCATCGCCAGGCCCATGTCACCCGCGATCTTGAGCTTGCCGCTCATGAATGCCATCTGTCCGTTGAGCTTGCCCGTCGTCATGTCGACGTAGTCGCTCCCGGCCATCGTCATGGTCATCTTCGGCGAGGCGTGCGCGCCCTGGGCGACCTGGCAGGCACCGTCCTTGATGATCACGTGGTACTGGCCGGCGTTGTCGCCATCACCCGACAGGTTGAACTGGATCACGGCGTCCAGGCCCTTGGCGGCGTCGGCGTTCAAGCGGTTCGGCATCTCGGCGAAGATCTCCTTCACGGTCGGCATTGCTCGTCTCTCCTTCTGCTTTCTTTGGTTCCCGTGCCGCGAGTGCCGCAGCACGCCCTGAGGCTCGACTCGATCACGCAACCGCGATCCCGAGCCCTGGGTGAGACGGGCCGGGCCGCCGGTCATCGACGATCGATCGCCACTCCTAGGCCAGGCAGTCTGGCTTGTCAACCGCAACCGGCGGCGCAAACCACCGCCGACCGCCACCGCGACGGGGCCGTCCGAGAGAGCCGTTCGCGGCGCAAGGTGGCGCCGTTCGCTTCTGCTCGCTCCTCGCTCGCGAGCCCCGTGTAGGCCCCGGCCCTCGCATCTCGAGTCTTGCCTGCGCTGCCATGGCTCGACGCCCACGCCGAGGCTACGCGGGCGCCATGGACTCCTCACGCTGCCCACCAGACACCGCGCGGCTAGGCGACGAGCGCTGCTTCTCGCTCGACGCCCCCGGCTTCCCCGCCGCCTTGCGCTCGATTCCCGACCCGCCCGCGGTGCTCTTCGCCCGGGGTGCCCTGGCCGAACAGATGGCTCGGGACGCCTGCGCCCTGGCCCCGGCCATCGCTGTGGTCGGAGCCCGAGACGCGACGGCCTACGGGCTGGCGGTGGCCCGCGAGCTGGGACGTACGCTCGCCTCGCGGGGGGTGCTCGTGGTCAGCGGGCTTGCCGCGGGGATCGACGGCGCGGCCCATCGCGGCGCGCTCGAGGCGGGCGGCCGCACCGTCGCCGTGGTGGGAGGCGGGACCGACGTCGTCTACCCGCGCGAGCACGGCCTGCTGCGCGAGGGCATCCTGCGGCGAGGCGTCATCCTGGCCGAGCAGCCCGCCGGGACGCGCCCCCTGCGGCATCACTTCCCGGCCCGCAACCGCATGATCAGCGGGCTCTCGCTCGGCGTCGTCGTGGTCGAAGCGACCCTGCGCAGCGGCTCCCTGGTCACGGCTCGCCACGCCCTGGAGCAGGGCCGCGAGGTGTTTGCCGTACCCGGCCCGGTCGGCTCGCCCCGCTCGCGCGGGCCGCACCACCTCCTGAAGCAGGGCGCGCGACTCGTCGAGACGGCCGACGATGTCTTTGCCGAGCTCCCCGTGCTCGAGGCCGCCTTGCCGCCGCCCGCGGCAGGACGGCACGCCGAGCAGGAGCGCCTGGACGAGATCCTCGGCCTGCTCCGCTGCGGTGCCACGACGGTCGACGAGCTGGTCGAGCGGTCAGGCATGGAAGTCCAGGCTATTCTTGCCCATCTGCTCGATCTCGAGCTGGCCGGTCAGGTGGCCCGCGGAGCCGCTGGGCGCTACGCGCCGGTGGCTCTGGCGGCACCCCGCGCATGCCATGACGCAACCCGGCAGGGTTGACTGACCCCTTCCAGGAAGGTAGGCGCCGCGCAGCGCGAGCGGAGCAGAGCGGAGAGATGGCGAAGAACCTGGTGGTCGTCGAATCGCCGGCCAAGGCGAAAACCTTGTCCAAGTACCTCGGCAGGGGCTACCAGGTGTGCGCCTCGGTCGGCCACATCCTGGATCTGCCCAAGAGCAAGCTCGGCGTCGACGTCGCCAACGACTTCGCGCCCGACTACCACGTGATCACCGGCAAGGCGAAGGTGATCACCGAGCTGCGCAAGGCGGCCAAGGGCAAGGACGTCGTCTACCTGGCGCCCGACCCGGATCGCGAGGGCGAGGCGATCGCCTGGCACATCGCCGACAAGATCGGCGTGCCGCGCGAGCGGCTGCGCCGCGTCCTGTTCAACGAGATCACTCGTGACGCAGTGCGCGAGGCGATCAAGAGCCCAAGGGATCTCGACCGCGACCGCTACGACGCTCAGCAGGCCAGGCGCGTGCTCGACCGCTTGGTGGGCTACCAGGTCTCCCCCCTGCTGTGGAAGAAGGTCCGCCGCGGGCTGTCGGCGGGCCGAGTGCAGTCGGTTGCGGTCCGCATCATCGTCGACCGCGAGCGGGAGATCCGCGCCTTCGTTGCGGTCGAGTACTGGTCGGTGACGGCGCGGCTCGAAGGGGGCACACCACCCCCGTTCGACGCCCGCCTGGTCGAGGTCGGGGGCAAGCGGCTCGATCCTCGGGGCTTTCGCGTGGAGAGCCAGGAGCAGGCCGAGGCGATCGTCGCGGCCGCCAAGGACGCCGCGTGGATCGTGCGCAGCGTCGAGACCAAGGAGCGCCGGCGCAACCCGCAGCCGCCGTTCATCACCTCGCGCCTGCAGCAGGAGGCCTCGCGCAAGCTCTCCTTCAACCCGCGACGCACGATGTCGGTCGCGCAGCGCCTCTACGAGGGCGTCGAGCTCGGCGACGAGGGGCTGGTCGGCCTGATCTCCTACATGAGAACCGACTCCACGCGCGTCTCACCCGAGGCGCAGCTCCACGCCCGTGAGCACATCGCGCAGCGCTACGGCGAGGCCTACCTGCCCAAGGAGCCGCCGGTCTACCGCTCGCGCAAGCAGGCGCAGGACGCCCACGAGGCGATCCGGCCAACCTCGATGGAGTACACCCCGGAGCGCGTCGCGCCGTACCTGGGCCGCGAGGAGCTGGCGGTCTACACGCTGATCTGGAACCGCTTCGTCGCAAGCCAGATGGCGCCGGCAGTCTACGACCAGACGGCGGTGGACATCCCGGTGGGCGAGTGCCTGTTCCGCGCCAACGGGCAGGTGATGAAGTTCGACGGCTTCATGCGGGTCTACATCGAGGGCGTGGACGAGAAGCCGCGCGACGCCGAGGCCGACGGCGGAGCGGCGGCCGCCGAGTCGGACGACGAGCGCCAGCTCCCGGCGCTGCGAGCCGGCGACCGCCTGCGGCTGGTCGAGCTCACCCCGGAGCAGCACTTCACCCAGCCGCCGCCGCGCTTCACACAGGCAACGCTGATCAAGGAGCTCGAGGAGAAGGGCATCGGGCGGCCCTCGACCTACGCCAGCATCATGGGCACGATCCTCGAGAAGGAGTACGTGAGCGAGGACGAGTCGCGCCGCCTGCGGCCGACCGAGCTCGGCATGCTGGTGACGGACCTCCTGGTCGAGGCATTCCCGGACATCTTCAACGTCGAGTTCACCGCCGGCATGGAGGAGGTGCTCGACGGGGTCGAGGAGGGGCGCGAGAGCTGGGTCGTGGCCACGCGCCGCTTCTACGACCCCTTCACGCGCGACCTCGAGCACGCCGACGAGCACATGCGCGACGTGAAGACCCAGGAGATCCCGACCGATCTCACCTGCGAGCGCTGCAGCTCGCCGATGGTGATCAAGTGGGGTCGGCGCGGCGAGTTCATCGCCTGCAAGAATTACCCGGAGTGCCGCAACACCAAGAACTTCACCCGTGGCGAGCACGGCCAGATCCAGATCGCCAAGGAGGAGACGATCGACCGCACCTGCCCGCGCTGCGGCAAGCCGATGCAGATCCGCTTCGGGCGCTTCGGCAAGTTCGTCGGCTGCACGGGCTACCCCGATTGCCGCGAGGTGCAGCCGGTCAAGCTGCCCGAGCCGATCGGCGTCAAGTGCCCGGACTGCGCTCAGGGCGACGTGGTCGGCAAGTTCTCGCGCAAGGGCAAGCTGTTCTACAGCTGCAATCGCTATCCGGAGTGCAAGTTCAGCGCCTGGGACCGGCCGATCGCCGAGCCCTGCCCGCAGTGCGGCGGCAAGTACCTGGTCGAGAAGGTGACCAAGCGAGCCGGCGCCGAGAAGCGCTGCCCGAACCCGGAGTGCACCTTCCGCGAGGCGGTCGAGGCGGCGGTCGCCTGAGCGATCGCGGGATGCTGCCCGTCGGCGGCTCGTGCGCGCCTGGTCCTCACCTGCAGGAGGACCGGCTCGCGTCAGAACAGGTCGAGATCGAGGGAGAGGGCCCAGGCGATGGCTTCGAAATCGCGGTCTCGGGTGAGCAGGCGATGGCCCGAGCCCGCGGCGGTGATCGCGATGGCCAGGTCGATCAGGTGGGTCTGCCGCCCCTGGCGCGCGAGAGCGTCTCGAGCGGGGCGACGGGTCGTCGCGGCGGGGTGGTCGTGCTGGGCAGGGCGGGCGGCGTGAGCCAACCCTTTCGGACGGCTTCGGCGAGCTGAGCGTCGAGGAGCAGCTCCGCACGGCCGGCGCGCGGCGGCACCAGCTCCGCGACGACGCGATCCCGGTCGGTCACGAGGACCGTCTCGCCGGCGGCGGCAGCTCGCACGTACTCGCTCAGCTTGTTCTTGAGCGTCTTCAAGCCGACAGCGCGCACGACGAGAATGTAGCTTCTGGAAGCTACCGGAGCAAGCGAGCGCCGCGCAGGGTCCAGCGACCGGAGCTCACGAGACCGACGGCGGAGAGCCTGGTCGGCCGCACCGCAGGCGGTCGAGGCCGAGCTCGGTGCGCCGCGACCTTGTCGGGCCGGCACCTCGTATGCTCTATCCGCCGCCGCTCCAATGAAGCTTGCGTCCGACAGGCACTATACCCGATCGCGAGGCGCGCACGCGGGGCCAGGATCCAGTCTCGCGGATCGGCGGCTGGGGCGTCCGGACACCACGATCCCGCAGTGCGCGGTGAAGGGTCGGCCGTCGTGAGCGCGCCGTGCGCAGATGCCGCCCACCCCCGCGGCCCACGGATGCGTATCCTGCTCGTGGGACCGGTTCCGCCCCACCCGGGCGGCGGCTCGATCGGGCGTGGCCAGCTCGCCGCGGGATTCGCGCGTGCGGGACACGACGTGTGCATCGTCGCGCCGATCACCGAGCAGGGGCGCAGCGACGGCGACCGGTGGGCGGCCCTGCACCCCGAGCTCTCGGTGGTGCGCTACCCGCTGCGCAGCTTCGAGCCCCAGCCCTTCCTCCCGCCCAGCGAAGAGTTCGTGCGCGAGGAGAGCAGCCAGGTCGAGCCGCTGTTCGTCTCGCTGGCGAAGAGCTTTGAGCCCGACGTGGTCGTCGTCGGCCGTGAGACGTTCGCCCGCTACATTCCCAGGCTGGCGCAGGCGCTCGGTCTGCCTTCGGTCCTGCTGGCTCGGGGCAGCCCCACCGGCCACATCCTGGCGGGACGGTTCCCCGCGGACGAAGCGCACCGCCTGCTGCTCGAGTTCCGCAAGGTGGACCGCATCATCGCCGTCGCCCAACATCTGGCCGAAGGCCTGCGCTCGTTGGGGTTCGACGACGTCACGCACGTCCCCAACGCCATCGACACCTCTCGCTTCGTACCCGGTCCGAAGAGCCCGGCCCTGCTGCGCAGCCTGGCGATCGAGCCCAAAGCGACGGTGGTCCTGGTGCCGGCGAACCTGCACCCCAGGAAGCGGCCGGCCGACGTGATCCGCTCCGCCGAGATCGCCCTGCGCGCGAACCCCGGCCTGGTCTATGTGATGGCCGGCACCGGCGTGCTGCGGGAGCAGAGCGAGCAGCTCTGCCGCGCACGCGGCCTTGGCGATCGCTTCCGCTTCCTCGGCTGGGTGGAGTACGACCACATGCCGGAGCTCATGAACCTGGCCGATCTGGTGGTCATGGCATCGGAGTCCGAGGGCCTGTCGCGAGCCTATGTCGAGGCCATGGCTTGCAGTCGCCTACTCCTGGCGAGCGACATCCCTGCGGCACGCGAGATCGTCGAGGACGGCGTGAACGGTCTGCTCTTTCGCATGGGCGACGCCGAGCACCTGGCGGCCCGGACGCTCGAGGCGGCTGCCCGACCCGAGTGGCGCGAGCGCCTGGGCCATCGCGCCCGCTCCAGCGTGCAGCGCCGGTCGGTCGAGAACGCCGTGCCGGAGTACCTGTGGGAGCTCGCACGGGTGGTTGCGGCGCGCCGGGGTTGATGCCTCGTGCCGGTCTTCTCCGAATTCCTCGGGCTCACCCGCTTCGCTCTTGGCCTGCGGCCGTTTCTTGCCGAGACGATCGCCCCCGACGAGGCTCGACGGCTCGTGCGGCACTGGGTCGAGGAGCGTGACGCGCGCTTCCTGAAAAAGCTCGAGCGGACGGTGTTCCGCTATCGCCCGAGCCCTTATCTGGCCCTGCTCCGGCACGCCGGGTGCGAGGCCGGGGACGTGGCCGCGATGGTCCGCTCGAGCGGGATCGAGCAGGCGCTCGCGGTCCTGGCCAAGGCGGGGGTCTACGTGACGTGGGAGGAGTTGAAGGGCCGTGCCCCCGCCGTGCGGGGCAGCCGGACCTTTCACTTCGGCGAGGCCGACTTCGGCAACCCACTGGTCACCTCGCACTATCGAACGAGCAGCGGCGGCACGAGTGGCGTCCCGGTGCGAATGCACATCGACCTCGAGGAACACCGGCAATCGGCGCCCGACTGGGCCGTTCTGTTCGCCGCGCACGGCTGGATGGATCGGCCGCTGGTCTTCTGGACGCCGACCCACACCGGGCTGGCGAATCGCTACCTCAAGTGCGCGAAATTCGGGAAGCCTTACGCCCGCTGGTTCGCCATCACCGACGTGGCCACGCCGCAGGACAGGCTGCGCTCCGCCCTGGTGCACGGCCTGGCGCGGTGGGCCGCCGCTCTGTCACGACCCGAGCTCGTACCGGTCGACCGGCCGGGGCGGATCTGCGACTACCTGCTCGAAGCGCTCCGCGACGGGCTCGCGCCCGTGGTGAACACCTCGCCCAGCGCCGCGGCCCGGCTCTCGCTCGAGATTCAGCGACGCGGCGAGAGCCTGGAGGGGATCGCCTTTCTCCTCGGCGCCGAGCCGCTCACCGCGGCCCGGCGCCGAACCATCGAGCAGTGCGGCGCCAGGGCCGTTCCCACCTACGGTACCTCGGAGTGCGGCTGGATCGGCGCGCAGTTTCCGGGGGCACGGAGCGCCGACGAGGTACACCTGTTCCGGGACGCCTACGCCGTCTGCCAAGGTCGCGATCCCGGCGGAGATGACGGCGTCGCCCGTCCGCTGCTGTTCACCAACCTGCGACCGGCCTCGAGCAAGATCCTGCTCAACGCCGAGATCGGGGACTCGGCCGTCGTCGAGACCGACGCCGACAGCCAGCCGGCGCGGGAGCTCGGCTACGACGTGCGCCTGCACACCATCCGAAGCTTTCGCAAGATCACCGCATGGGGCGCGACCTTCGCCCAGGCGGAGCTCGAGACGGTGCTGGAGGATGCTCTGCCGAAGCGCTTCGGCGGGAGCGTCGCCGACTACCAGCTCGTCGAGGGGCAGGACGAGCGCGGCCTGGCACGGCTGATCCTGCGCGCGAGCCCTGCCCTGGGCGCGATCTCCGAAGAGGATCTGCGGGCCACGTTCCTCGCCGAGGTGAACCGACTGCGCAGGTACTATGGGTTCATGACACGCGTCCTGACGGACGCCGACGCGCTTCGCATCGAACGACAGGCCCCCCTGATCACGAGGCGTGGCAAGCTGCTTCCGGTGATCACGGAGCGCTCCCCGTGAGGCGCACCGCTCATATCGAAGGGATCGCGGTGATGGAGCGGGAGATCGCCGGCATGTGTCGCATGGCGCGTGGTGATCGCCAGCTCCCCGCACGGGTCCGTGTCCATGGCCTGCCGACGGGCTGGGATCCCAGGCCGCGAGGTGCCGCCTCGCAGCCGACGACACGGCCTCGAGCGCACGCGCGCCTCGCTGCGCACCCGTCGCTTGGACGAGCACCGCGCCGCAGGGCGGTTTCGCCGCGCCGCGCGGCGCGCTAGGTTCGTCGGGGTGAGTCCCTGCGTCACGGTCGTCGGCGGTGGTCTCGCCGGCTGCGAGGCTGCCTGGCAGCTCGCCCGGCGTGGGGTGGAGGTCGACCTCCATGAGATGCGGCCGCTGCGCGGCACCGAGGCGCACCGCACCGACCGTCTGGCCGAGCTGGTCTGCTCGAACAGCTTCCGCAGCGCCGAGCAGACCACCGCGATCGGCTTGCTCAAGGAGGAGATGCGCCGGCTGGGCTCGCTGGTGATGCGCATGGCCGACCGCCACCGGGTTCCGGCGGGCGGCTCGCTCGCCGTCGACCGCGAGGGCTTCGCCGCCGAGATCACGGCGGCGATCGAAGGAGAGCCACGCATCCGATTGCACCGCGGCGAGGTCGTCGAGCTGCCCGCGGGGCCGACCATCCTGGCCTCGGGGCCGCTCACCTCGGCGGCGCTCGCCGAGGCGTTGCGTGGCCTGCTCGGGCGGGGCTACCTCTACTTCTACGACTCGATCGCGCCGATCGTCACCGCCGAGTCGATCGACATGAGCAAGGCGTTTCGCGCCTCGCGCTACGGCAAGGGCGGCGACGACTACCTGAACTGCCCACTGGATCGCGAGCAGTACGAGCGCCTGGTCGAGGACATCCTGGCCGCCGAGAAGGTTCCGTCGCGGGACTTCGAGCGCTGCGTGCACTTCGAGGGCTGCCTGCCGATCGAGGAGATGGCCCGGCGCGGGCGCGACACTCTCGCCTTCGGGCCTTTGAAGCCGGTGGGCCTGACCGATCCCCGGACCGGACGGCGACCCCACGCCGTCGTGCAGCTGCGCCAGGACGACCGCGACGCGACGCTGTTCAACCTGGTCGGCTTCCAGACCAAGATGACCCATCCCGAGCAGCGCCGCGTCCTGCGCACCATCCCCGGGCTCGAGCAGGCCGAATTCGCCCGCCTGGGCAGCCTGCATCGCAACACCTTCGTCGAGTCGCCCGAGGTTCTTCTGCCGACGCTGCAGACGCGCCGGCGTCCCGATCTGCTGCTCGCCGGCCAGCTGATCGGCGTCGAGGGCTACCTCGAGTCGACCAGCGCCGGATGGCTCGCCGGGGTGAACGCGGCCCGCCTGGTGCTCGGGCAGGGGGCGCTCGTTCCGCCTGCGACGACCGCGCTGGGCTCGCTGGTCGCCTACGTGACGCAGCCCGGGCGACGCGACTTCCAGCCGGTCAATGCAAATTACGGACTCTTCCCTCCACTCACGAGTGGCCGGCTGCGCGGCGTGGAGAAGAAGCTGGCTCTGGCGGCGCGCTCGCTCGAGAGCCTGGCCGGCTTCGCCGAGCAGATCGAGGCTCCCGGGAGCTGCGCCGCCTGAGCGCCGGGGCATGGCCGACGCAACGCTAGCGGGCGACCCGTCGCCGACCAGCCCGGTGGTCGACCGGCTCGCGCAGGTGACTGGCGTCGCGAGCCACGATCTGGCGCACGAGGCGAGCTTCGCCGCGGCACCCGAGCTGGCCCTGGCTCGCGCCCTGGACCTGCCCGGCGATCCCCGGCGACTCGCGGACCTCGCAGCGCGAGAGCGCATCGCCTTGCTCGCCCTGCTCGGCGGCAGCACCGCGCTGGTACGCGTCCTGTGCGAGGATCCCGAGTGGCACGGCTGGCTGTGCCGCGCGGTGCGCGGCGAGGACGCCTGCCCCGAGCTCGACGACGCCGTGCTCGACGGCGCGGTAGCCGACGATCCGGCCCGAGCTGGCGCGGCGCTGCGTCGTTGGCGCCAGCGCTGCTACCTGCGCATCGGGGCGCGCGACCTTTGGGGCCTGGCGAGCGTCGAGGAAACCCTCGAGAGTCTGAGCTCCACGGCCGAGCACGCGATCGCCACCGCCGCGCGGCTGGCGCGCCGGCAGGTGGAGGCCGAGTACGGCGAGCTCCTGCTCGCCCCGGGACGGCGCAACCGCTTCGGCGTGCTGGGCATGGGCAAGCTCGGTGCGCGCGAGCTCAACTACAGCTCCGATGTCGACCTGATCTTCGTTCACGAGGCCGATGGCCCGCCGAGCGCCGGCGGCCCGCGCGGCTCGCTGCCGACGCTGCCCTTCTTCACGCGCCTGGCCGAGCGCTCGACGCGCCTGCTCTCCGAGGTCACCGGCGACGGCTTCGTCTTCCGGGTCGACCTACGCCTGCGCCCCGACGGCATGAACGGGCCACTCACCAGCCCCTTGCAGGCGACCGTCGGCTACTACGAGGCGTTCGGCCAGACCTGGGAGCGGGCGGCGCTCTTCAAGGCTCGGCCGGTCGGCGGCGACGTCGATCTCGCGGCGGAGCTGCTCGCCGAGCTCGCGCCGTTCATCTACCGGCGCACGCTCGACTACACCATGATCGCCGACCTCGAGCAGATGAAGGCGCGCGTCGACGAGCAGGTGCGCAGCCGTGGCCGCGGGGGGCGAGACGTCAAGCTCGGAGCCGGCGGCATCCGCGAGGTCGAGTTTCTGGTGCAGTCGTTCTCGCTGGTGCACGGCGGCCGCGATCGCCGCTTGCGCGATCCCGCAACGCTACGCTCGCTGCTCCTGCTGGTCGAGGTGGGGTTGCTCGAGGCCGCGGAGGGCGAGGCCCTCGCGGCGGCGTACCGCTGGCTGCGCCGCGTCGAGCACGCCTTGCAGATCGCCGACGAGCGACAGATCCACCTGCTGCCGGCAGATTCCGTCGAGCGCGAGCTGGTCGCCCGGCGCCTCGGCCTGCACCTCGAGGGCGAGGGGCCGATCTGGGAGCGCACCCCGGGCGCACCCGCCCTGGCGCGCTTCGAGGAGAGGCACGCCCAGCATACGGGCTTCGTGCAGCGCGCCTTCGGCGAGCTCTTCCGCTCGCGGCGCGAGCAGACCATGGGCATCGCCGACGCGGCGGCGCGCGACCTGATCGACGAGCTCGACGCTCCGAGCGCCGAGGCGCGGCTCGCCGAGCTGGGCTGCGGCGCCCC
>CAZGUU010000157.1:0-11793 GCA_964529315.1 uncultured Enterobacteriaceae bacterium
CGGCCCGGGCGGTACGTCGCCGGAGCGGCGAGGCCGAAGGCCGACCGGCAGCCGGCACATCACCCGCCGCGGCGGGCGCGGCCCGCCGCGCATTCCCGGATTCAGCGCGCCCCGGCCAGGCTGCGCGTCAGGACGATCGCCCGGTCGCGCTTCATCAGCGGGAGGATCTCGCCGACCTGCTTCTCCTTCATCCTGGCCAGGATGCGCAGGACCGTGGCCTCGTCGAGCTGCTCGAGGATCGGCGCAGCGTCGGCCGGCTTCATCGCCGAGTAGACCTTGGCCAGCGACGTCGCGGCGTCGTCGGAGGCCGCTCCGGCCTGCTTGGCCTGGGAGCGCAGGGCCTTCTCGATCTCCTCGAGGCGCGCCACCTTCTCGCTCACGTCCCGCTGATGGACCGCGAGGCGCTGCTCGCGCGCGGCGAGCTCCTTCTCCCGCCCGTCGAGCTCTGCTTGACGGCGGGCGAGCGAGTCGAGCAGCCGGCGCACCTCGAGGCTCGCCTCGCCAGCGGCCGGTGCCGCTTTGGCTTGCGCGTCGTGCCCGGCCGCGGCGTGCGATTCCGGTGCGGCTGCAGCATGAGCTGCGGGCGAGGTCGCCGGGCGAGCGGCGGACGAGGCTGGGTTGGCCGGCGGCGCCGAGACCTCGCTGGCAAGTGCGCTCGGCGGCGCGCTCTGCGGCCCCTGCGCGAGGGCGCGGTGCGCCCAGCCACCGAGCAGCGAGAGCTTGGCTACGACGGCCAGAGCGATCAGCCCGCGCGCCACGCGCAGGGCGCGCGACGCGCGCCCGCTCGGGCTCGAGGCGGGTGCTGCCGCGACGGCGGCTTCGGGCGAGCTCGGCTCACGATCCACAGGTCTGCCCCTCCCCTCCCGGGCGGCCACGGCGGTTCAGCGCCAGCTCGTCGAGCAGCAGCTCCGCGTGGCGAGCCTCGCGCGCTTCGACGCGCTCGCGGTGCAGCTCCTCCAAGCGGAGCAGCTTGCGCTCCTCGCGCCGCTCGCGCGCGACCTCCTCGCGCTTGGCGAGCAGCGCCTGCTCGGCCTCGGCGACCTCGCGGGCGAGCCGCGCCTCGGTCGCCGCGAGCGCCTCGGCATAGACGAGGCCGAGCCGCAGCTCCTCGACACCCATCGGACGTGCGACCGCCGCCCGGCCCTGCTCCTCGAGGACGCGCTCGCGGTCGAGGTCGGCCTGCTGGCGCAGCGACTCGAGCGCACCGCGGCGCGCTCCCAGCGCACCCGCCTCGAGCTGGCGCAGCTCGCGCACCCGCTCGCGCAAGCGCAGCACGCGCTCCAGCCGGAACTTGGCCACGGTCAGCTCCCTCCGGCGAGCGCGGCGAGCTTGGCCGCGCCCTGCGTGAGCGTCGAGCGCTCCATCAGCCCCTGGCGCAGGAAGGCATCGATCGCCCCGCGCCGGGCGATCGCCTGGTCGACGCGCGGGTTGCTCCCCGGGCTGTAGGCGCCGATGTGGATCAGGTCCTCGGTGTCGCGGTAGGCGGCCAGCCAGTCGCGCACCTGCGCGGCGTGGGCGAGCTGGGCCTGCGGCACGATGTCGGTCATCAGGCGCGAGACGCTGCGCAGCACGTCGATCGCCGGAAAGTGATTCTGCTCGGCCAGCGCCCGCGAGAGCACGACGTGCCCGTCGAGCAGGCCGCGCACGGTGTCGGCCACCGGCTCGTTCATGTCGTCGCCCTCGACCAGCACGGTGTAGAGCCCGGTCACGCTGCCCCGCTGCGTCGACCCGGCGCGCTCGACCAGCCGCGGCAGCAGGGCGAACACCGACGGCGTGTAGCCCCGCGCCGAGGGTGGCTCGCCGATCGACAGGCCGACCTCGCGCTGCGCCATGGCCAGGCGCGTGAGCGAGTCCATCATGAGCATCACGTCGAGCCCGGCGTCGCGGAAGTGCTCGGCGATCGCGGTGGCCAGCAGGGCGCCGCGCACGCGCACCAGCGGCGGCTGGTCGGAGGTTGCGACCACCACCACCGAGCGGGCCAGGCCTTCGGGCCCCAGGTCGCGCTCGAGGAACTCGCGCACCTCGCGGCCGCGCTCGCCGATCAGCCCGACGACGTTCACCTGGGCGCGCGTCGAGCGCGCGATCATGCCGAGCAGAGAGCTCTTGCCCACCCCCGAGCCGGCGAAGATCCCCAGGCGCTGGCCACGCCCGCAGGTGAGCATCGTGTCGAGCGCGCGCACGCCGAGCTCGAGCGGCTCGCGGATCGGTTGGCGCTCGAGCGGGTTGATCGTGCGGCCGTGCAGCGCGACGGTGCGCTCCGCGGCGATCGGCCCGCCACCGTCGAGCGGCGTGCCCAGGCCGTCGAGCACGCGGCCGAGCAGCGCCTTGCCGACGCCGACCGCCGGGCGCTCGTGGGTCACGACGATGCGATTGCCCGGCTCGATCCCGGTGACGTCGCCCAGCGGCATCATGAGCACGCGGTTCTTGCGGAAGCCGACCACCTCGGCGCTGATCGCTCCGCGGCCGTTGCGCGTCTCGATGGCGCACACCCCGCCGATCGGCAGGCCCGGCCCGCTGCCCTCGATGACCAGACCGATCACCTCGGTCACACGGCCGCTGAAGCGCACCGGGTCGACGCCGCGCAGACGCTCCCGAGCCAGGCCGAGGTCGAGCCCGACGGTCACGTGGGATCCAGGAGCGCGGCGCCGATCGCCGCGAGCTGACTGTCGATTCCCAGATCGACGTCGCCGAACGAGGTCTCGATCACGCAGCCGGTCGCCGGCAGGGCGAGGTCCTCGAGCAGCTCGAGGTCCTTCACCTCCTCGAGCTGGGCGCGCAGCTCGGCCAGGTGGTCGTGCAGGAAGCCGTGCAGCAGATGTCCGACCCGCACGCGAATGCGCTCGCGATCGACGGCCTTCTGCACGCCGTCGCGGATCATGCCGATCCAGTGCTCGGGATGCGCGGTGAGCTCGCGCTTGACCACCTTGCGGGCGACCTCGAGCGACAGCTCGAGCAGCTCGCCGTGATAGCGCTCGAGCAGCGTGGAGCGAAAGCGCGCCACCTCGGTGATCGCCTCGCCCAGGGCGACCAGGTCGGCGTGCACGCGCTCCTCGGCCTGAGCCAGCCCGGCCGCCACTCCGCGCTCGTACGCCTCGCGCTGCTCCTGCTCGCGCCGCCTCGTCGCCTCGCGCTGCGCCGGGCTCTCTGCGCCTGCCGACCGCCCCTCGCCCCCCTCGCGGACGTCGGGGAAGATACTCTCGCGCCGCTGCCCGGCCGCGGAGCCCGCGCCGCCGATCAGCGGCGCGAAGTCGATCCCCGCATCGGCCGCCAGGCACAAGGGCTCAAACGAGGACATCGCCCTTGCCCTTACCGGCGATGACCACCTTGCCTGCGGCCTCGAGCTCGCGCAGCGTCGCCACCACGCGCGCCTGCGCCGCCTCGACCTCGGTCAGCTTGACGCCGCCCATCGAGGAGAGGTCCTCCTTGAGGATCTCCGCGGCGCGGCTCGATACGTTGGAGAAGATCTTCGCCGAGAGCTCGGGGCTCGCCGTCTTGAGCGACAGCAGCAGATCCTCGCGCGCCACCTCCTTGAGCAGGGTCTGCAGGCTGCGGTTGTCCAGCCCGCCGCAGTCCTCGAAGGTGAACATCAGGGCGCGGATCTGCGTGACCAGCTCGGAGTCGTTCCTCTCCATGGCCTCGAGGACCCGTGCCTCGACGTCCTTGTCGATCTGGTTCATCAGCTCGGCCACCGCGCGGGGGCCGCCGACCGGGCTGCCCTCGGGCTTGATCACCGCCTTCACCTGGTCCTGCAGCGCGGCACCGATCTCGGCGCTGAGCTGCTCGGGCAGCGAGGCGAGCCGCGCCATGCGCTCGACGACGTCGCTCTGCATCTCCTCGGGCAGGCGCGCGACGATCTCGGCCGCCTGGGCGGCCTCGAGATGGGCCAGGACCACCGCGGCGACCTGGGGGTGCTCCTTCTCGAGCAGCGCCGCCAGCCCGGGCGCGGGAACGCCCTCGAGCACGCCGGCGAGACCGCTCTCGCCGGCGACGCTCTTCTCCAGCTCGGCGACCATCTCTGGGCTCGGCGCCGCCCCGGCCTGCGACTTGGCGGCGATCGCGCGGCTGACCACGGTCTTGGCGAAGTCTCGCCCGTCGACCGGGAGGTGCGACTGGCCGCCGAGCGAGCTGGTGAGCTCCTTGCCCACGTGCTCGATCTGCTCGGGATCGACCGCACGCACGCGCGCCAGGGCCTGGACGACCTTGCGCATCTCGCTCTCGCCCAGGTGGCGCATCACCTCGCTGGCCACCTCGGTGCCCAGCGAGAGGAGCAGAACCGCGGCCTTCTCGGGCCCGCCGAGGCGCTCGACGGTCACCCCTCACCCTCCCCGGTCACCCACTGCTTGATCACCAGCGCGGTCTGCACCGGGTGCTGGCGGGCGATCTCCGTCAAGCGGCCGATCTCGCGCACCTGCGGCGAGCTCGTGGTTTCGACCGTCGCCACGGCCGCCCGGGGCGCCGCCACCGGGGCGCGATCGACCATCGCCAGCAGGAAGGGTCGCACGACCATCAGGGCGACGAGCAGGACGACGGCCAGCCCGGCCACTCGCCAGAGGCCGTCCGACCAGCCGGCCAGCCGGGCGAGCAGGCTCGGCGCCTCGATCGGCTCCACGGCCGCCGTCTGGAACGGCGCGCTCACCATCTCGATCTCGTCGCCGCGCTCGGCGTTGAAGCCGACCACGCGCTTGACCAGCTCCTTGTAGCGCTCGATCTCCTCCGCCGGCCGCGGCACGAAGGTCTTGGTGGCCCCCTCGCCCTGCGCCACCCCGTCGACCAGCACGGCGATGGTCAGCTTGCGGATTCCTCCCATCGGCTCGATGCGCCGGCTGGTCACCTTGGTGATCTCGTAGCTGCGCACCGAGTCCTCGCGCTCGGACTGCGGCCCCTCGACGGTCTGCGGCGGGGCCGGCTCGTTGGTCAGCGTGGCGGTCACCCCGGGAACGCCGGAGGGCCCCGCGGCGGCGCTCTTCTCCGAGTTGCGCCGCTCGCTCTTGAGCGCCGTGCGGTCGGGGTCGAAGACCTCCTCGGTCTTCTCCACCTGGGCGAGGTCCAGGGTCACCGTGGCCCGAGCCACCGCGTGGCCCGGACCCAGGACGCGCTCGAGCATGCTCTCGACGCGGTCCACGTAGCCCTGCTCGATCTCCTTCTGCTGCGAGCGCATCGCCTCGGCGACGCCGCGATCGCCGGCATCGTCGCGGTCGGTGGTCAGCACCGTTCCGCCGGTGTCGACGATCGTCACGGCGGCGGGCTTGAGCCCCTCGACGCTGGCCGCGACCAGGTGCACGATGCCCGCGACCTGCTCCTGCGAGAGCTTGCGGCCGGGGCGCAGCTTGACGACCACCGAGGCCGAGGGGTGGCGCTCCTGGGTGACGAACAGCGAGCGCTCGGGCAGCGCCAGATGGACGCGCGCCCCCTCGACCGCCGCCAGGCCGGCGATCGTTCGGGCGAGCTCCCCCTGCAGGGCGCGCTGGTAGTCCAGGCGCTGCACGAAGTCCGTCATGCCCAGGGTCTGCTTGTCGAAGATCTCGAAGCCCACGCCGCCCCCGCCCTGCGGGATGCCGCGCCCGGCGAGCAGCATGCGTAGCTCGTAGACCTTGCCCTGCGAGACCTCGATCGAGGATCCGCCGTCGCCGATCCGATAGGGGATCTTCTCGGCCTTCAGGTAGTCGACCACCGCGCCGGCATCGCTGCCGTCGAGGTTGGCGAACAGCACGGCCCACTGCGGTCGCTGCACCCACAAGGCGAGCGCCAGCGTCGCGACCAGGATCCCGCCGGTGAGCACGGCGAACGAGACGCGCCGCGCCGGCGGCAGCGCGAGGAAGAAGTCGCGCAGCTGGAGGACGATGGTTCGCGCTCGGTCCATGATCTCGGCTCTGGCTCTCCCGGGCTCCGCGGAAAGCGGGGCCCGCCGTCAGCGGGCGGCGTCGCCCGGTCAGACCTGCGTGCGCATGATCTCCTGGTAGGCCTCGACGATCTTGTTGCGCACCTGCATCATCAGCTTGAAGGAGATCGAGGCCTGCTCCATCGCGATCATGGTCTCGTGCAGGCTCGCCTTGTCGCCCGTGGCCAGCGCGGTGATCGCCGCGTCGGCCTTCTGCTGCAGCTGGCTCACCTCGCTGAGCGAGCCCTTGAGCACCTCGCCGAAGGACGTCCCCTTGGCTCCCGGCTCGGCGGGCTTGACCTGCGGCGCGACCGGGCTTGCGCCGCGCAGCGCACCGATGTCGTCGATCACCATCTCACACCTGTCCGATCTCGAGAGCGCTCTCGAGGACGCGCTTGGTCGCGTTCAAGGCCGCGACGTTGGCCTCGTAGGCGCGCGTCGCAGCCATCAGGTCGACCATCTCGGTCATCACGTTCACGTTGGGCATCGCCACGTAGCCGTCCTGGTTGGCGTGCGGATGGCCCGGGTCGAACGACATGCGCGGAGGCTGCCGGTCCTCCTCGATGCGCGAGACGCGCACCGCCGTTCCACCGGCGCCCTCGGCGCCGAGCAGGTCGCCGAACTCCGCGCTCTGCGGCATCGCCTCGAGCACCACGTCCTTGCGCTTGTAGGGCCCGCCCTGCGGGCCGGTCGTGCTGCTCGCATTGGCCAGGTTGGCTGCGATCACGTCCATGCGCAGGCGCTGCGCCGCCAGCCCGCTCGCGCTGATCGACAGGGTGCTCGCGAGGTCCATCACTTCATCTCCGTGATCGCGTCCTTGAGGCCCGCGTACTTGCGCGCCAGCAGGCGCGAGAGGGCAGTGATGCGGAAGGAGTTCTCGGAGAGGCGCGCCATCTCGATGTCGGCATCGACCGAGTTGCCGTCGATCTTCACCGCCGCGCCGCGGTCCACCGTCGGCGCGGGCACCGTGCTCTCGCCGTCGCGCGGGTCGCGATCGAAGGCCCTGCGCAATGCGTCGTCGAACTCCAGCTCACGCGCTCGGTAGCCCGGCGTCTCGACGTTGGCGAGGTTCTCGGTGATCACCCGGTGACGCGCCTGGTGCAGGTCGAGCGCCCCGGCAAGCCCGCGAAGCACTGGTCCGAAGATGTCCATCCTGCCCTCCGTCGATCCCCTATCCGTCGGCGATCGACGCGGATCTCTGCGCTCCGCTGGAGCCCCGAGCGGCCAGGAGCAGCAAGCCTCGTTCCACGGGTCGAAGAGCCTCCGAGGAGGCTCGCCACGCGGCAAAGCACCGTTTCGCGCGGCTTCGCCGGCCGCTCCCGCGCCGTGACGCCGCGCGGCAGGCCAAAGGCCTGACGGCAACTTCTGCCCAGGTCAGATTGTCGTCGCGCGCGCTCACGAGGCGTGCGCCTCGACCACGCCGCTGGTGCGGTACTCGGAGAGCTTGTTGCGCAGCGTGCGCACGCTGATGCCGAGCATCCGGGCCGCGTGGCTGCGGTTGTTGTTGGTGCGCTTCAAGGTGGCGAAGATCAGCTGACGCTCGACCTCGTGCACCGTGCGTCCGGCGAGCGAGCTGGCGTCGGCCTGAGCGCTCGGCACCTCGGCCTGCGCTTCCTCGTCGAGCAGCAGGGCCTCGGCGCCGATGGTCCCCGAGTGCGACAGCAGGATCGCCCGCTCGACGACGTGCTCGAGCTCGCGGACGTTGCCCGGCCAAGGGTGGCGGCGCAGCGCGGCTCGTGCCTCTGCGGTGAAGGCGACCGGTCGGCCGGCGGCGAAGCGGGCCGCGAAGTGGTCGAGCAGCGCGTCGATGTCCTCGCTGCGCTCGCGCAGCGGCGGCAGGACCAGCGGCACGACGTGCAGGCGGTAGTAGAGGTCGCGGCGGAAGCTGCCCGAGGCGACGGCGGCCTTCAGGTCGCGGTTGGTCGTGGCGATCACCCGGGCGTCGATCGCCACCGGGCGGCTGCCGCCCAGCCGATCGACCTCGCGCTCCTGCAGGACGCGCAGCAGCTTGGCCTGCAGCGCCGGCTCCATCTCGCTCACCTCGTCGAGCAGGATGGTGCCCTTGTCGGCGAGCTCGAACTTGCCCAGCTTGCGGGCGATCGCCCCGGTGAACGCGCCCCGCTCGTGACCGAAGAGCTCGCTCTCGAGCAGCTCGCGCGGCAGCGCAGCGCAGTTCACCGCGACGAACGGGTGCGCCCGGCGCGACCCGGAGAAGTGGACGAAGCGCGCCAGCAGCTCCTTGCCCGTGCCGCTCTCGCCCTGCACGAGCACCGGGGCGCGGCTTCCCGAGACGGCCTGCGCGACCTCGAGGATCTGCTGCATCGCCGCCGAGCGGCTGACGATGCGCCGGTCCACGGTGGCGCACGCTGCCTCGGCAGCCGTCGAGGCTGCGGCCGGGCCCCCGCCGCCCGCGACGGCCTCGCCCGAAGCGGCCTCGTCCCCCGGGGCGGCGCAGGCGCCGCTGGGCTCGCGCAGGATTCCCTCGACCAGGTGCAGCAGGTCGCGCGGCGAGAACGGCTTGGTGAGGAACTCGCGCGCACCCGCCTTCATCGCGGCCACCGCGTCCTCGACCGTGCCGTACGCGGTGATCATCACCATGGGCAGCCCGGGCCGCTGCGCCTGGACCGCAGCGAGCAGGTCCGCGCCGCCCATGCCGGGCATGCGCATGTCCGAGATCACCATGCCGTAGGCGCGCTCGGCGAGCTCGCTCAAGGCCGCCACACCGCTCTCCACCGCGGTGACCTCGAAGCCGCTCCTGCGCAGCACCTCGGTCAGGGCCAGCCTCATGCTGGCCTCGTCGTCGACGACTAGAATGCGTTCCATGTGCCCTCTTCCAGCGCGGACGGCGACGGCCGCCCGGCTCTCGATGTCTCCAGGGCCGGCAGGGCCACCTGTCCGGCCGGGAGCGTGATGGCGAAGCGCGCGCCCGACGAGCTCGGCTCGAGGGCGAGCGTCCCGCCGTGGGACGCCACCGCCGCACGCGCCACCGCGAGCCCTAGCCCCGTGCCGCGCGCCTTGGTGGTGAAGAACGGATCGAAGATCGATGCCTCGCTGCCCGGCGGCACACCGGGGCCGCTGTCGATCACCACGATGCGCAGGCGATCGTCGTCGGCCGCGACGTCCACCGAGAGCACGCCCGGGCCGGCCATGGCGTCGCACGCGTTGCGCAGCAGGTTGACCAGCGCCTGGCCGAGCAGCGCACGGTCGAGCAGCCAGGCGCCGGCACCCGTCGAGCGCCGCTCGACGCGCACGGCGGAGCCGAGCAACGGGTCGACGACGCGCAGCGCGTCGTCGACCACGCCGGCGACGCTGACCACGCACAGGTCGGGCTCGGGCAGCCGCGCGTACTCGAGGATGTTGGTCACCAGGTGGTTCAGGTCCTGGATGCCGCGCGTGACCTGCTCGCCCAGGCGGCTCGCCTCGGGCCGGTCGCGCACCTCGTCGAGCAGCAGGCGGGCGAACAGCTCCATGGCCCCGAGCGGGTTGCGCACCTCGTGCGCCAGCATCGCCGCCATCTCGCCCATCGCCGCCAGGCGGCCTTGGCGCAGCGCCTGCACCTCGAGGCGCCGCTGGCGCTCGAGGCTCTGCATGAGCGCGCGGTGCTTGTCGTCGAGCTGCAGGCGCAGCTCGTGCGCCTGATCCTGCAGCGTGCGGAACTCGCGCTCGAGCGTCGCCGTGGCACTGGTGAAGGTGCGGAACGCGGAGTGCAGCTCGGCGATCTGGGTTTCGCTCGCGATCTCCTGATTCACGGCCTCTCCTTCTCGGCTCCGCGGGCTGCGGCCGGACGCTGCGCCGCCATCTCGTCGATCGCGCGGGCCAGCTTGGCGATGCGCTGCGCCAGCGGATCCTCGCTGCCTCCGGCTGCGGCCTCCGCGACGCCCGGCTTGCCCGAGGCGCCGCCCCCGCCGGTGGCGACTCCTGCAGGGCTCGCGGCGCCGGAGCGCGCGGCGAGGCGCTCCACGCGATACTTGGCGTCGATCGCGACAGCGTGCTCGGGGTGCTCGCGAGCGATCCGGCGAAATGCCTCGAGCGCCCCGGCCACGTCGCCCGCGGCCTCGGACGCCTCGCCGAGCTCGACCAGCGCAGCCGCGACGCGCTCGGGCGGGAGCGCCGGAAGCTCAGGCGCCTCCAAGGCGCGCTGCACCAGCGCGGCGCTGGTCGCCGGATCGCTGGCGCGCAGGGCCGGGGCCAGCGCCAGCGACAGCTCGCGTGCGCGAGCGGCATCGGCCGCGGCGAGCTCGCCCGTGGCGAGGAGCGGCGCACCGCGCAGGTCCCCACCATGGATCATCGCCCGGCCGCGCAGCTCGAGCTCCCCGGCCGAGGCCTTGCCGGCGCGAGCCCGCCGCCAGGCGTCGGCCACGCCGAGTGCCGCGGCGCCGTCGCCGCCGGCCAGCGCGTGCGCACCCTGCTCCTCCCAGTAGCTCTCCGGAGGCGGCCCTCCGGTCGTCCGAGCGACGTTGGCCAGGACGCGTGCGGCCTCGGGCAGGAGCCCCATCTCGCGCAGCGCACGCGCGACCCGCACCTGGTCCTCGAGGGGCAATCTCTCCGGGGCGATCCCGTGGCCGAGCAGCAGGGTGAGCGCCTCCTTCGGCTTGCCCGCGGCGAGCAGACGGCCGATCGTCTCGCGCTGCACGAGCTCCTCGACCTGCACCGCCTCGTCGATCGGCAGGTCGGCCAGACGACGCAGCGCCGCCTCCGGCTTGCCGCCCTGGGCGTCGAGCCGTGCCAGCGCGCCGGCGGCTCCGCGCACGGGATGGCGCCCGAGCGTGCCGCTGGCGAGCTTCTCGTAGGCGCTGCGAGCAGTGGCGTGGTCGCCCGCCGCACGAGCGACGGCAGCGAGGTCCCCGAGCAGAAGGCCGCGCTCGCGAGCCGGCAGCTGCGGCTCGAGGCCGGCCAGCGCCGAAACCGCGTTCGCCGGATCTCCCTCGGCCGCCACGAGCTTGGCGCGCAACCAGCGCGTGGCGGGGTCTTCGGCGAGCATCGTGCACTTGGACTCGAGCTGCTCGAGCAGCGATCGCCCCTCCTGCGCGCGGCCCTGGTCGATCGCCAGTCGGGCCAGGCCGCGCAGCGCCAGGCATTCGGGCAGCCCGGCCGTGGCCGACGCGACCTCGTAGAGCGCGATGGCGCGTTGGACATCGCCCCGGGCGAGCACCAGGTCGCCGAGCAGCGCGGTGGCCACCGGCGCCGCCGGATTGCCGGGGAAGGTCATGGCGACCATCAGCTCCGGCTCGAAGCCGATCGCGTGATAGACCAGCGCGATGTTGGCCCGGGCGCGCGGCGCGTCGACGAAGCGTGGCGCCGAGCGCAACGCTTTCTCGTAGGCAGTGGCCGCCGGCAGCAGCCAGCCGTCCTGGGCGCGTTGCAGGAACTCGAGGTCGGCTGCGAGATACCGGCCCACGGCGCCGGAGGTGCCGTGGGGGAGCTGGAGCGCGGCGGGGCTGGTGCCGGCGCGGTCGATGCGCGTGACCAGGCGCTTGATCGCCGAATCGGCGCGGTACTCGGCCGTGTCGGGATCCGGCGCACAGAACGGAACGCCCCCGGCCACGCGTCGCCAGCGACAGGCCGCCACACGCCCCACCTCGTCCGCCGAGGGCGCGGCCGCCTGCGTCGCGCCGGCCTGGCTCGCCACGTCGTGCCCGTGGGCCGAAGGCGCGACTGCGAGCTGCGCCTGCGGCAGGCCGGAGCCCGGGGCGCCCTCTCCCGGACTCGTCGCTGGCCCCTGCTCGCCGCAGCTCGCCTCGGGCGTCTCCAGCGCAGCGGTCGCCACGACGCAGCTCGCCTCGGCGGTTTCGCAAGCCGCAAGCCCTTCGCCAGCGCTCACCTGCGGCGCGGGCGCGCGCGTGGCGGGCGATGCCTCCGCTCGCGCAGCGGGCTCCGCCTCGGCGGTGCGCGGCGGCTCCGCGGTGCGCGGCGGC
>CAZGUU010000158.1:0-11750 GCA_964529315.1 uncultured Enterobacteriaceae bacterium
GGGCCGGGGTCGCGGGGGCGGGCGTGGGGTGCGGGGGGGGGTTGGGTGTGGGGGTGGGCGTGGGGGTGGGGGTCGGCGTGGGAGTGGGGGTCGGCGTGGGGGTCGGGGTCGGCTTGGGAGTCGGAGTCGGAGTCGGAGTCGGCGTGGGGGTCGGTGCGGGCTTGGGAGTCGGGGTCGGTGTGGGGGCCGCCGCAACTTGCCGGACGGACACCTTGTCGCCCCATAGCGTTCCCGGGCCGTTCAGCCGAGCCTCCACGCGCAGGTAGCCGGCCTTCGCCGGAGCGACCCCGCTCACCTCGATCAGCGTCCAATCGCGGGTCCCGGCCACCGTCTTCACGGATTCGACCGTCGCCAGGTGGCTCCAGCCCGTGCCGTCCCAGAAGTTCATCGCCAGCCGCGCCAGATTCGCGACGCTCTTGGCCTTGAGCTGGATGGAAGCCGTGTACGTCGCACCGGGCACCACCACGATGCGCTGGTTCTGGCTCATCCACCGCGCGAGCTCGCTCGAGCCGTGCGTTGCCACGATCTTGATGGAGCGGCTACCCGAGAGGGCCGCGTCCGTGGCGCTCGAGAAGATCGCCCCGCTCGCCGTGCTCGAGTTGGTGAAGTAGTCGACCAAGGGATTGGTCTCGAAGCTCGGGTTGGGCGCCAGGTTGCCGGCATCGGCCAGCTCGCCGCTGAAGGAGACAGACAGGGCGCGCTTCGGGAAAGCGGAGCCTCCGCTCCCGTCGCTGGCGAGCGGCGCCGCAGCACCGGCGGCCGACAGGCCCAGCGCCGCGTGGCTCGCGCCGTCGTCGCCCGCGAAGTCGCTGATCGGGGTCATGTGCACGTAGCTCGCCTCGCCCGACGACGATGCCGGCCGGCGCAGCGAAAAGCGGTAGGAGTCTCCGCCGACCAGCTCGACCTGGCTCGGGAGCGCGGCCCCGAAGGCGTCCGACCACGGCTCGCTCCCGTCGCCGGCGGCCAGGGCGCCGCTGGCCAGGACCGCGCCGTCCCGATCGGTCAGCTCGTAGTCGACCGGTGCGGTCGCCGACGATGCCGACAGACGCGCCGTCACGCCGTCGGCGACGAAGTCCTGCGCGGCGACGAATTCCGCCGTCAACGCTCCGTCGCGCACCACCTCGCGCCGCACGCGCGAGTAGGGCTGTCCCCAGATCTCCCCGTCGGAGAAGCGCACCAGAAAGACCGGCTCGAGCCACGAGCTGTCCGTGTCGCGAGAATGCCAGCCCGACGCTCCGAGCCAGAGGGCCGACCACGGCTGGGTCGCAGCCGGGCGCGCCTCGTCGTGCTTGAGAAAGCACACCGAAGTGCGCCAACGCTCCGACGAAGCCGCGATTCGGAGGACCACATGATGCGCCTCTCCGGCGCTCAGCGCGACGTCGCCCAGGGCGGCGTACAGCCACGGCGAGGCTCCCGCCACCGCGAGCTCGGCCGACGCCAGCGTCTCGCCCGAAGGACGGCCATCGACGTCCCTCTCCAGCGTCAATACCACGCGCGGGCGCACCGCCCCGGATGCCCGTGGAATCGGCAGCCGGACGTATGCACCCCGCACCGAGCGAGCGCCGAGATCCGCGATGCGATAGGTCACCGCGCTATCCCCACCGACCGCGCCCAGCGGCAGGCAGGACTTCCCGTCGCCCCATGCCGGCGCGCCGGACAACGTGGGAGAGAATGCCTTTGCCGAGCTTTCGAGAACTCCGAGATGGAAAAGGAAGGAAAGACCGACGACCACCAACCACCTTGCTGCGAGCATCCCTCAACAACCCCCAAAACCACCCCGACGCAGCCCATCCGCCTCTGGGTACAGAGTCCCCGGAGCAATGTCGGTGCCAGTGGGTTCGACCTGGCGAAACACAGCGCGCACGCAGCTCGCCGCGCACTACACCGGCACTCTCGCGGCAAGATCGGCCGCGAGCGGCACGATCGTGCCGGAGCCTTCACCTCGGTCGTGGGGGTTGGCGCGCGTCCGTGGCGCCGTCAATCACCGTTGCGTATCGGCAGGTGTCGTGTCGCTATCAAGGCCGCCTGCCGTGCGCAAGCCGATGTTTCCGGCCGGGCGTCGAAGACGAGCCGCGGGAAGCGGCTCGCACGCTTGGTCGTCGGCCTGCCGACGTGCCGTCAAGCGCCGCCGGCGTCGCCCCGATGGAGCAGCCCGACGTGGTGGGTGCGCAGCAGCGGCACGCGCGCGAGGAACGGGTAGAGGATCCGCGTGCTCGGCCCGAGACGACGTGCAAGCGGTGGCAGCAACGTGACGCTGCGCAAGTCGAGACGCCATCCCGGCAGGAGCCTGCGCAGGCGCCGCAGCGACATCCCGCGCACGTGGCGGTTGTAGGGGTTGCCGACGCGGAAATCGTACCACAGCAACGCGCCACCGGGGCGAAGCACGCGCTCGATCTCGTGCACCAGGTTCTGCGCCATCGCCTGGTCGAGGATCGAGCTGAAGACGGTGAAGGTCACGACCAGATCGAAGCAGGCGTCGGGGAAGCCCAGCGATTCGGCGTTCCCGCATCGCCAGCGGATCTCCGGGTAGCGGCGGCGCGCCTCGGCGACCCGCTCGGGGAGCAGGTCGACGCCGTCGAGATTTTCTGCGCGCGCACCGAGCGCGCGCAGCCCGGCCAAGACGTCGCCCGTGCCACAGCCGACCTCGAGCACACGCGCGGCGTCGAGCGGCACCAGCCCGTGCCGTTCGAGGGCCCGCGCGACGCCGCAGGAGCGCTCGGCGAGGATGGCGGCGTTGCCCGGGTTGGCCTCGTCCCAGCGCGCGCGCGTGGAGCGGCTGCGGGCGTATGCGTCGTACACCTGCCGGATTCGTGCGGCTTCCCGGTCGGTTCCCATGATCGAGGCCCGCGGGAGAGACGCACCGACCGCTATCAGGGCCGCGCCCCGCTCGCAAACTCATGGCTTGCCGCAACGGCTCGCTCCGCAGGGCTCACCGGACGACTTCGAACGAGGAGTGGGAGATGACGGCAGCGCCGTGTGATTGCTGCGAGTCTGCGACCTGGGAGCACGCCTTCTCCCTCGACGGCCACGACCTCGGCCGCTGCCCGACCTGTGGCCTCTACGCCGTGGCTCGCCCGCCCTCTCACGAGCGGCGCCTGGCCGAGCTCGCACGCGGCGGCTTCGGCAACCACGGGCGGGTTCTGGGCGCGCAGGACAAGCTCGCGGCCGAGCGCGCGCTCGAGGCGCACTACCGGCGTTACGTCGAGCTCGGCCTGCGATTCGCACCCGGGGGCCGCTGGCTGGATCTGGGCTGCGGCGCCGGCACGCTGATCTGCTTGGCGCGAGAGCGCGGACTCCAGGTCGAGGGCATCGAGCTCGCCTTCGAGCGCCTGGCGCTCGCCCGGCGCCTGACCGGCGTCAAGGTTCACGACCGCCCGCTCGAGGAGCTCGAGCTCGAGGCTGGCTCGTTTGCTGCGGTGACGATGATCGACGTCTTTTCGCACCTCACCACGCCCGCCGGCACCCTTCGGCAGGTACGCCGTGTGCTCGGCCCGGCTGGGATCCTCCTCCTGCACACCAGCGAGATCGGCCCGGGCGCGCAGCCGCATCACCAGGTCTCCTGGGAGCTCGGCGAGCACCTCTTCTTCCTCGGCGAGGAGACCATCCGCTGGTACGCCGAGGCGGCCGGCTTCGACCTGATTCACCGTGAGCGCGTGTGGATGCCCGAGGCGATCTTCAACCGAGAGCGTTTCCGGGTGAGGGGCCGCTCGGCCTGGCGCAACCTGGCGAAGTCGGCCTGCCTCCACACCCCTGGCGCCCTCCCGCTCCTGCGCTGGTACATGCTCGAGCACCGCCACGTCGGCAATCCGGTCTTCGATGCCACGCTGGTCCTCAGGAGGCAGTGATGGATACTGGGCTACACTCGCGATCCGGCGAGGCGATCGCGACCGGCGCGGCTTCGAGCGGGCTCGGCCGCCTCTCGCCGGGCTCGGACGCCAAGACATCGCGCCTCTGGCTCGGCCTTGCGCGTCTCGCCGGTGCCGCCGCCCTCGCCGCCGTGAGCGTGCTCGTCGCGCTCACGGCCTGCGACCGTCTCGTGGCCTACCTCGACCCGGGCGTCGCCGCCCTGCGCGGCGAGGCGAATACCCACCGCCTGCTCGCGCAGAAGGAGTTCGCGGTGTGGATGCGCAGCAACGCGCTCGGCTTTCGCGAACGGCGCTTGCCGAGCCCCAAGCCACCCGGCGTGGTGCGCGTCGTAGCCCTGGGCGACTCCTTCACGCAGGGCTACGGCGTCGCCGCGAGCCAGGCCTACACGCGCCACCTCGAGTCACTGCTGCGCCGGCGCGATCCCGAGCACGGCTACGAGGTGGTGAACCTCGGCGTACAGGGAACCAACACGCTCGATCACCGCCGACATCTCGAGGAGGTCGGCCTCGCCTACCAACCCGACATCGTCCTGGTGGCCGTCATGGCCAACGACGTAGGCGACATCGCAACCCTGCGCGAGACGGGACGTCGCTTCCTGCCCGAGGTGATGCGCGAGGCCCGCGCGGCGGTCCTCGAAGTGCGCCCCTGGGTCAAGCGCCTCGTTCAGTCGCTGTGGCCCGCACTCTATGGATACGCCGCCCAGGCGCTGGCCAGGCGCGCACCAGCAGAGCGCCGGCCCACAGCCGCCGGGGAGCGCGGCGAACTCGCCGCAGGATTGCAGGCCACCGCCTCGCTAGCGGCACCGCCGCACGACGCAGCGGCGACGGCGCAGAGCCGCTGGCGGGAGATTCTCCTCGAGCTCGCCGGTCGCTACCACCGCAGAGCCGATGTCGAGGCGCGGCTGGCAAGCCTGCCGCCGGGCACGGTGAGCGAGATCGCCCCGGTGCTGGCCGGCACCTATCGCCACGAGGTCGCGCCCGACCAGGGGCCGATGCGTCTGCTGATGGCCATGGTGCGGCCCGAGGCGTTTCTCGAGATGGCCTTTGTGCCGGAACGCCACGAGGCCGCCTGGGTCGAGATGGAGGGCGCGTTGCGCGAGATCCACCGCACGGCGCGCTCGGCGGGCGCGAGAGCCGTCTTGATCTACATACCTGCGGCCTTCCAGGTCTCGCCCGAGCCGCTGCCGCTCCTCGAATCCCAGGGCTTCGTCACCGACCCCCGGACGCTGGTCGACACGAGCTTCGCCGATCGTCTGCGCCGCTTCGCCGGCGCCGAGGAGATCGACTTCGTCGATCTCCTCGGCCCGCTGCGTGCCAGAGCGCGCCATCGGCTCTACTTCCCGGAGGACATGCACTGGACTCCGGCCGGCCATCGTCTGGCCGCGGCGACCATCGCCGACGCCGTCGCTGCGCCATGATCTCGTCGAGCACCCTTCGCCGGTCCCTCTGGCTCGGCCTGGCGATCCTCGCCTTCCTCCCGCTCGACGTGCAGGTGAGCACGGAGAGCAATCGCGTCTACCGCGACGAGCGCCTACCGTACGCCGCCTACGGCTTCGAGGACCGCGACTACACGCATGACGACCGCTACGAGCACCACCTGACCGGGCTTGCCCGCGAGCTCGACACGCCGTTCGCGAATACGGCCTTGGCGCTGAGGGATCTGGGCACCAGGGCCTTCCTGCGCGACGATTACCACCTGAACGCCGTGGGGCACCGTGCCGTGGCCACCGCGCTGCGCGACCCGGTCGAGCGCGCGTGCGCACGAGCTTCCCGGGAGAGCGGGGTATCCCCGTGAGCCCGGCCGTCCTGCGAGGGCCCATGCCCGATGCCCCGACCCCGGTGCCGGACGCGAGTGGCGCCCTTGCACCGGCGCTCGACTCGGGCTCACGGCCGGCCAGGGGTCTGGCGGGCCGGGCGGCGCAGGGTGCCGCCTGGATCGGACTGTCGCTCGCCGCCACCCAGGGCATCCAGCTCGTAACGCACGTGATCCTGGCGAGCCTGCTCAGCCCGGCCGACTACGGCCTGGTGGCCATCGCCAGCTTGACGCTCGCCTTCCTCGGCCCCTTCCACGACTCGGGCCTCGAGGCCGCGCTGATCGCCCGCCGCGACGAGGTGCGCGAAGCGGCGAGCACGGTCGCCTGGACCACCCCGTTCACTGGTCTCCTGGCGTGGGCCGCGGCCGCCACTGCGGCCCCGCTGGTGGCGTGGCTCTTCGAGCAGCACGCGGTCGTTCCCATCCTGCGCGTCCTGGCGCTGGACTTCGTCCTGCGTGGCCTGAGCATCGCCCCTCTGGCGATCCTCACCAAGGAGCTCGCGCTGCGCTCTCGCGCGATGGCAAACGTCGCGGGCTCACTCGCCATGGCGCTGGTGGGCATCTCCCTGGCCGTCGCCGGGGCCGGCTGCTGGGCGCTGGTCGCGGGGCACCTCGCGGGCACGCTCACCACGGGCGCGGCCGCCTGGCTGCTGGTGCCCTGGTGGCCTCGGGGTGGCTTCCATCGACAGCGCCTGCGCGAGCTCGTGCACTTCGGCCGTCACCTGGTCGCCGGCAACGTGCTCGGCTTCATCGGCTCCTACCTCGACACCATCGCCGTCGGCCGCGTGCTGGGCAGCGCGGCGCTGGGGGTCTACACGACCTCGTTTCGCTGGGGCTGCCTGCCCTCGCGGACGCTCTCCCTGATCACCAACCAGGTGGCGTTTCCGACCTACGTGCTGCTGCACGAGGACCGCCCCCGATGGCAGGCGGCCTACCTGCGCGTCGTTCGCCTGGTCACGACGATCTCTTTCCCATCGGCTCTGGGCCTTGCGCTGGTCGCACCGGCCTTGGTCCACGCTCTGTACCCGGAGCGCTGGGAGGGCGTCATCGCACCCTTGCGGGTGTTCGCCTTCTTCGGCCTGGTCAGCTCGCTGGTCGGCACTACGGGGGACGTCTTCAAGGCCGGCGGCCGCCCGGGATGGATTCCCGGTCTCCTGGCGGTTCGGCTGCCGGCCCTAGTGCTGCTCCTTTGGCTGCTGATCGGGTACGGCACCTCCGGTGCGGCCCTGGCGCTCGTGCTCGCCGCCGTCGCGTCGGGCAGCGTGGCCCTCCTTGCAGGGCTGCGCGTCATCGGGCTGCCGGTGCGCGCGCTGCTGCGCGCGATCGCGCCACAGGCGCTCGCCGCAGCGTGCATGGCGGCAGTGGTGGCGTCCGTCACCCAGGTGCTCTTCGCCTGCCCGCCGGCCCTGATCCTGGCGGTCCAGGTGCTGGTCGGCGCTGCGGCGTACCTGGGCGCGCTCGCGCTGCTCGCGCCGCAGGCGCTCGCCGATATCCGCGCGGCCCTGTCGCACGGCCTGGCCGGCGTCTTCGGGAGCCGCTCGCCGGCCGAGCGGTGAGCCAGCCGTGAGCTGCAATCGTTCGCCGTGGCCCCGCTCGGCCAGCGCCCGCGGGACCGCGAGCGCTGGGTCGCACGACCCGGCTTCGCTTCACGACGAGCCGCGCTTCTGGCGAAGCCAGCTGTCGCCATTGGTCACGACTGCCACGAGCACCCGCCGCCCGCTCGCTCTGGCCCGGGCGATCGCGCCGGCAGCGCCCAGAGCCTCGTCGTCCGGGTGCGCGGCAACCACGAGCATCGGGCCTGCGCCCGGTGCGCCTCTCCACCGACATGCGTCGTCCAGAAGGGCTCGTGGCGCTTGACGAAGGCTCGCATGTAGCCGCAGGACGCGGGGTAGGCGCCCCGCTCGTCGCGGGTGCAGTCGATCTGCGAGGCGTAGCGCGCTCGGGCTACTCCAGGGTCACCCGCGCAGCCAGCCCGCAGATGCGAGACGTCGCGCCGGCCACACCGGTTGCAAAGGACCGAGCGGATCGCGAGGTAGGGGCTGGCGCGCCAGGGTGGCGCGGGGGGAGGCGAGATGCGAGCAGCGGTTCTCGAGGAGGCGGGCAAGCCTCTGGTTCTCTGGGACGACGTGGAGATCGCGGAGCCGCGCGCCGGGCAGGTGCGCGTGCGCGTGAGCCATTGCGGGGTGTGCCACTCCGACCTGAGCGTCTTCGACGGCGTGTACCCGAGCCCGACGCCGGTCATCCTGGGACACGAGGCCGCGGGTGTGGTCGATGCCGTGGGACCGGACGTGACCGGGCTCGCCCCCGGCGACCACGTCCTGCTGACTCCGCTGCCGGCGTGCGGCACCTGCTACTGGTGCGTGCGCGGCGAGCCCGGCGTGTGCGTGAACGCGGCCGGCATCCAGACGAATACCCTGGCCGACGGGACCACCGGCCTGTCGCACCACGGGACGACCGTCTACCGCGGCGTGGGCCTGGGCGCATTCGCCGAGAGCGTCATCACGCCGGTGACCGGCGCGGTGAAGCTTCCCGGCGACGTGCCCCTCGAGGTCGCCTGCGTCATCGGCTGCGCCGTGCAGACCGGTGTGGGTGCGGTGCTGAACACGGCTCGCGTCGTGGAGGGCTCGAGCGTCCTGGTGATCGGCCTGGGCGGCATCGGCCTCTCGATCGTCCAGGGCGCGCGCCTGGCCGGCGCCTCGCGCATCCTGGCGGCCGACCCGCTGGCCGCTCGCCGCGCGGTGGCCCTCGAGCTCGGTGCGACCGAAGCGATCGACCCGGGCACCACGGACATCGCCAGCCGGGCCCTCGAGGTCACCGGCATCGGCGTCGACTACGCCTTCGACGCCGTCGGCCGCGAGAGCCTGATCCTGGCCGGTGTCATGGCGACGCGCAACGGCGGCACCACGGTCTGCGTCGGGGCGGCGCCGCTGCAGGACTCGGTGCACATCCCCATGGCCGCGGCGTTCACCCTGAGCGAGAAGAAGGTCGTCGGCTGCGCCCTGGGCAGCTGCAACGCCCTACGCGACGTGCCGCGCCTGGTCTCCCTCTGGCAGGCGGGCCGGCTCGATCTCGAGCGGCTGATCACCGCACGCCGGCCGCTCGGCGAGATCAACCAGGCGCTGGACGATCTGCGCGCCGGCCGAGGCATCCGCACCGTGCTCTCGTGCGCCGGATGAACCCACCGCGCGACCACCTGGCCCTCTGAGCCCGAACACCACAGCTGGGTCCGCAGCGAGGCGGTCGAGATGCCAGGCGAGGCGCAGCCTTGCAGGCCTTAAGGGCCCGAGTCGTACCTGCATGGTACGACGCAGGGCCCGCAGGGCCGAAAGGCAAGCCGCAGCCAGCAGATCGGCCGCTGCATTAGGACCCAGCTGTGGCGCTCGGGCTCAGCCCCGCATCAGCAGCTTGGTGCGACCGTTGGCGAAGATCACCTCGCAGACCGTGCTGCTGGGCAGCGCAGCGACCACTCCGTCGCCGAAGCTCGCATGGCTCAGCTTCTGGCCGACCGCATAGTGCCCCGTCATGGCGTACGGGATGGCCACGCCCCGGGCGCGGCTCATGCTGCGGCGCCAGACGTCCTCCGGAGTGGCCGTCGAGGGCAGCGCGGGAGCGGCGCTCGCCGGGCGGGGCGCACGGAAGGCATGCTCCACCGCACAGACGCTGCACTGCACGCTGGTCGGCTTGCTCCCCAGCTTGCGGATCAGGACATGCGGCGTGGTGCGCTTGCAGCGGCTGCACACGGCATCGACACGGGAGCCGACCAGGAGCGGGTCCGTGACCTTGGGCCTCTCGTCACGCCGGCTGCGCCGCGGGATCACGCCGGCCCTCCCTTGGCCCCTGCGGCGACACCCGCAGCCCGGGCGCTGCGAGCCGCCGCGCCATCGCTACGCGAGAGACGAAGCTCGAACGAGCCGTACACCGGACCTCCTGGTTCGGGCTCACGAGGATCTTCGATGCTGGGTCGGGTCGCTCCGCAGGCTTCCGTCGCGGGAGCCGCACGCGACGGGCTTGGCGAGCCCATGAACGGTAGCTTCCGGGGAAGCCGCTGTCCAGCGAGCTCCTCGACGCCCGAACCGTAATCCCGGGGTGGGCTCGACGCCCTTCGAGAACCTCTCCGCGAGGGCTTGCGTCCGGCGGTGCGGTTTGCACGATTGGGAACGGAGCACGCCCCGATTGCGTGGGACGACGACGCCCCCGGCGTAGTGGCGCAGGATCTCGCTGGCAGCGAGCTTGCAAGAGGCGGGGGGGCCGGTCCAGCCATCGGACGGCCGGACGAGGGACGGAGAGCGAGGATCATGGAGCTGCCACTGAGCATCACCTTCCGCGACCTGCAATCATCCGAGGCGATCGAGGGGAAGATCCGCGAACGCGCGGACAAGCTCGAGCGCTTCTTCGACCGGATCACGAGCTGCCGGGTGATCGTCGAGGCGCCGCACCGCCGCCACCAACACGGGCGGGTCTACCACGTACGCATCCACCTGACGGTTCCCAGCGGCGAGATCGTCGTCGGGCGTGACCCGGCGGAAAACCACGCCCACGAGGACGTCTACGTCGCGATCCGCGACGCCTTCGACGCCGTCGAGCGGCGCCTGGAAGATCTCGCACGCCGGCGCCGCGGCGTGGTCAAGAGTCACGAGGCGCCGCCCCCGGCACGCGTCGTGCGCCTCTTCCCGGAGGAGGACTACGGCTTTCTCGAGACCGCCGACGGCCGCGAGATCTACTTCCATCGCAACAGCGTGCTCAATGGCGGCTACGACCGTCTGACCGTCGGCACCGAGGTCCGCTTCGTCGAGGAGCCCGGCGAGAAGGGCCCCCAGGCGAGCACCGTCGCGCCCATGAGCCGGCGCGCGACGAGCGCCTGACGCCGAGGCTCGCCAGCCCGCTGCCCCCCGGCGCGGTCGGCCTCGCGCCGGGGGGTAGGCTCCTCGCCTACCGCGCCCCGAGCAGCTGCTCGACGTGCGTGACGCAGCCCTCGAGGGTCGCCAGCTCGCCGTAGTCGGACTCGGGAATCGAGACGTGCAGCTCGTCGTCGAGCGCGGTCACGAAGTTCAGGAAGTCCATCGAGTCCAGGTCGAGCCGATCGCGCAAGCTCTCGTCGGGAAGCAGCGAGTCCAGGTCGGCCTCGGGCGCGATGGCGCCGAGCAGGCGCAGGACGGTGCTCCGGATCTCCTCGCGTTTCATAGGGCCTCGGGCTTCTGCAGCAGGCGGTCGATCGTCGCCAGGAAGCGTGCCCCCTGGTGGCCGTCGCTCGCTCGGTGGTCCCCGGAGAGCGTCCCCGTGACCACCGGACAGGAAACGATCTCGCTGCCCAGCGACCAGGGCCGCTCGACGACCTTGCCGAAGCCGACGATCGCCACCTGCGGCGGGTAGATCACGCCGAACACGGTCTCGACGCCCTGATCGCCGAGGTTGGTGACCGTGATGGTCGGCGAGGAGAGCTCCGAGCTGCGCAGGGTCCCGGCGCGCGCGCGCTGCACCAGATCGCGCAGGCGGTGCATCAGCTCGTCCACCCCGATCTCGTCGGCGCTCTGGATGGCGGGTGCGACCAGGCCGCCACCGCGCAGCGAGATGGCCACGCCGAGGTGCACGGCGGAGCTGCGCTCGGCGTGGCCATCGACCCAGTGGCCATTGAGCTCCGGCACCTCGCGCAGCGCCAGCGCCACGGCTCGGAGCAGGAGCACGCCGGGGAGAAGCCGCTCGCCGACCGGCCGGTCGAGGTTGGCGGCGGTGAGCCAGGCGAGCGCCGCGTGCATGTCGATCTGGGTGCTCAGGTAGTAATGCGGAATCTCGCGCTTGGACCGAGCCATGGCGGCGGCGATCGTCTGGCGCATGCGCGCCAGGCGCTCCGCGAGGTCGGGGCGACCCGCACGGAGCGCCGGGGAGGCCTCCGCTGGCACCTCGATCTGCGCCGCAGGCGCACCCGCCGGCGATGCGCTCGGCCGCTCACCGGGGAGCTCCCTTCCCGTCGTCCCCGGTGCGGGTCCCTCTCGCCGCCCTGTTGCTTCCCGCAGCGCCGCGGCTCGCTCCACGTCCGCGATCTGCACCGCGCCGGCCGGCCCGGTTCCCCGCAC
>CAZGUU010000159.1:0-11707 GCA_964529315.1 uncultured Enterobacteriaceae bacterium
CCGCCGACGAGCCGGTCACCCTCGCCGGAGTCGCGCCGCCGCCGTGGCTCGGACGCGGCGTGCCGGGCGGCGTGCTGCTCGGCACGCCGCTGCGCCTGCGCGGCTCCGTCACCGGCCTCCTCCTGGTCCACAGCCGGGGCGACGCACGTCGCCTGGACGACGACCGCCGCCTGCTGGCGATCGTCGCCAGCTGCTCGGCGCTCGCCCTCGACGTCTCGCGCAGCGACACCCGCGCCGAGTTCCTCGCCATGCTGCGCCACGACATCAGCAACCCGGTGTCGGTCGCCCTGGGCTACGGCGAGATCCTGCTCGACCAGCTACGCGAGCGCGACGACCTCGAGCTGGTCGCGCTCGGCGGCTCGATCGTCGCACACCTGGAGGCGGTGGCCGACCTGGTGGCGAACTACCTGCACATGGCGGCGATCGACCGCGGCACACCGGTGCTCGAGTGCACCGAACTCGACCTGGGCGAGGTGACCCGAGCCATCGTCGCGCGGCTGCAGCCGGCCGCCGAGCAGAAGGGCCTGCGCCTCGACCTGCGCGTCGCCCTCGCCCCGGTGCGCGCCGACCGCCGCCAGCTCGACCGCATCGTCGCCAACCTGGTGGGCAATGCGATCAAGTACACGCCGGCGGGCCGGGTCGAGGTCGAGGTCTCGAGTGGTCCCGGCGGCGCGCTGCTGCGCGTCGCCGACACCGGCTATGGTCTCGGCGAGAGCGATCTGGCACGGCTCTTCACCAAGTACGCGCGCTTCCACCGCGACAAGGGCATCCCCGGAACCGGCCTCGGCCTGCACCTCACGCGCACGCTGGTCGAGGCGCACGGCGGCAGCATCGCGGTCGCGAGCGCGCCGGGCGAGGGCACGACCTTCACGGTGCGCCTGCCCGCGGCGGCCTCGGCCTGAAGGGGCGCAGCGAGGCTCGCCCTCTCGGCGCACCACCCGAGCGCTCCGCTGACCTTGACTCCGGGCGAGCTTTTGCGCAATCGTCTCGATCCCCCCGCAATTCCTGCGGCGTTCCCCCAGGAGGCCAAGGCGTGGCTGACCTCGACGACGTGAAGGATACGAAGGACTTCTACCTGGACGTGCCCGCGCCCCGGGATGCCTTCTTCCTCAAGGGCTCGACGGCGCTCGACTGGGGGATGCAAAACCGCCTGGCGCGCATCTTCGAGCCCGCCTCGGGGCGCACCGTGATGCTGGCCATCGACCACGGCTACTTCCAGGGGCCCACCTCGGGCCTCGAGCGGGTCGACGTGAACATCGTCCCTCTCTTGCCGCACGCGAGCGCCTTGATGCTCACCCGCGGCGTGCTGCGCAGCACGATCCCCGCCTCGTTCACCCGCGGCGTGGTCCTGCGCGCGAGCGGCGGGCCGAGCATCTTGAAGGAGCTGTCCAACGAGCAGCTCGCGGTGGACGTCGAGGACGCGGTGCGCCTGGGTGTCGCGGCCATGGCGGTGCAGGTGTTCGTCGGCGGCGAGTTCGAGACCCAGTCGATCCACAACTTGACCCGGCTGGTCGATGCTGGCCTGCGCTATGGCATCCCCACCCTGGGCGTCACGGCGGTGGGCAAGAGCATGACGCGCGACGCGCGCTACTTCCGCCTCGCCTGCCGCATCTGCGCGGAGCTGGGCGCGCAGTTCGTGAAGACCTACTACGTCGAGCAGGGATTCGAGACGGTCACGGCGTCCTGTCCGGTGCCGATCGTCATGGCCGGGGGCAAGAAGCTGCCCGAGCTCGAGGCTCTGGCCATGGCGCATCGGGCGGTCTCGGAGGGCGCGGCGGGCGTGGACATGGGGCGCAACATCTTCCAGTCCGAGGCCCCGACGGCGATGATCCAGGCGGTGGGCGCCGTCGTCCACCGCGACATGAAGCCCAAGGACGCCTTCGATCTCTACCAGACGCTGCGCCACGAGAAGAAGCGCGACGCTCGCGCCGCCGGCTGACGAGCCGGCCGCTCGAACTCCGCCGGATTCGGAGCCGCTCTTGGGTGAGACGCCCAGCACCGTGGCCCTGCTCGAGAGCCTCTCGCCGACGATCAGCGTCGGCATGCTCACCGCCGACCTGATGGATCTCGGCGCCGAGCTCGCCCTACTCGAGGGCACCGGTGTGCGCCTGGTGCACGTCGACGCCATGGACGGCTGCTTCACGCCGATGATGACCGTCGGCCCGCCGCTGGTCCGGGCAATGCGCACGCCGCTGCTCAAGGACGTCCACCTGATGATCCGCGACCCGCTCGACAAGCTCGCCGACTGGGTCGCCGCCGGGGCGGACCTGATCACCATCCACGCCGAGTCGTGCACGCACGTGCACCGCGTCCTGCAGCAGCTCGGCGCGATGACGAACGCCAACGACCCGGCGCGCGGCATCGTGCGCGGCCTGGCGCTGAATCCCGGCACCCCGCTCGAGGCGATCGACCCGCTGCTCGACGAGATCGACCTGGTGCTGCTGCTCGCCGTGAACCCGGGCTGGGGAGGGCAGCGCTTCATCGCGCGCGCCATGGCACGCATCGCCGAGGCACGCCGGCGCATCGCGGGCGCGGGCCGCAGGATCCTGCTCGGCATCGACGGGGGCATCACACGGGACAACGTCGGCGCGTTCGCCACGGCCGGCGTCGACCTGGTCGTCACCGGCAGCGCGGTGTTCGACGGCCGGGCGCCGGCGCAGAACGCACGCTTCATGATGGACGCGCTGGCGCGGCGCTGATCGCCGGCGCGCCGGGCAGCGCCGAACCCAGCCGAGCCAAGCCGCCCCGCGCGGCCAGGGAGGCCTTTTCGAGATGCAGTCACGATGGTCGGACGAAGAGGCCGCGCGCTGCGTCGAGCGCTGGGCACAGCGCTGCGGTGAAGACCTGGCGCTGCGCACCTACGCGAGCCGGCTGCTCGGCGCAGACGACGAGCTCGTGCTGCACGGCGGCGGCAACACCTCGGTGAAGAGCACGCACACCGACCTGCTCGGCGAGACGATCCCGGCGATCTTCGTCAAGGCATCGGGCCACGACCTGGCGACCATCGAGCCCGAGGGGCATCCCGGCCTGGACCTCGGCTATCTGCGCCGCCTGCGGGCGCTGCCCGAGCTCGACGACGCGGCCATGGCCAACCAGCTGCGCACGCACCTGTTCGACGCGCGCAGCGCCACGCCCTCGCTCGAGACGCTGGTCCACGCCTTCGTGCCCGAGAAGTTCGTCGACCACAGCCACTCGGACGCGATCCTCGCGCTGACCAACCAGCGCGACGGCGAGCGTGCGGTGCGCGAGGCGCTGGGCGACGAGGTGATCGTCCTCGGCTACGTGCGGCCGGGCTTCCAGCTCGCGCGCGCCGTGGCGGAGGCTTACGAGGCCCAGCCCGGGCGGCGCGCCATGGTGTGGATGCGCCACGGGATCATGACCTGGGGGCCGACGGCGCGCAGCTCCTACGAGACGATGATCGAGATGGTGACGCGCGCCGAGCAGTGGCTCGGGCGTCAGGGCGCGGCCCGGCTCGCCGTGGCACCTCCTGCGGCCGTGGCCGAGGCGCTCGCGCGGATCGCCGCGGTCGCGCCGGTGCTACGCGGTGCGCTCGCCCAGCCGAGCGACGACCCCGACCGCCCCTACCGCCGCGTCGTCGTGCGCCCGCTGGTCACGCCCGAGATGCTGGCCTTCGTCGACTCGCCGCGCGGCCGCGAGCTGGCGCTCACGCCGCCGCTCACCTCGGACCACCTGATCCGCACCAAGGCCTTCCCCCTGTGGATCGACGCGCCGCGCTTCGACGACCCCGATGCGCTCGCCGAGGCGCTGCGCGCCGCCGTGCGCCGCTACGCGGAGGAGTATCGCGCCTACCTCGAGCGCCACGCGGCGCGGCTGCCCCAGGGGCTGGGCCACTTCGACGCCCTGCCGCGCGTCGTCCTGGTGCCCGGCCTGGGCGCCCTGTGCGCCGGCCGCGACGTCGGCGCCGCGACCATCGCCCTCGACGTGACGGCGCACACCCTGGCCGTCAAGTCTCGCGTGGGCGCCATCGGGTGCTACGAGGCGCTGCCCGAGGCCGAGCTCTTCGACATGGAGTACCACGGCTTCCAGCATGCCAAGCTCGCTCGCGCCGAGGCGCCGCTGTGCGGTCACGTGGCCATCGTCACCGGCGCCGCCGGCGCGATCGGCTCGGGCATCGCCCAGAGCCTGCTCGAGCAGGGCTGCCACGTGGCCGTGACCGACCTGCCCGGCCAGGCGCTCGACGACGCGGCGACCGGCTTTCGTGCGTCCTTCGGGCCGCGCGTCGCCGGCGTTCCGCTCGACGTGACCGATGCCGCATCGGTCGCCGCCGCGTTCGCCGCGGTGTCGCGCACCTGGGGCGGCGTCGACCTCGTGGTGGTCAACGCCGGCCTGGCCCACGTCGCGGCGCTCACCGAGCTCGAGCTCGATGCGTTTCGCCGCCTGGAGCGGGTGAACGTCGAGGGCACGCTGCTGGTGATCTCCGAGGCGGCGCGCCACTTCCGCCTGCAGGGCACGGGCGGCGACATCGTCCTGGTCTCGACCAAGAACGTCTTTGCGCCGGGGGCCAAGTTCGGCGCGTACAGTGCCACCAAGGCCGCCTCCCACCAGCTGGCGCGCATCGCGAGCCTCGAGCTCGCCGAGCACGACGTGCGGGTGAACATGGTCGCGCCCGATGCCGTCTTCTCGCACGGAGCACGCCGCTCGGGGCTGTGGGCGGCCGTCGGGCCGGACCGCATGCGCGCGCGCGGCCTCGACGAGGCCGGCCTCGAGGAGTACTACCGCTCGCGCAATCTGCTCAAGGCGCGCGTCACCGCCGAGCACGTCGGCCGCGCCGTGCTCTACTTCGCCACGCGCCAGACGCCCACCACCGGCGCCACGCTCCCCGTCGACGGCGGGCTGCCCGAGGCGACTCCACGATAGGCCGGCCGTCGCTCCTCGTCCGAGCACGGCGATCTCACGGGGGCTCACGTCATGTCGCAGCGCGAACAATGGGATGCAATCGTCATCGGCTCGGGCCTGGGGGGCCTGGCCTGCGCCGCGTACCTCTGCGCCTCGGGCAAGCGCACCCTGGTGCTCGAGTCGCACTATGTGGCCGGGGGCAACACCCAGACCTTCCGGCGCCGCCGCCACGGCCGGCTCTACGAGTTCGACGTCGGCGTCCACTACATCGGCGAGTGCGGCCCCGAGGGCACGATCACCCGCGTGCTGCGCGGGCTGGGCCTCGACGACCGCATCCGCTTCCTCCCGCTCGACCCCGACGGCTACACGACGCTGGTCTTTCCCGACCTGCGCTTTCGCATCCCCACCGGCTGGGACCGCTACCGCGCCCGGCTGCTCGAGACCTTCCCCCAGGAGGCGCCCGCCCTGGGCCGGGTGGTCGACGTGCTCGAGGCCGTGGCCGCGGGCTTTCGCCGCCTGGGCAGCGGCCAGACGACCATCGCCGACCTCGCCACCCAGGCCCCCGAGACCTTCGCCTGGGCACTGCGCCCGGTGACCGAGCTGTTCGCCGAGCACCGCCTCTCGGCGCGCGCCCAGGCCGTCCTGCTCGGCGAGCAGGGCACCTACGCAGTGCGGCCCTCGCGCACGCCCACGGCGCTCGCCGCCGGAATCATGGACCACTACTCGCGCGGGGCGTTCTACCCCGAGGGCGGCGGGCAGGTGATCGCCGCGCGCCTGGTCGAGGCGATCCGCGCCTGGGGTGGCGAGGTGCGCATGCGCACGCCCGTCGGGCGGGTGCGCATCGCGGGCGGGCGCGTCGCTGGGGTCACGCTGGCCCCGCACGGAGAGGAGATCGACGCACCGATCGTCGTCTCCAACGCCGACTTGAAGCGCACGGTGCTCGAGCTGGTCGGGCCCGAGCACTTCTCGCGCGAGACCGTCGAGCGGGTGCGCGCGCTGCGCATGGCCCTGCCGCTCTTCGTCGTCTACCTGGGCGTGGAGCGCGACCTCGCCGCCGACGGCGTGCCCAACACCAGCTACATGATGTGGGGCGACTACGACCTCGAGGCGATGTACGACGAGCTCGAGGCCGGGCGCATTCCGGAGAAGGACTTCGTCTACGTCACCGCCGCCACGCTCAAGGACCCCGGCAACCCGCGGCTCGCCCCCCCGGGCCACACCAACCTGCAGATCATGACGCTCGCACCGAGCGACTACGCTCTGTGGGGCGTCTCCCAGGGGCCCGCCCAGGCGGGCAACGCCTACCACCAGGACCAGGAGTACCGCCGGCGCAAGAGCCAGCTCGCCGAGCGGCTGATCAGCACCGCCGAGCGCGTGCTGCCCGGTCTGCGCGAGCGCATCGACTGGCGCGAGACGGCGAGTCCGCTCACTCAGGAGCGCTTCACGCGCTCCACCGGCGGCACGTCCTACGGCATCGAGTTCTCGGTGGATCAGATGGGCCCGATGCGCCCCGGACCGCAAACCGAGATCCCGGGCCTGTTTCTCGCCGGTGCCAGCACGCCTTCCGGGCACGGCATCGCCGGCGTGCTCGCCGGCGGCCTGGCCACGGCCGGGGCGGTTCTCGAGACCGACCTGCGCCGCCGCGTCCTGGACGGCGAGATCCTCGGCGATCGCGACCTCCTGCCCCTGCTGCGCGACGATTGGGATCCGTGGAGGGAGAGCCACTGAGGGCGTGGGTCGAAAGTCCCGGACAGCCCCGGGGTGCCTGCGATCCGCCGCGCCGGCGCTACCGCCCCGGTCATCGACGCGAGCGGTAGCTGCTGCACGAGGGCGCCACCGCCGGATCACGCGGCCAGCCGCACCGCCTCTTGCTTGACGCGCTTCCAGCGCAAGGGCGCGGCGATCTGCGCCAGGTATCCGGTGGGGAACGCGGGCATGTCGGCGATGCCGATCTCGGCGGGCATGCGGCGATCGCGCGGCAGGAAGAAGGTGCCGAACACCAGATCCCAGACGATCAGGTTCGAGCCGTAGTTCGTGTTCGCCTCCGCGAGCACCCGCGAGTGGTGCCAGCGGTGCGGCTCGGCCATGCTGAAGACGCGATTCAACGGCCCCAGGCGCGCGTCGACGTTGCCGTGCTGCAAGAGCCCGAAGACCGCGTCGAAGAGCGCGAACAGCGCGATCGTCGACTCCGGGCAGCCGAGCGCGATCAAGGGGAAGTAGCCGACGAACGAGACCAGGGCGAGGTCGACCGGATGGAAGCGCGCGGCATTCAGGAAGTAGAGCCGAGGCGCGCTGTGGTGCACGGCATGGAAGCGCCACAGCCACTCGCGCTCGTGCTCCCAGCGGTGCAGCCAGTACTGGGGCAGCTCGGCGACGACCAGCGCGAGCGCGAGCTGGGCGAGCGCCGGCCAGCCCGACGGCCAAAGCGGCGCGCCCAAGGAGCCCGCGAGCCAGGCGGCGACGACCACGGCGCCCGCGTCGACGACGGGTCGCAGCGCCTGCTGGGTGATCCCGCTCGAAACCAGCGCATGGGCCAAGTCCGTGCGCACGTCGCCGTGCGAGCGATTCCACTTGGGTCGGGCCGGCAGCGCCCACTCGCAGGCGACGATCACCGGCATGGCCGCAAGCCCGAGCAGACCGACCACCACCGGCGCAGGCATGCCACCATCCATCAAGGCCATCGCGGCGGCCAGAGTGCCACCCAGGACGGCCGGGAACACCAGCACCTGCGCCACGTGGCGAGCCGCGGCTCCCATTCGAGGATTATCCCCCAAGCATCGCGACCGACAAGATCCCGGCGGCTGGCGCCATGCGCCGGGGCGAGCCGGAGTCGGCCCTCGCCGGCAGTCCGATGTGGCCCGACACGAGCCCGGAGACCGGGCAGCCCCGGCGGCAGCGGACCCGAGCAGCGCGCGGGGGGCTCAAGGGAAAGCGCAGCGCCACCGAAGAAAGATCGGAGCGAGTGCTTCCCCTGGAGGTCGTAATGCAACCCACGCCCACTGCCCGCCCACAGATGCGAGTCGTCGCTTGCGCCGTGGCAGCGGCTTCGCTCCTTCTGCTCGGCCTCGGAGCCTACTTCCTGGCCGTGCGCGGCGACGTGCTGATCGGTGGCGTGCTGCTCGCGGCCGGCATCGCCGACGCAGCCACCGCCGTCTTCTTCGCCCGGCGCTGCGCCTGACCCCACACGGCCGAGCGGCGCCAGCGCTTCGGCGGGGCGATCACGCCCGGGACGAGAGCCCGCGCTCGCGCAGGACGCGCTCGACCGTGTCGACGATCGCCACCGTGCGCGCGTCGAGCTCGACGTTCACCCGGTCGCCGACCTGCTTGCGGCCCAGGTTGGTCACGCGCAGGGTCTCGGGGATCAAGTGCACGTCGAATCCCTCGGGCCGCACCTCGCCCACGGTCAGGCTCGAGCCGTCGAGCGCGATGAATCCCTTGGGCAGGATGTACCTCATCCACGCCGCGGGCACGCCGATGGCGAGGTCGAGCTGCTCGCCGACGAAGGCTCGTGCCACGACCGTACCCGTGCCGACCACGTGGCCGTACACGTCGTGCCCGCCGAGCTCGTCGCCCACTCGGCAGGAGCGCTCGACGCTCACCTCGCGACCCACGCGCAGCTCGCCCAGCGTGGTGCGCGAGAGCGTCTCGGCCACCGCCTCGAAGCTCACGCGCCGCCCGGAGAAATCGACCACGGTCAGGCAGACGCCGTCGACCGAGATGCTGGCGCCCAGGCGCAGGTCGGCGGCGAGCTCCGGGGAGAGCTCGACGGTGAGCCGCGTCACCCCCGAGCGGGGCTCGACGGCGACCACGGGATGGAGGCCTCGTGTGATGCCGCTGTACATCGGAGTCGCAGCGTAGCAGAGCCGCCTCCCGCGTCACCGCCCGCCTGCGCTCGGCCTGGCCGACCATCCCGGCGCGATTCTCCGCGAGCGAGCCCCGAGCAACGGGAAGCGCGGGGTGCGCGGCGATCGCCCCCGCGCCGCCGGCCGGCGGCGATGCGACCTGCCGTCGAGCCGTGTCGAGCTGTTGCCGCGCGCAGCGGGGAGGCGCTACTGTTCGGCCGGCGAGCGGCGGCAGGCCACGGCCGGGTCCGAAGGGCAGCTCGCCGGCAGGCCAGTGGCCAGCTGGCGACGAGAGGAGGCTTCGATGGCGCGCTTCACCGACCGGGTGGGCATAGTGACGGGGGCGGGCTCCGGCCTGGGCCGGGCGACGGCACGTCGTCTGGCCGGCGAGGGCGGGCGCGTCGCCGCGGTCGACGTCGCGGGCGATGCCGCCACACGCACGGTCGGCGAGATCGAGGCGCAGCGGGGCGTCGCGCGTGCCTACGTCGTCGACGTGAGCGACCCGGACTCGGTCTCCTCCGGGGTGGCGCGCATCGCCGCGGAGCTCGGGCGCCCGCAGGTGCTGGTCAACTGCGCCGGCATCGGCCGGCTGGTGCACACCACCCAGGAGACCTTCGCGAGCTGGTCGCGCACGCTGGCCGTCAACCTGACGGGCACCTTCCTCATGTGCCAGGCGGTCCTCCCGCACCTGCTCGACGGCGGCGGCAACATCGTCAACATCGCCTCGAACGCGGGCCTGATGGGGCAGCCGTACTCCGCGGCCTACTGCGCCTCGAAGGCCGGCGTGGTGAACTTGACCCGCTCGCTCGCCGTCGAGTACGTCGAGCGCGGCGTGCGGGTGAACGCGGTCGCGCCAGGGGGAATCAACACCCCGATGCTCCGCTCCTGGGGCCTTCCCGAGGGCATCTCGCCGGCCGACCTGGCGGGCGTCACCTCGCCGCTCGGCTACTCGGAGCCCGAGGAGATCGCGGCGCTGATCGCCTTCGTCGCCTCCGACGAGGGCCGCTACATGGTGGGCCAGATCCTCTCCATGGACGGCGGCATCACCTGCGGCTGAGCGAGCGCCCGCCATGGCCGACGGCGACGCGAGCGAGGCAAACGATGGCTTGACGCCCGTCGAGCGAGTGGTCGCACGAGACGAGATCCGCCAGCTCGCCTACCGCTACGCCTTCGCCGTCGACTCGCGCGACCTCGACCTGCTGGTCTCGCTGTTCGTCCCGGACGTGCGCGTCGGACGCGACGCGATCGGCCGCCCGGCGCTGCGCGCCTTCTTCGCCGACTCGCTCGGCGCAATCGGCGTCTCGATCCTCTTCGTCGGCAACCACATCGTCGACTTCGAGGCCCGCGACCGAGCTCGCGGCCTGGTCTACTGCCGCGGCCAGATCCAGGACGGCCCGCGCTGGATCGAGCAGGCGATCCTCTACCGCGACACCTACCAGCAGCGCGACGGGCGCTGGCTCTTCGTCCGGCGCGTGCACGAGCTGTGGTACGGCGCGGAGACCGCCGAGCGACCCCTCGACCAGCCGCCGGCGGACTGGCCGAAGCACCATGCGGGACGCGGCACGCTCCCCGAGAGCCTGGAGAGCTGGCGGCGCTTCTGGGCCAGGGACGCAAAGCCGCGGGGCTCCCCGTGATGCCGCCACCGGCCGATGCCCCGGCCGCCAGCCAGCCGAGCAGCAGCAGAGCTGCGCTCCGCGTGGTTCTCTGGCCTGCGCTGGCAGCGCTGGCCTTCGTGCCGTTCGGCATGGGCCTGCTCCAGAAGTCGCTTGCCCTTGGCGAGCAGCCCCCCCCGATGGCGCTCCTCGGGCTCGCCATCGGCGACGGCGCCCTCGTCCTGCTCGCACCGGGCACCGTGCTGGCAGCCCTGCTCGCGATGCTGGGCCTGCCGCGTGCAGCGCTGACCGCGGCCGTATCGTGGAGCGTCGCGGCACTCCTCTGGCTCACCGTCGACCTCTCGGTCTACGGCTTCACCGGCAATCATCTACCCTTCTATCTCGACCACGCATCACAGACCGAGGCCCTGCGATGGGCGGGAGCGCAGGGGCTCACCTCGCTCCTGGTTGCCCAGGGCCGGCACGCGACGCTGATCGTCGGCGCGGCGCTGCTGCCCGCGCTGCTACTCGACCGGATCCTCGCCCGCTGGCCCCACGCCCTGCAGCCGGGCCCCGCCCTGGCAGCCCTGCTCGCGCTCTGGCTCGCCGCGATCGGTGGTCGAGCCCTGCTGCCGGCCAGCGAGGCGACGGAGCAGATCGATGCCGCCCTGCCCCGGCCCTGGAGCGTCGCCGGGCCCGCGCGCTTGGGCGGGTCGGCCACCGCGGTGCGGCTCGCAGAGGCCGCCTATCGCAAGAGCTTCGCCCGGTCCGGTGCGCGCGCACCCCAGCGTGGAACGAGAGCCGCCCAGCTCGCACCGGCGACGGTGCGGCCCGACGTGCTGGTCCTGGTGCTCGAAAGCTGGCGCGCCGACGCGCTGGATCCGCGCTACATGCCGCGGCTCGCAGAGTGGGCGCGAGGCGGGGCACGCTTCACCAACCACCACTCGAACGCACCCAACTCGCTCAACGGGCTGTTCGCCTTGGTGAGCAGCGAGCTCCCGTGGCGCGGGCGCGGCGTGATGCCGCGGGGCGAGCGGCTTCTGTTGACCGAGCTCCTCCAGGCCAACGGCTTCGAGACACACTTTCTCACCAGCGCCTCGATGCAGTGGTTCGACATGCGCAAGGTGATCCGCCAGCCCAACTTCGCACTCCACGAGGAAACCCGCGGAACGAATCCGGAGCGCGACGAGCGCACCGTGGCCACCGCGCGAGCGCTGCTCGGCACCCGCGAGCCACCCCGCCTGGTCGTCGTGTTCCCCATGTCGAGCCACTGGCGCTACGAATCGCCGCCGCAGTACGAGGCGCTCGACCCACCCATCGACCCACCCGCGGAGCCCGAGCGCCAGCGCCTGCTGCGGGCCGAGATGACCGACATCACCCGGACGTTTCTAGGCCTGCACGATTACCGGACGTAAG
>CAZGUU010000160.1:0-11687 GCA_964529315.1 uncultured Enterobacteriaceae bacterium
ATCCCGGCGCCGGCACGGGCCGCGCGGGGGCGACGTCCGAGCCCGAGCCGCCCGTACCCGCGGAGCTCGCAGTGGCCGCGGACACCGTGGCCTGCGTCGTCGCCCCTTCCTCCCGGATCCGAGCGAGCACGGTGCCCACCGGAACCTTGGCTCCCGGCGGCACCAGGATCTGCTCGAGCACGCCGTCGACGAACGCCTCGACCTCGATCAGGCCCTTGTCGGTCTCGACCTCGGCGACGATGTCACCTCGCCGCACCGGCTCGCCCGGCCGCTTGCGCCACTCGACGAGCGTGCCGTCCTCCATGTCCGCGCCGAGGATCGGCATGACGAACTCAGCCATCGCGGCGCACCATCTCTCGTGCCGCTCGCGCGATGCTCTCGGGCTGCGGCAGCGCCGCTTGCTCCAGGTGGCGCGCGTAGGGAATCGGCACCTCGGCAGCGCACACCCGGGCCACCGGCGCATCGAGGTCGTAGAAGGCGCCCTCGACGATCCGAGCGCTCACCTCGGCGGCGAAGCTGCCGCTGCGCCAGGCCTCGTCGACGACCACGGCGCGGTGCGTGCGGCGCACCGACTCGAGCAGCGTCGCGGTGTCCAAGGGGCGCAGCGTGCGCAGGTCGATCACCTCGGCCTCGATGCCCTGCCCGGCGAGCTGCCGAGCCGCCTCCAGCGTCTTGGGCAGCGACCCGCCATGGGCGATCAGCGTCACGTCGCCTCCGGTACGGCGAATCGCAGCGCGACCGATCTCTGCCGGCCCGAGCGCGTCGTCGCACTCGCCCTCCATCGGGTAGAGCATGGCGTGCTCGAAGAGGAACACCGGGTCGGGCTGGCGCAGTGCCGCGGGCAGCATCCAGCGAGCGTCGTCGATCGTGGCCGGTGCCAGGACCGTGATCCCCGGCACGTGCGCGTACCAGCCCTCCAGGCTGTGCGAGTGCTGCGCCGCGAGCTGGCGACCACCGCCGGTGGCCATGCGCACGACCAGCGGCACGCTCACCTGGCCGCCGGACATGTGGCGCAGCGTGGCCGCGCTGTTCACGATCTGGTCGAGAGCCAGCAGACTGAAGTTCACGGTCATCAGCTCGACGATCGGCCGCATCCCGCCCAGCGCCGCGCCGATGCCGGCGCCCAGGAAGGCCGACTCGGAGAGAGGGGTGTCGCGCACGCGCTCGGGGCCGAACTCCTCGAGCAGGCCGTGGCTCACGGCAAACGCGCCACCGTAGCAGCCGACGTCCTCGCCCATCAGGAAGACGCGCGGATCGTCGCGCAGCGCCTCGCGCAGGGCGACGCGCAGGGCCTCTCGATAGGTCATCCGGGTCATGGCGCCTCGGGGGTCAGCACGTCTCGCAGGAGGTCTCCCTCCGGCTCCCAGGGGCCGGCCTCGGCGAAGGCGACCGCTGCCTCGACCTCGGCGCCGACCTCTCTCTCCAGCGCGGCCAGCGCCTCGCCGCGCAGCACGCCCTCGGCCTCGAGCCGGCGAGCCAGGGCTGGGATGGGATCGCGCTTCTTCCACTCCTCCACCTCGGCCTTGCTGCGGTAGAGCTCGGGGTCGTACATCGAGTGAGCCCGGAAGCGGTAGGTGCGCAGCTCGAGCAGGCGGGGGCCGTCGCCGCGGCGCACGGCCTGCGCTGCCTGCTGCGCGGCGGCAGCCACCGCGAGCACGTCCATTGCGTCGACCGCCTCGCCCGGCATGCCGTAGCCCGCCGCCTTGCCCGCAACGTCGGTGCGCGACTGCGAGCGCCACAGCGCGGTGCCCATGGCATAGAGGTTGTTCTCGCAGAGGAACAGCACCGGCAGCTTCCACAGCGCGGCCAGGTTCAGCGACTCGTGGAACTCGCCCTCCGCAGCCGCGCCCTCGCCGAAGTAGCAGGCCGTCACCCTCGCCCGGCCCTGCATCTGATCGGCGAGTGCCAAGCCGACCGCCAGCGGCAGGCCGCCACCGACGATCGCGTTGCCGCCGTAGAAACGCCGGGCCACGTCGAAGATGTGCATCGACCCGCCGTGTCCGCGACAGCAGCCGCTTGCCTTGCCGTACATCTCGGCCATCACCGCACCGGGATCGATGCCGCGCGCCAGGGCATGGCCGTGCTCGCGATACGTGGCGACGATCGCGTCCTCGGCCGTCAGCGCGGCCATGGTGCCCACGGCCACGGCCTCCTCGCCGATGCAGAGGTGCAGGAAGCCGCGGATCTTGCCCAGCTGGTAGACCTCCGCAGCCTTCTCCTCGAAGCGCCGGATGAGGAGCATCTGGCGCAGCCAGCAGAGCGCAGCTGGGGCGTCCACGGCGGAGCCTTGCCCCTGGATGGTGTGGCCGGCGCGCCTCACGCCCCCTCGAGCGTCGAGGTGTCGCCCTCGGGCAGGCCCAGCTCTTGGGCGCGCAGCAGGCGTCGCATGATCTTGCCGCTGCGCGTCTTGGGCAGCGAGGCCCGGAAATCGATCTCCTTGGGCGCGACGGCTGCGCCCAGGCGCTTGCGCGCGAAACCGAGCAGCTCGCGCTGCAGCGCCGGCGACTCGGCGAAGCCCGGCTTGAGCGCGACGAACGCCTTGACGATCTGCCCGGCCACGGGGCCCGGCCGACGAACCAGAAGTAGCCGTCACGGTCGCGCCGCGCGAGGTCGCCGGTCAAGTAGTAGCCATCGCGGAAGCACCTCGCGTAGCGCTCGGGCTCGTTCCAGTAGGCGCGGAACATCGACGGCCAGCCAGGGCGCAGCGCCAGCTCGCCCTCGACGTCCAGCGCGTCGATCCGCTCGACGTGCTCGTCGTCCTCCCGCACGCGACGCACGATCGCGGCCTCGATGCCGGGCATCGGCCGGCCCATCGAGCCGGGGCGCACCTCCATGGCGGCGAAGTTCGCGATCATGATGCCGCCGGTCTCGGTCTGCCACCAGTTGTCGTGGAACGGCCGGCCGAAGACCTCCTGGCTCCACACGACCGCCTCGGGGTTGAGCGGCTCGCCCACGCTGGCGAGAAAGCGCAGCGCGCGCAGGTCGAAGCGCCGCACCGGCTCGGCACCCGCTTTCATCAACATGCGGATCGCGGTGGGCGCCGTGTACCACACGTTGACGCGCTCCGACTCGAGGATGCCGTACCAGCGCTCGAGGTCGAAGTCGGCCTCGTCGACCACCATGGTCACGCCGTTGGTCAGCGGCGCGATGATGCCGTAGGAGGTGCCGGTCACCCAGCCGGGATCGGCCGTGCACCAGAAGACGTCGTCGGGGCGTAGGTCGAGGGCCAGGCGCCCGGTGACGTGGTGCGCGACGACGGCCTGGTGCACGTGCAGCGCACCTTTGGGATGGCCCGTGGTGCCGCTGGTGAAGTGCAGCAGGGCGGGATCTTCGGGGTGGGTCGGCGCGATGGCGAAATCGTCGCTCGACCGCTCGGCGAGCGAGGCCCAGTCGAGCGTCCCGGGCACCTGCGTGCGGCGGCCGCCCTCGCCCACGAGGATGACGTGCTCGAGGTGCGGGAGTGTCGCGCGCAAACCCGCCACCTTGCGCTCGTAGAGCGCTTCGCTGGTGACCAGAACCCGTGCGGTGCCTATCTGCAGACGCGCGCGCACCGGCTCGGGGCCGAACGCGGAGAACAGCGGGCAGACCACGCAGCCTCGCTTGAGCGCACCCAGTGCTGCGACGTACAGCTCGGGCACGCGTCCGAGCAGCAAGTACACACGCTCGGCCTTGCCAACGCCCAGGCCGCGCAAGACGCCAGCGAAGCGATTCGTCGCCCCTCGCAGATCCGCGTACGTGAGCTCGCGCCGGCTGCCGTCGCGGCCCAGCCAGCGGATCGCCATGATCTCGCCACGACCGGCCGCCACGTGGCGGTCGACCGCCTCGTGGGCGATGTTGAGGCCGCGCCCACCGGGCAGCCCGTCGAGCTCGCCACGCGCCCGCTCCCAGGAGAAGTCGGCGCACGCCGTATCGTAGTCGGCGAGGTTGGCCGCACGCCTCTCCTCGGCCGACTTCGCGATCCTCACCTCCGACTGCAGCATGCCTGGCGCCCCCTTCCGGCGCGGCGTCGAGGCAGCGAATCGTGTGCCAGTGAGCCACGACGGCCGGTCCCGAGCGATTCCCATACGTACGGCATTCACCGGCGCCGTGCGCTTCGCGCTTCGCGGCACCGCGAATCGGCGTCCCCGGCCGCTCCCAGCCCTGGGAACGCCCCCTCGATCGGGCCCGCCGTGGCGCTCGTTGCGCCCGCATCGACGGCCGGTCTCGAGCTTGCAACGAGAGCCCGTCGCGGTCGAGCTGGGCCCCTCGGCAGGGCGCGTTGCGGGTGCCGCGTGCTGGGGATCGGACGGCCGCGAGGTGCGGCAGCCGCCAGGGGAGGATCGTGGGCCGATGGGGCCAGCTCGACGGCGCGATCCCGGGGGGCTCGCCTTCGCTCGCCCGGCAGCGCACTCTCGAGAAAGGACGAAGCCCCCGCGACGTCGCCGCGTCCCGCGACCGAGAAAGGAGCGCATCGTGAGAGTCGAGCAGATCATGACTCGGACAGTGCGGACGTGCTCGCCCGCCGACCCGCTCAGCCGGGCGGCAGCGATCATGTGGGAGGAGGATTGCGGCTGCGTGCCCGTCGTGAAGCCGGCCGAGGACGGCGCCCCTCGCGTCGTCGGCTTGGTCACCGACCGCGACGCTTGCATGGCGGCCTTTACGCAGGGCCGCTCGCTCGACGAGATCGCGGTCTCGACGGCCATGTCGCACGAGGTGTGCAGCTGCCATCCGAACGACCCGGTGAGCCTGGCCGTCAAGATCCTGTGCACGCGCCAGCTGCACCGCTTGCCGGTCGTCGAGGGCGACGATCGGCTGGTCGGGATCCTTTCGCTCGCCGACGTGGCGCGCGAGGCGGAGCGCGAGCACTCGAGCGCCGTGCGCGAGGTGACCGATCAGGAGGTCGCCGAGACACTCGAGGCGATCTGCACGCCCCGCCGGACCGAGGGTAAGCTGGTCGCCACCGCGTAGAGCGCGCAGCGCGCGACGAGGCTCGCCGTGGCCGCACCGCCGGGGATCCGGCGCAGCGCCGAGTGCCTCTGGGAGCCGCCTCGCGGCTTGCGCCCGGGCATCGTCGGCCACGGCTTCGCCATGCCCGATGCGCACTGGGGCTATGGCTTCGGTGCACGACTACCTCGCGGTGATGCGCTCGGAGTACCACCTCGACGTCGCCGACCGCGAGCTCGCCTGCGCGCCCTTCCGCTCGCCCGAGAGGCAGGGCTACTTCGCGGCGATGCAGTGCGCGGCCAACATGTCGTTCGCCAACCGCCAGCTGGTCCTGCATGGGGTGCGCGAGGTTCTTGCCTCGGTGCTCGGCCGCGACCCCGCCGCTCTGGGCATGCGCACGGTCTACGACGTCGCGCACGCGAATCTCACCCAGGAAAGCACGCTCCTGACCAGGTGCCGCCCCCACAGCCGAGGAGACACCGGCGCGGAAGAGATCGCGCTGCGAGACCAACCCCACCAAGCGCCCGTGCGAGACCACGGGGAGGTGCCGGATGCGGTCCTGGCGCATCAGGCCGTCGGCCAGGTCGAGGTGCGCCGCCCCGTCGAGCGTGACGACGTCGCTCTGCATCAGATCGCGGACTCGGCTGCCCTTCACCACTCCCCCTGCGGCGCCACATCACAGCGGGAGCGTGAACCAGAAGGTCGTCCCCTTGCCCGGCTCCGACTCGACCTCGATCTTGCCGCCGTGCGCCTCGACGAGCCGCCGGGTGATGGCCAGGCCCAGCCCGGTGCTCTTCTCGTTGCCCGTCGGCTTCGCCGACAGGCTCGTGAACTCGCGGAACAGGCGGCGGCGATCCTCCTCGTCGATTCCCGGCCCCTGGTCGCGCACTCCGACGCGCCAATCCCTGTCGGCGCGGTAGGCAAGCACGGTCACCGTGCTCCCGGCAGGCGAGAATTTCACCGCGTTGGAGACCAGGTTGTCGACCACCTGTCGCAGGCGCACCGGGTCGGCCTCGACGTAGCCCGCCGCCCCGGGCTCGAGCACCACGCGGGTTCGCTTGGGCTCGGCGAGCAGCGCGTGCCGCGCAGCGCACTCGGCGAGGAACGTCCCCAGGTTGATGCACTCCTTGTGCAGGGCGATACCGCTGTCCTCGATTGCCGCAACGTCGAGCAGGTCGTTGAGCAGCGGCAGCATGTAGGCCGCTTGCCGTCGGATGTCCTCGAGAAACCGCTGGCGCTCCTGCACGGAGAGGTCGCACTCGGGCTCCAGCAGCAGGTCGGCGATCGCCTGCACGTTGCCGATCGGGTTGCGCAGGTCGTGCGCGACCATGCCGAGAAAGCTATTCTTGATCGCGCTCAAGCGCTTGAGCTCCTCGTTCTGCCGCGCGATCGCCTCCTTCTGGTCGGCGAGCTGCGAGACCAGTCGCCCCTTCTCGACGATCACCGAGATCTGCTGGGCGAGCCGCTGGTACACCTCGACGTGAGCATCGGCGTACGTGCCGGGCTGCGTGCTGGAGAAGAACAGGAAGCCCACGGGGATGCCGTTGGCGATCAGCGGGCAGGTCAGCGAGGAGCGCACTCCCTCGGCGACGATCAGGCGCGTCGACTCGGAGCTCGGCTTGGCGCGCAGGTACTCCAGCAGGTCGTTCAGGATGCGCGGCCGCCCGGTGCGAAAGATGTCCTCGAGGCTGCTCCCTGCGAGCGGCGCCGAGTACCCCTTCATCACCTTGACCCCGGGGTAGCTGGCCCTGGCCCACTGCGCGCGCACCCGATGTCCGTCGGCGTCGATCAGCGAGCAGCCGATGCGATCGTACGGGATGTGCCCCTTGAAGTCGCGGTAGATCTTGTCGAGCACGTCGTCGAGCAGCAAGCCTGAGTTCACGCTGCTGGTGATCGCGTCGAGCTCGCGCACCTGGCGATAGCTCTCCTCGAGCGAGCCGGCCAGATCGCGCAGCGCGATCCCGAGCTGGCCGAGCTCGTCTGGTGGAGCCACCGGCACCTCGACCTGGTAGTCGCCGTGCTTGATCTTCTTCGTCACCTCGATGAGCTGCGAGATGCGTCTGTCGCTCATGGATCTCGACTCCACCATCGCTGCTTGGGGGTAGCTCGGGGCGCCGCGGGCTCTCGGTGGCCCGGGCGGGGCAACCTCGTGGCGGCCCGCTCTTCGGCCAGGCTGTATCCGGGGCGCGGAGGTGTCAACACGCCTCGGGGGCAACACACGCTTCGGGGTCCCCCTCGCCGCGAGCGCGGCGGCGCACGTGCGACCCGAGGCAGGCAGTGGTGCAGCGTTCAGCGCGTGATGCGGCGGCGCAGCAGGATCATCGAGGGGAAGCCGAGCAGCAGGGTCTGCCAGAACCAGCCGTTCGCACTCGCGCGCAGACCGCCACGCAGGGCAATCCGTCGTGCCTGCAAACCCTCGCCGACGTGGACCAGGACGGCGGCCGCGAGGATCCATTGCAGCAGGGGGCGCGATAGCGCCTTGGTCACGTGCTCCGACCACCAGGCGTAGGCGCCTGCGTGGAGAGCGAGGACCGCCAGGAGCCCCATCCCGGAGAGGATGGCGATCCACCAGGGCGCACCCGGGCGCTCGACGGCGTCTGCTTTGGCGCCAATGGAGGGCATCGAGCGCAGTCCTTCGCTGATTGGCGCGACCCGGTCAAGGCCTAAGCCGGCTGCGGGCCCCAGGGCGGCACGGGCCTCTCGTCTCGGTTCCTGGCCGTGCGGTCCCCGGGGACTCGCGACCACCCTGCCCGAAGATGTCCGTCGCGGGCCGCGCCACCCTGATGACGGGCCGCGCCGATGTCGATACACTGGCGCGCTCGGCACCCGGGCTATCGGGCGCTCGAGGAAGGTCACCCGGGGCCTCGGGGCGAGGACGCGAAGGGAGCTCACATGGCGGGTCGGCTGTCGGACAAGGTCGCCATCGTGGTGGGTGCGGGGCAGACACCCGGCGAAGGGCTGGGTAACGGCCGCGCGACGGCTCTGCTCTTCGCCCGCGAGGGAGCCGCCGTGCTCGCCGTGGATCGCCGGCTCGAGTCGGCGCAGGAGACCTGCGAGCAGGTCGCAACCGAGGGGGGGCGCGCCCTGGCGTACGCCGCCGACGTGACGCGCGATTCGGACTGCCTCGCGATGGCGGCGCGCTGCATCGAGGCCTTCGGCCGGATCGACATCCTGCACAACAACGTCGGCATCGGCTCCCTGGGCGGGCCGGTCGAGCTAGCCGAGGCGGAGTGGGACCGGGTCCTGGACACGAACCTCAAGTCGATGTTCCTCGCCTGCAAGCACGTCCTGCCGCACATGGCGCAGCAAGGCCGCGGCGCGATCGTCAACGTGTCGTCGCTCGCCGCGGAGCGCTTCCCGCCGTTTCCCATGCTCGCCTACGCCGCCTCCAAGGCCGGAGTGCACGCGCTGACCCGCACGATCGCCATCCAGTACGCGGCCCAGGGCATCCGGGCCAACGCGGTCATGCCGGGCCTGATCGACACCCCGATGGCCATCGAGGGGATCTCGGCGGCCATCGGCATCGACAGGCAGGCGCTGCGTCGGGCGCGTGAGACGGCCGTGCCGATGCAGCGCATGGGCGACGCGTGGGACGTCGCGTACGCGGCGCTCTACCTCGCCTCGGACGAAGCGCGCTACGTGACGGGGGTCGTGCTGCCGGTCGACGGCGGCCTGATCTGCAAGGGATGAGACGATCGTCGCGTGCGCCCCGCGCTTCCACGAGGACCTCTGCCTGCACGCAGCTCCGCGATCGAGGCCGCGCTCGGCACGAGCACCCCGATCGACCCGGTCACGCGATGGAGCGGCGCCGCGTCAGGGGATCAGCAGCACCTTGCCCGTGCTGCGCCGCGAGGAGATCTCCTCGAGCGCTCGCGCCGCCTCCTGCAGCGGGAACGTCAGCGAGATCACTGGATGCAGGGCGCCGCGCTCGTAGAGGTCGAACAGCTCGCGCAGCGCGACGGCAACCCGCTCGGGCGCATGCCTCTGGAACCCGCCCAGGCCCATGCCCACGACCGCGGCATTCTTGAGCAGCAGTCGGTTCACCTGGACCGACGGCACCCGCCCCGAGGCGAAGCCGATCACCAGCAGGCGCCCACCGAACGCCAGACAGCGCGTGGAGAGGTCGAAGACGTCGCCGCCCACCGGGTCGTAGACCACGTCGACGCCGCGGCCACCGGTGGCCTCCTTGACCCGATCGACCCAGGCGGCATCGCCATAATCGAAGCCGGCGTCGGCGCCGTGCTCCCGTGCGACGGCGAGCTTGCGCTCGGAGCTCGCCGTCGCCAGCACACGTGCGCCGAGCGCTTTTCCGATCTGCACCGCCGTCGAGCCGACGCCGCCCGCCGCAGCGTGCACCAGCAGGGTCTCGCCCGCGCGCAGCCCGGCGCGGTCGACCAGGGCGAGGTACGAGGTGAGGTAGACGATCCCGAAGCCGGCGGCGTGCTCGAAGGACATGCTCGCCGGGATGGGCACGGCCGCGGCCGCCGCCACCAGCGCAGCGCTTGCGTAGCCGCCCCAGTCAAGCATCGCGAGCACCCTGTCTCCCGGAGCGATCGAGCTCACCCCGGGACCGACCTCGCGCACCACGCCGGCGACCTCGCCGCCGGGGGCGAACGGCAGCGGCGGGCGCACCTGATACTTCCCCTCCAGCATCAGGATGTCGAAGAAGTTGCACGCGCTGGCGCGCACCTCGACCACCGCCTGCCCGGGGCCGGGCGTGGGCTCGGGAAGCTGGGCGAGCCGCAGCGCCTGCGGCCCGCCCCAGTCGTCGACCATCATGGCGCGCACGTAGCGCTCCACGGCGGGGCCCTGCGGCCCCGCCCGCCGCTCAGGATTCCTGGTCCATCATGTCCGTCATGATGTGACCGGTCATCTCGCCGATCTCGTCGCCGAAGATCGGCGAGATCTCGAGCGCCCGCGAGAGGTACTCCAGCTCGGCCCCGCGCCAGGGCAGGGGCGCCTTGCGCTGGATCATCTTGTCGCGCTCGAGTCCCGCGACGACCTCCGGGTCGCGCGGGAAGGTCTCGCCGCAGTGGTTCAGGAAGTAGCGCGTCTCGAAGGGCAGGCGCGGCCGCTGCCCGCCGGCCTCGGGCGACTCGGCGGGATAGCCCACGGTCTGCACGACCAGGACCTTGGAGTCCTTGGGCAGGCCCAGCGCGCGCTTGAGCTTCTTCTGCGCCGGCACGCCGATCAAGCAGGTACCCAGGCCCTCCTCGAAGGCGACCAGTGTCGCCTGGGCGATGCCCTGCCCGCAGTCCATCTCGGTCATGCCACCGGTCTTCATGTTCTCCATGCCAGCCTTGAAGAACGGGATCAGGTTCTCGTCGAGGTAGCGGTGGCTCTGCTCGCGATCCGTTCCGACGGCACCGGCCTCGACCAGCTCGTGCAAGCGGTCGCCCTGCACGGCGAGCAGGCTCCAGTCGACGTACCAGGCGATCAGAACGGGGGCGAGGCGGAGCTGGAAGCCGGCGATCGCCGAGCCCGGCGGGATCGCGTCGAGCACCTCCTTGGGCGCCGTCGCACGCTCGATGACCACGGCACGCAGCGCCTGCACGTTACCCCAGAAGGAGGCGAGCATGGCGGCCTCCAGCATGCGCTGGATCTTCTCGCGCTCGACCGGCTTGTGCGGCAGCAGAAAGCGGATCGACCGTCTCCTTCCAATGGCTTCCTTGAGCTCCATGGCCTTCTCTCCTTCGCTCCTCGTCTGTACGTGTCACGCCCGGCGGCAAGTCGCGCCGTCGCCTTGGCGGCTGGCCGCCGGTCCGGCGTCCGGCAGACCATACGCAGCGCGCGCACGTCGCGCCAGCGATGCTGCGGCGGCTCCGCATTCGCCCGCCCGCCGGACCACGGGCACCCTGGCGCCGTCCGGGGTTCCGGCTCGGGCTTCGACCTCAGAGCTGCCGGGCGATGCGCGCGGCGTCGCCCATGGCACCGTCGAGGTAGGCCACCTCGCGGCAATCGCCGATCGAGTGCAGCTCGATGCCCAGGGGCCCGATCGTCTCGGCCAGGCGCTGGTCGGGGAGCACGCCCGTGGCGACGATGACCGTATCGGCGGTCACACTGCTGGGCTCACCGTCGGCCTCGGTGCAGGCCACGCCCGCATCGGTGATCGCCGCCACGTGCACGCCCTTGCGCAGCACGGCACCGTGCTCGCGAAGCTCGTGGAGTGCCCTCCAACGGCGCGGCAGCGCCATGCCCAGGCCGAGCGTCGGCCCCTCCTCGAGGACCGTCACCTCGCGGCCGCGTTCGGTGAGGAACTCGGCGAGCTCGATGCCCACCAGCCCGCCCCCGAGCACGGCCACGCGCCTGCCGATCGGCATCCAGTGGCGGGTCAGCTCACGAGCCACGCCGAGCCGATCGGCGAGGCCGAGCAGGCCTCCCACCTTGAGCGCCGCGCGCTGCGCGAGCGAGAGCTTGGCCAGGGCGGCGGGGTCGTCGCCACCGGCCAGCAGGCTGCGCAGGTCGTCGCCGCCGAGCACGCTCGGCCGCTCGATGCCGGGGATCGCGGGCAGCTCGCGCCGCGCTCCGGTCGCGATCACCACCGCCTCGGGGGCGAGCTCGCGCACCAGCTCGGGCGTGACCGGCTGTCCCAGGCGAACCTCGACGGGCAGCGCACGTACCTGCGCGACGAGATGCTCGACCAGGCGGCCGTTGGGCTCGTAGAGCAGCGCCGCGAAGAGCGCCGTGCCGCCCAGGCGCTCGCTGCGCTCGCACAGCGTGACCCGGTGGCCGCGCAGCGCGGCGACGCGCGCCGCCTCGAGACC
>CAZGUU010000161.1:0-11683 GCA_964529315.1 uncultured Enterobacteriaceae bacterium
GCACGGAGGCGCACGACGCATGGACTTCTCGTACACCCCCGAGCAGGAGCGCTTTCGCGGCGAGCTGCGCGCCTTCCTCGAGCAGGCGCTCCCCGCAGACCTGCGCGGCGACCCGCACGGCCGGCCGCAGAGCAGCGATGCGCTGCTTGCGGCCGATCGCGAGTTCCAGCGCAAGCTTTTCGCCGCGGGGTACGCCGGCCTCTCCTGGCCGCGCGAGCACGGCGGGCGCGGCGCGAGCTTGATCGAGCAGGTGATCTTCCTCGAGGAGACGGCGCGCGCCCGGGCGCCGCTGCCGGTGAACCTGGCCGGGCTCACCATGGCCGGCCCGGTGCTGATCGCGCACGGCAGCGAGGCGCAGAAGGAGCGCCACCTGCGGCGCATCCTCACCTGCGAGGAGATCTGGTGCCAGGGTTTTTCCGAGCCCGGCGCGGGCTCCGATCTCGCCGCCGTGCACACCCGGGCGGTGCAGGACGGCGACGACTTCGTCATCAGCGGCCAGAAGGTGTGGACCAGCTTCGCGCACTACGCCGACTGGTGCATGCTGCTGGTGCGCACCGACCCCGCGGCGCCCCGCCACCGCGGGCTCACCTTCCTGATCGTCGACATGCGCTCACCGGGGATCTCGATCCGCCCGCTGCGCCAGATCAACGGCGACGAGGGTTTCAACGAGCTGTTCTTCGACGCCGTGCGCGTGCCGCGCGCCAACGTGATCGGCACGATCGACGACGGCTGGCGGATCACGATCACCTGCCTCATGCACGAGCGCGCCACGCTCACCTTCCAGCGCCAGCTCCAGTCGCGCATCGCGTTTGCCGAGATGCTGCCGCACCTGCGCGAGCGCGCGCGGCGCAACCCGGTGCTGCGCCAGAAGCTCGCCCAGCTCCACGTCGAGGGCGAGATCATCCGCTTGACGGCCTACCGCAACCTGACCGGTCGGCTGCGCGGCCGCCCGCCCGGCCCCGAGGGCTCGATCGAGAAGCTCTTCTGGAGCGAGATGTACCAGCGCCAGCTCGAGACCATGCTCGAGGCGCTGGGGCCCCACGGCCAGCTCCTGCCCGGCTCGCCGCACGCGATCGACGACGGCCGCTGGCCGCACCTCTTCCTCTACTCGCGCGGCCGCACCATCGCCGCCGGCACCTCCGAGGTGCAGCGCAACATCGTCGCCGACCGCGTCCTGGGCCTGCCTCGCTGAGCCCGGGAGCACCACGCCGGCCGCGATGCCAATGCGCCGAGCACCCCTGGCGCAGGCCCCCCGGGAACCGCGTCCAGGTCGAGGGCGCGCTCGCCGGCTCGGTGGGCTTCCCCCGAACGGCGATGCCGTGAGCGTGATCGTCACGCCACGAGAGGACGGCGGCGTCGGAGTCGGAGCCCGGTCGGGGTCGGAGCCGCTCCCGCGCACGGCGCTCGTGGCGCCCGTCTCGGGTCTCGGGCGCGCTCGTCAATCCTGCGGCTCCGAGCCGGCGACGCCGTCGTCCCCGACGTCCTCGACGTCCGCCTGCAGCTCCTCGCCCGCGCCCTCGCCATCGAGGAGGGCCAGCATGCGTGACGCCTGCGCCGCCGGGAGCTGCTCCACCGACTTGAGCTTGCGCTCGATGGCTCGGCTGCGCACGCCGGTCTCCGCGACCGTGCGGCTTGCGGTTTCGAGCTGCTTCTTCACCCTGTCGAGCACGGCACCGAATTTTCCGAACTCGTCCTTGACGGCGGCGAGAACGCGCCAGACCTCCGAGGCGCGCTGCTCGATGGCCAGCGTCTGGAAGCCCATGCGCAGGCTGCTCAGGATCGCGACCAGCGTCGTGGGCCCGGCCACGACGACGCGATGGCGCTGCTGGAGCTCCTCGACCAGGGCGGGCTGTCGCAGCACTTCGGCGTAGAGGCCCTCCGTGGCGAGAAACATGAGACCGAAGTCGGTGGTGTCGGGCGGGCACAGGTACTTGTCGTGGATGTCCTTGGCGGCGACTCGGACCGCTCTGCCCAGCGCCTGCACCGCGGCCTGAACGGCCTGCGGGTCGCCTCTCTCGGCAGCCTCCTGCAGGCGGAGGTAGTCCTCCTGGGGGAACTTGGCGTCGATCGGCAGCCAGACCGGGTGCTCGGGATCGTCCTTCGGGCCGGGCAGCCGAACCGCGTACTCGACCCGGTCCGCCGAGCCCGGCCTGACGGCGACGTTGGTCTCGTACTGCTCCCGGGCGAGGACCTGCTCGAGCAGCGCGCCGAGCTGGACTTCGGCCCAGGTGCCGCGCGCCTTCACGTTGCTCAGCACGCGCTTCAAGTCGCCGACCCCGGAGGCCAGCGTCTGCATCTCGCCGAGACCCTTGTGCACCGCCTCCAGCCGGTCGCTCACCACCTTGAACGACTCGCCGAGACGCCGCTCGAGCGTGTCGTGCAGCTTCTCGTCGACGGTCTTGCGCATCTCTTCGAGCTTCTTCTCGTTGCCCTCCTGCAGATCCTTGACCCGCGCATCGAAGGTCGTACGGATGCGGTCCAGCGCCACCTGGTTGGAGTCGGTGAGGTCCTTCACCTGCCTGCCCATGCCCTCGAGCTGCGCCTGCTGGGCCTTGGCGACCGCGTCGAGGGTCGTGGCGATCGCCTGCGTGCTTCGCTCGAGGCCGGCGGACACCTCCTCGCGCAGCGCCCGCGCCGCGCTGCTCGCCTCCTCTCGCCCGGCGCGGAGCTCGTCGCGCACCTCGCCGGCCGAGTCTCGAGGCCCGCGCCCCGAGCGAAGCAGCGATGCCAGCGCCAGCAGGGCCGCGGCGGTGGCGGCCGCCAGGACCATCCACGACAGGGTCTCACCCATGCCCGCCCCTTACACGAGCCACGCCGCCCGCCGAAAGCGCGGCCACGGTCCTGCGGCATCGCACCCCGGAGGTCGAGCGCGTCGGTCGAGACGATCCTGCGAGCTCTCGAGCCCGGGCCGTCTGCTCCCTCCGGTGCTACGGCGAGGCAGCCACAGAGGCCCCGCCACCCGCCGCGCGCAGCGCGAGTGCGGCGCGCACCTCGGCGTCCAGGCGATCGAGCGGCAGGCGGTCGAAGCCCGGGGCGAGCAGCGCGGGGCGGCGCTCGGCGGGATCGCGCGCCAGGTCGAAGACCATCGCCTGGCCGCTCGGGCCCGAGAGCAGCAGGGTGCGGCTGCCCTCGCGAACCGCGAGCATCCGCTGCTCGGGCGCGGCGGGGTCGGCCTGAACGCTGCGCACGGGCACGGCCGGAACCTCCTCGCCGCGCAGCGAGGGGAGCAGCGAGCGCCCGTCGAAGGCGAGCAGCGCCGGCGGCGGCAGCAGCGCGAGCTGGAGCAGCGTCGGGGCCACGTCGACCAGGCCCACGGTGTCGGGCACGCGCCGCTTCTTGGGCAATCCCCGCCCCGACCACAGGATCAGCGGCACCTGGACCGACTCGATGTACACGCCGCGCACCGCGCCCTTGGCGCCGTGCTCGAGCAGCTCCTCGCCGTGCGTCGCGGTCACCACGACGATCGTGTCGTCGAGCAGGTCGGCCGCGTCGAGCGCGTCGAGCAGGCGGCCGATCAGGTCGTCGGTCGCGCGCACCTCGGCGTCGTAGAGCGCGCGCAGGTGCTCGACGTCGCGCGGCGCGGCGTTGGCCGGCAGGCCCTTGCCGGCCACGTCGCGCCCGTCGAGCGGGCCCTTGTACTCGGGATCGAAATCCGCCGCGTAGGACTTGGGTGGCACGTAGTCCATGCCGACGTCGGAGAGCTGGACAAGGGCAAAGAACGGCTGCTCGGCGCGCCTGGGATCGTCCTTTCGCGCCTCGAGCCAGCGGCCGAAGGCGGCCTCCACCAGGGCGTCGGCCGGCTCGCCGCGCGACCTCTCGCGCGCCGCCGCCAGCGAGTCGAGGCGAGCGATGGCGGGCGGCTCGCACGACTCGTAGCTCTCGAAGCCGCGGCCGAAGCCGCTCGATGCACGCAGCAGCGGGCTCGCGTGGAATCCGACGGTTTCGTAGCGCAGGCGCTGGAGGATCTCGGCCAGGGTCAGCTCCCTCGCACCGATCACGTCCTGCTCGGTGAGCGCCCCATGGCGCTGCGGCTCTCTTCCGGTGAGCAGCGTCACCTGCGAGGGGACGGTAGACGCGCTGGGCGCCAGGGCCCGCTCGAAGACCACCCCCTGCTTGCCGAGCTGGTCGATGCGCGGGCTGGTCTTGCGGGGATTGCCGTAGGTCTCGAGCCGGTCGGCGCGCAGGCTCTCGACCGAGACGAGCAGAACGTTGGGCGGCAGGCGGTCACCGCTGCACCCCCCCACACCTAGACAGAGCCCCAGGACGGCCGCCACGGCGGCTCTTCGCGTGCGCAGCAGCATCGGGATCCTTGACACCTACGACGCGGGCAGAGCCCCTGGCAAGCCCCTATCTCCCCCAATCTCCCGCCCGAGCCCTCGGGTACTCATGGGCCCGTCGACCCCCGCGCCGCGCGAGCGTCGCCCGGCGGTCGCCCGGGCCGGATCGACCGACTCGAGACCTCAGTTCAGGTAGCCCAGCGAGCGCAGACGCTCGCGCAGCGCCGGCGGCAGCTCGCCCGACGCAGCGCCACTCGCATCGGCCGGGCCCGATCTCGCCCCGGATCCGGCGCTCTCGCTCGTGCTTGCCGCACTGGCTGTCCCGGGCGCGTTGCGAGCCGGACGTCGCGTCAGGGCCGCCAGGATCTCGGCGTCGTAGCGCTCGAGCGGCTCGCGATCCGCGCCGGTGAGCGCCGTGGGGTGGCGCTCACCGGGGTCGCTCCCCAGATCGAAGCTCATCCACTGGTCACTCTTCATCCACGCGATCTGGGCCCGGTCGTCCTGCCGGATGGCCAGCGTGCGCCGCTCCGCCCGGCCCGGCAGGAACATGGCGCTCAGCACGGGCTGCGCGGGCAGGCTCTGGCCGCGCAGCGCGGCGATCAGGCTGCGCCCGTCGCTCGCCGCCATCTGCGGCAGCCCGAGCAGGTCGAGCAGGGTCGGGGCGACGTCGGCCAGCGAGACGAAGGGCCTGACCCGCAGGCCGCGGGGCAGGCCGTGGCGCGCCCAGAGGATCAGGGGCACGTGCACCGACTCCGTGTACACCGCGCGGTGGTGCGTCTTGCCACCATGCTCGCGGAACTCCTCGCCGTGGTCCGAGGTCACCACCACCAGGGTGTCGTCGAGGGACCCGGCCTGGTCGAGCGAGCCCAGCAGCCCGGCGATGGTCTCGTCCGTGTAGCGCACCTCGCCGTCGTAGAGCGCCAGCAGGTGCTCGACATCGCGGCGCGAGGCTCTGGACGGGAAGCCCTCGGCGGCGATGCGCCGGCCGTCGAGCGAGCCGTCGTAGGTCGCATCGAACATCGAGGCGTAGGGCTCGGGCGGGACGTAGTCGAAGTGCACGTCCCACATGTGGACGAAGGCGAAGAACGGGCGCCCCTCGCGCCGCGTCGCCCAAGCCGTGAAGGCCGCCAGCACCACGGGGTTGGTGTGATCGTCGTGTGAGCGCTGCGCCGCACCGTGCGTCGACGGGGCGAGGGCGCCCTCGCTCTGGCAGGAGACGTAGCGCTCGAAGCCGCGGCCGAAGCCGAAGTAGGGATCGAGGTAGGGGCCGGAGTAGAAGCCCACCGTCTCGTAGCCGTGGTCGGCGAAGACCTCCTGGAGCAAGGGCAGGGCCGCGTCGATCCTATCCACGCGAGCCACGGTCCCGTGACGGTGTGGCAGGCGGCCGCTCAGCAGCGTGACGTGCGAGGGCAGCGTCCACGGCGTGGGGCTCACGGCGCGCTCGAAGAGCACCCCCTGGCGCGCCAGTCGGTCGACATTCGGGCTGGTCGCGCGATCGTGGCCGTAGGCGCCCAGGCGGTCGGCGCGCAGGCTGTCGACCGAGATCAGCAGGACGCTTCGCGGTGCGCGCGCCCGCGCGCGCTCGCACGCACCGCACGTAAGCGCGCCGGCGAGCGCGAGCAGCAGGAGCCCACCCGTGCGACGTGGTCCGCGGGCCGCTGCCCAGGCGCCGCGCAGCGCGAGGCGGCCCGGCTTCGCCGTCACGGCTGCGTCGCTACCCGGTGGTGCCGAGCGACGCGAGGGAATTCCTGCTCACGCTCTCAGCCCTCGATGGTCGCGGCCGCGCTCGACAGGACGACCTCGCCGCGCTCCTTGGTCTTCGCCTGCACGACGATGCGCGTCGGGCTCTCCTTCCACATCTCGCTGACGATGGTTTCGCCGGGATAGACCACGCCCGAGAAGCGCACCTCGAAGTCCTTGAGACGCGACGGCTCCGAGCCGCAGAAGGTGTGCAGGACCGCCCGGCCGACGTGCCCGAACGTGCACAGGCCATGCAGGATCGGCTTGGGGAAGCCGCCGATCGCGGCCATCTGCGGGTCGGCGTGGAGCGGGTTCATGTCGCCCGAGAGGCGGTAGAGGAGCGCCTGCCACTCGAGCGTCGGCATCTCGACCACCGCATCGGGCGCGCGCTCGGGCGGCACGTTCCTCGGACCCGACGGGCCGCGCTCGCCGCCGAACCCGCCCTCGCCGCGCACGAAGGTGGTGAAGGTGTTCTTGAACAGCAGGCTACCCTTCTCGTCGCGCGACTCGACCTCGACGACCACGGTTGCGCCCTTGATCTTGTCGTACACCGCGACGACGGTCGGCTGGCTCACGATCTTCGCCCGCGACGGGATCGGCCCAGCCAGCTCGATGCGCTGCTCGCCGTGCAGGACCATCATCGGGTTCACCTGCATCGCGTTGCCCATGGCGAACATCGCCGGGAAGGCGGGGATCACGGCGAAGGTGGGCAGCACCTGGATGCCGCTCTCGTAGGTGAAGGACAGCGACGTCTCGCCCACGCCCAGTGCGTAGAGGATGACGTCCTTCTCGGCCCACTGGGCCGTGCTCGAGTCGAGCTTGCGCCCGACGACGCTGGTGTCGATCGGCATGGTCATGACCTCCGCGGCCGTGCGTTCGAGGTGAGGCCTTTCTTCTTGCCCTTCGGCGGCCGGCGCGCAAGTGTGCGGGCCATGGCTCGAGCAGCGAATCTCGCGGTTCTCTCGGTGATCGGCCGAGACCAGAAGGGCGTGGTCGCCCGGGTCTCGACCTACCTCGCCGGGCTATCGATCAACATCGAGGACATCGTCCAGCGCGTCGTCGAGGGGCTCTTCGTCATGACGATGAAGATCGACGTCGCCGACATGACGGTGTCGCTCGACGAGCTGGTCTTGGGGATCAAGCGGCTCGGCGAAGAGCTCGGCATGGAGACCTCGCTGCGGCTGCTCACCGACCGGCCGCGCCGCCGCGTGGCCATCCTGGTCAGCCGCGAGCCGCACTGCCTCGAGGTGCTGATCCGCGATCGCGAGGCGGGCCTGATCCCGGCCGAGTACGTGCTCGTCCTCTCCAACCACGAGCTGCTGCGCGGGACCGCCGAGCGCCACGGGCTGCGCTTCCGCTCCCACCCCTCGACCGACAAGGCCGCGCACTTCGGCTTCCTGCACGATGAGCTCGCCGCCGCACAGCCCGACCTCGTCGTGCTCGCCCGCTACATGCAGGTGCTCCCGGCCGAGCTCGTCTCGCGCTACCCGAGCCGGATCATCAACATCCACCCCTCCCTGCTGCCCTACCACCCCGGCGCCAACGCCTATCGCCAGGCCTTCGAGGAGGGGGTGCGGGTCTCGGGCTGCACCGCCCACTTCGTCACCGAGCAGCTCGACCAGGGGCCGGTCATCCTGCAGGATGTCTTCCACATCCGCGTGGGCGAGGACTCCCTCGACGATGTCAAGCAGCACGGCGCGGCGCTGGAGGGCGAGGTGCTCTCCAAGGCCGTGCAGCTCTTCGTCACCGATCAGCTCGTGGTCAAGGACCGCAAGGTGATCTTCCGGCCGGGATGACACCCCGATAGAGCTGCGCATGTCAGAAGCCGAGCAGCTTCTTGCGCAGGCTCGGCGTGGGCGTGGGCCCGGTGATCGGCTCGCTGCGCTCGACCTGGGTCACCAGGATCCACTGCGGGCCGAAGGTGGTGTATCCGGTGATCTTCAGGAGCTGGTTGGGCAGGGCCGTGGAGATCTTCTCCAGCTCGTCGGCGCCACCGGCGAAGACGAAGTTGGGGTGGATCGGCTCGACCGCGGCCAGGATGTCGGAGCCGGTCACGCTGCCCGCGGACAGCGAGATCACGTTCACCAGCGCGAGCTTGCGCAGCGGGCCGGAGCCGATGCGGACCTCGAGCATCTCCCAGGGGTGGACCTGCTCTTCCGAGGCATCGAGATAGCCCTCGACCCGCACCTGGATGTTGGACTGCAGCAGGCCGCCGAACCCGACCAGCAGCGGCAGCACGAGCCCCACCAAAGCCATCCGGCAACGCATCGACTCCACGATATCGCGAAGCGCAACCGAGTCCAGCGCCCTGCCGCGGCGCGTCATGCAAACCTTCCCCCCACCCCCGTCGCGGTCGCCGCCGGCGGCGACCGCGCAGCTCGTCAAGCGCGTCAAACCGGGGCCCAGAGAAGTGCGTCAAGGCCCTGCAATTGCTTGACTTGCTCCTGCGGGCCCGGTACATGGAGCCTGGTGCCTCGATGGTTCATGGCGAGACCCGGGCAAGAGGCAGGGTGGCGGGACGAGACGAAGCGCGGTGCACATGGGGTGCGCCGGCCGCTCGCCGCAAGGAGGTGGTGGGGGAGGCGGGGCGTGCCATCGAGGCGTGAAGCCACGAGGGCCGCGAGCCTGGCCTGGTACCCCCCGGGAGCCGATCCTCGAGCGATGACCGCGCCGACGCCGTAGCACCTGGTGCGCGCGGGCCTCGTGGATCCGAGGAAGCGGGTTTCGCAGAAAGCGAGTCGGAGATGCAGAAGGACGAATCTCAGATCAGCCGACAGGCGCGCTGGCAGCGCAAGCACCGCGCGATGGGGCTATGCGTGCTGTGCAGCCGCCCGGCCTTCAAGGGCTGGAGGTGCAAGAAGCATTACGAGCAGCACAAGATCACGATGCGCTTGCGCTACATCCCCAAGGTTCGCGGCCGCTACAAGGTCGGCGGCGCCGCGGCGGCCGAGGCGACGACCAAGCGCCGCACGGCGAAGGCGGCAAAGCCGGCGGCGAGGAAGCCCACGGCCAAGCCGGCAGCGCGCAAGACGGCGACCCGCGCCACCTCGACCAAGGCGACGGCGCGCAAGACGACCACCACGCGCAAGACGGCGGCACGCAAGACCACGGCGCGAGCGACGACCGCGCGCAAGGTGGCTCGCGGGTAGCGTCGGGTAAGATCTAGGCGATCCAAGGGGCGGCCCCTCGCCGGGGGCCGCCCCTCTTGCATCTTCGGGCCGAGCGCTGGGCCACGTTGCCCGCGAGCGCTGCCGAGGAGCGAATCGGCCAATGGGCTCCGAGGCTGATCTCTTCCCTTGGGGATCGAGGCGCCTTCCCCGAAGCAGTGGCTTCGCGGTCGGTTGACGGCGCCGGCGCCAGATAGCAGAGAGCGCAGATGCCCAGGACGATGCGTGCAGCCTTCAGCCGCGAAGCCGGTCGGCTGCGAATCGAAGAGCTTCCCGTGCCGACGCCCGCTCCCGGCGAGGTCCTGCTGCGCGTGAGTCGCTGCGGGATCTGCGGGTCCGACCTGCACTGGTACCACGGGGGCCTGCCCACGCCGCACGTCTGCCCCGGGCACGAGATCAGCGCCGTGGTGGCCGAGGTCGGCGCCGGCGTGAGCGGCCTGACGCCGGGCGACCGAGTCGCGGTCGAGGGCTTCCGCACCTGCGGCACCTGCCCGGCGTGCCGGAGCAGCGACTACGAGCTGTGTCGCAACATCGGCATGCTCGGGATCACCGTCCCGGGAGGCTTCGCCGAGTACCTGACGACCACCCCTCGGCACCTCTTCGCGATCCCCGCCGGAGTCGACGACGAAACGGCACAGCTCACCGAGCCGCTCGCCGTGTCGGTGCACGCGCTGCGCCTTTCGGGCCTCGAGATCGGCCAGCGGGTGCTCGTGCTGGGCGCGGGTACGATCGGCTTGACGGCGATCGCCGCCGCCCGGGCCGGCGGGGCGGGCGAGATCCTCGCCACCGCGCGGCGGCCCCAGCAGCGAGCCGCTGCGCTGGCCCTGGGTGCCACTCGGGTCTTCGACCCGGCCGACGAAGGGGATCTCCTCTCTCTCTGCTTCGACCAGCCGATCGACGTGGTGGTCGAGACGGTGGGCAGCGCCGCCCAGAGCCTCGACACGGCAGTCGCCTGCGTCCGTCCCGGCGGCTCGATCGCGGTTCTCGGGGTGTTCACCGAGCAGCCGCGGATCAACGCCCTGCTCCTCATGATGAAGGAGGCCCGAATCGTCGGCTCCCTGTGCTACGGACGCCGCGGCGGCCGGGCCGACTTCGAGATCGCCCTCGACCTCCTGGCCCGCCAGGGCGGCCTGCTGCGCGACCTCATGGTCACCCACCGCTTCCCGCTCGATCAGATCGACGCGGCCTTCCGGGTCGCCGCGGACAAGACCACCGGCTCGATCAAGGTCAGCATCGACGCCGCCTGAGAGCTCTGGTGCCCATGCCGGTCCGGGGGCAGCCGCGCCCCGGTAAGAAAGCACGCCGGGCGGCGTCCGTTTCGGCACGATGGGGATCTCACCCGCCACGGCGGCCTCGGGGATGCGCTTCCCGCTGCGCCTCGACCCGCCACCGCCGGCCGGGCGCAGGCGGTGGATCCCGTTGAGCCGCGAGCGGCTGGAGGGGCCGGCAGCCCGGCGGGACTCCGACCAGAGCCTCGCGCACCCCGGGCCCGCGGCACCCACGGAGGCCTACCTGCGCGGGCAGGACTTCCTGCGCCGGCTGATCGCTGGCGACCCCGGCACGCGCAACGAGTTCGTCTCGCAGTACGGAGCCCTGGTGCGCTTCGCCATAGCCGCGGTGCTCCGCCAGCGCGACGCCAGCATGCTCGCCGAAGAGCTCGACGACCTGACGCAGAGCGTGCTGCTCTCCTTCTTCGACCGCGACTGCCGGCGGCTCAAGATGTACGAGGGCCGCAACCAGGCATCGTTTGCCACCTTCGTGCGCGTGTGCGCCACGCGCCAGACCCTCGATCACCTGCGCAGCGAGCAGCGCCGGCCGCGCACCGTGTCCAGCGAGGGCAACGAGGCCGACGGCACGGGCTCGCTGGCGGGCCTGCCCGACCCCCGCTCCGGCCCGGAGGACTGCGCCGCAGCCAGCGAAGGGATCGAGCTGCTACGGCAGGCCGTGGCGCAGCTCGCCCCTCGGGAGCAGCTCCTGGTACGCTTGCACTTCGTCGAGGGCCTGGACACCGCGGAGGTGGCCAGCGTCCTGGGCGTGAGCGAGAACGCGGTGCACGTGCTCAAGTCGCGCATCAAGGTCAAGCTCCGCGATCGAATCGACCTCGGATGGACGAGCCATGAGTGACCGAGCGAGAAGCGACGCAGCCCGCCAGGCGCTGCGTGACGCGCTGGCCGCGACGGCGCGTCGCGCGCCCCTTCCCGCCGCACACCTGGGCGACGACGAGCTCGCCGGGTACCTGGCGCGGGAGCTCGACGCGCAGGCGACCGAGCGCGTCGAGCGGCACGCCGCCGCCTGCTGGCGCTGCGCAGAGGATCTCCAGGTGGCGGCGCACGTCCTGGCCGAGGCGGGATCGAGCAGCGCTCTGGATCGTGCCCCGGAGCGTGCCCCGGAGCCCGTCGCCGAGCGCGCCGCGCGGGACGAGGAGCCGCAGACCCACCCGAGGCTGCGCGACGTGCGACGACCTCTTGCGCGGCCGGGCTCGGCGCGTGCCACCCGCGG
>CAZGUU010000162.1:0-11677 GCA_964529315.1 uncultured Enterobacteriaceae bacterium
GGGGTAGCCGGCGAGGATGGTCTGGCGGCCGCCTCGCCGTGTCGAGTATGCGTCGGCGGCGCGGCGCAGGCGCGCGGCGAGCGCGCCGCGCCGGGCCAGCTCGGCGGTGCGCAGGGCGGCCGCGATCTCGACGAGCGGCGCCCCGTCGAACGTCGGCCGGTCGTCCGCTGCAGGCCAGGGCGACCCGCGCTCGAGCGCGCTTGCCTCGGTCGGGGCGTGGCTGACGGCTGCGCTGACGGCTGCGCCGTCCAGCTCCCGGTCGCTTGCGCCGTGCGAGCGCTCCTCGCTGCCGGCGGACGGCTCGGCCAGGGTCAGCAGGAGGAGTGCCTCGCTGCGCGAGAGGTCGAAGCACAGCAGGCCGGGAGTGGCCAGGTCCTCGCGCGAATCGAGGCCGCGCTCCTCCTCGGCGGCGTACGCGAATCCCCGGTACCAGTCGGGAGCTGCCTGGTAGCTCCCGTCGTGCAGGGCCAGGATGCCCGGCACGCCGGCATACGGCCGCCACACGACACGCCCCGGTGCGACCCTGGCAGCGAAGTCGAAGGCCGGGTTCTCGTGGTGCAGCGCGTGGTAATCGCGCCCCGAGAGCAGCGGCCGCAGCTCGAGCGAGACCTCGGCGCGTGGCGCGAGAAGGCGCCAGGAGAGAAGCGTGGCGGGCCGGCCGCGCCGCACGACGATCTCCTGCACCAGCGCCACGTCGTCGGGCAGAGCGAAGTGCCAGGTCGGCCAGGGCTCCGGCGAGAACGAGACGATGCGCGCCGCCCCGTCCGGATGGACGATGCCGCCGGCGTAGCGCTGAGAGGTGAGGGCGAAGCGGCCCCGCGGGGTCACGATCCACGCCTCGAAGCCGTTCACCAGGACCATGCGCCCACCGGGCGGCGTGGTCGCAGCGAGCAGGCAGGCGTGGTAGCGGCGCGTGCGGATGCCCGAGGCCGTGCCGGAGGCGAAGCCGCCGAGCCCGTCCGCCTCCAGCCACTCGAGCGCGAGGCCGCGCTCGGAGAGGGCTCGCGCGGAGACGGCCGGACCGCCGTGCTCCGCGCCCAGAGCTGCTCCCTGGGCTTCGCCCAGCGCCGAGAGCCGGCCGAGCCGGAGGTCCGACCGTGCCACGGAGTCGTCGCTGCGGGGCGCAAACAGCGTGGCGTGCATGGATGGCGTCATCCCGAGCCGGAATGGTAGCTCCCTTCACCCTGGGACGAAACGCTGCCGCCCCGGGTTCGGGGTATCGTCGAACGAGACTTCGCTGGAGGACGCCATGGACTTCGAGCATTCCGAGCGGGCCAAGCTCTACATCGATCAGGTGGGCCGGTTCGTGCGCGAGCGGATCGTGCCGAATCAGGCTCTCTACCACCAGCAGCTCTCCCACGACCCCGATTTTCGCAGGTGGCGCATCCCTGCGATTCTGGAGGAGCTGAAGGCCGAGGCGAAGGCCGCCGGGCTGTGGAACCTCTTTCTGCCCGACAGCGAGCTCGGTGCCGGCCTCGACAACCGCGACTACGCGCCGCTCGCCGAGATCATGGGCCGCTGCTTCATGGCCTCCGAGGTGTTCAACTGCAGCGCGCCCGACACCGGCAATGCCGAGGTGCTGGTGCGCCACGGCTCGGACGAGCAGAAGGAGCGCTGGCTCGCGCCGCTGCTCGATGGGACCATCCGCTCCGGCTTCGCGATGACCGAGCCCGCGGTCGCCTCGAGCGATGCGACCAACATGAAGGCGACCGCCGAGGTCGTGGGCGACGAGGTGGTCCTGAACGGCCAGAAGTGGTGGACGAGCGGCGTGGGCGACCCGCGCTGCAAGTTCGTCATCTTCATGGGCGTGACCGACCCGAGCGCCGAGCGCCACCAGCGCCACTCGATGGTGCTTTGCCCGCTCGACGCGCCGGGCGTGAAGATCCTGCGCATGGTGCCGGTCTTCGGCCACCTCGACGAGCCGCACGGCCACGGGGAGGTCCTGTTCGAAGACGTGCGGCTGCCCAAGAGCGCCTTCATCGGTGGACCCGGGCGCGGCTTCGAGATCGCGCAGGGGCGCCTCGGGCCCGGGCGCATCCACCACTGCATGCGCGCCATCGGCGCGGCCGAGGTCGCGCTCGAGCGTCTGTGTAAGCGAGCCGTCTCGCGCATCGCGTTCGGCAAGCCGCTGGCGAACCTCGGCGGCAACCGCGACGTCATCGCCAACTGCCGCATGGCCATCGAGCAGGCACGCCTGCTCACCCTGAAGACCGCCTGGGCGCTCGACAAGCACGGCATCTTCGGGGCCCTGGCCGAGGTGTCGGCGATCAAGGTCGTCGCCCCGGGCGTGCTGCAGATGGTCACCGACGCGGCGATCCAGGTGCACGGCGGCGAGGGCGTGTCCGACCCCGAGCTGACCGGGCTCATGGCGACGGCGCGCGTGCTGCGCATCGCCGACGGCCCCGACGAGGTGCACCGCGGCGTGGTCGCCCGCCTCGAGGTCAAGAAGTACTCGCGGTAGGGATTGCGCCCGGGCTGGCGCGCCCCGGCGTCGCTGCCGGTGCTCGACGAAGCGCTGCAGCGCGGCGAGGTGAGCTACTCCAAGGTCCGGGCGATGACCCGCGTGGCCACGCTGGGCAACCAGGCGTCGCTGCTGTAGTGCGCTCGCCACTCGACGGCGGTGCAGCTCGAGCGGATCTGCAGGGGCTATCGCCGGGCAGTGGTGGCGCTCGAGGAGGGGACGCCGGGCGATTCGCGGCTCGAGCGCTTCGTGCGGGTGCGCGAAACCGAGGCCGGCATGGTGCGGCTCGAGGTGCAGCTCGCCCCCGACGAGGCGGCGATGGTGCTGCGCGCGATCGACGCCGCGCGCCAGGGGGCAGCGGGTGTCGAGCGCCATGTCGAGCCGGTTACGGGCCTGGGCTTGCTCAGTGGGTCGCCCACCCCGCTCCCCGAACACGGAGACGACAACGATGTCGGGGAGTCGGCCCCCGCGCGCGCTTCATTCATCGGCTTGCGCGAGCGCTAACACTCTTGCCGCGGAAAGTGGCTAGCGGGCGCATCGGAAGCCGTTGTTGAGGCCCGTGGAGGACGGCCTGAGGCGGCCGTCGACCGCGAGCGGACCGGTGCTCGTCCCCTGACCGATGAAGAAGTTGCCGCCACGCAGCAACGCGCCGGGCTCACCCGTGGTGGCAGCGCCGGCCAGGCATTGACGGTCGTCCGTCGGGCTGACGGTGGCGGCCCACGTTCCGCAACTCGTCGACAGCGGCACCCAGTCTGCCACCCATTCGGACAGGTTGCCGACCATGTCGAAGGCGCCGCGCGCCGACCTGCAGCTCGTGCGCGACCCGGTCGCGGCCACCGTGAGCGTACTCGCCGTGTTACAGTCCGTCGTGCCATTGTCGGGCCCCGGGTCCGGCGTCCCGATCACCGCCGCCTGCCACTCCGCATTCGTCGGCAACCGCTTGCGCGCGTTCTCACACGCCGCCTGCGCCTGGAACCAGGTGATCCGCGACGACGGCGTCACCCCGGGCAGGCTCACCGCGTAGATGTCGTCGGTGCAGTTCTGCCCGCTGTCCGCACACGGGGCGTAGTCGTCGCTCGCGACGCCGAGCTGCGTCGCACCGCGATCCAGCAGTCCCTCGGCCGTCGCCCTGCCCTGCTGGATCTTCTTGACGAGACTCTTGTTGCCGTCGAGCGGGTCGGGCACCCGCCACACGCTCGCCTCGTACCTGTCCATGCACACCGTCCCCGCCACGACCGCGTCCGCCGGGCACTTGTTGAGCGGTTTCGCGATCTGCGACCAGGCCGGACTCACCAGCAGCACCAGCGCCGCCGCCGCGAGCGCAGCCGTCATCAGCCTCGTGAATCGACGCCGCATTGCGCTCCTCCTTCGGTAGGGTCGGCACCGGCAGTACCGGCAAGACTATAGCTGCCCGTGAAGACGGCTTGTCAAGTGACCCTGTCATCCCTGTAGGGAGCAGTGAAGATGTCCGGTGCATAAGCATTTAGAGATCTCCGCCCTGCGGGGTACGTGCGCGGATAGAGAGATTTCACCGCGCCGTGGCCCAGGAGGCCAGGGCGATGACCAAGAAGGAAGTGATGCTCAAGGCGATCGAGGGGCGGATCACGTGGATTCAGGCCGCCGAGATCCTCGGGATCAGCGAGCGCCATATGCGCCGGATCAAGACTCGCTACGAGGAGTTCGGGTTCGACGCGCTGCGCGGCCACCGTGCGGGAAGGCCACGGCGGCAGCGAATCCCGCTGGCGACGGTGGAGAAGCTCCTGGCGCTACACCGCGCGGCCTATGCCGACTTCTCGGTGCGCCACTTCTGGGAGCACGCCACCGAGCATCACGATCTCGTATTGTCTTACACCTGGACGCTGCTGACGCTGCAGGCGGCAGGGCTGGCCGAGAAGGCCCCTGCCCGGGGCAAGTACCGGCGGCGACGCGAGCGCCGGCCCATGCGCGGGATGCTGCTGCACCTCGACGCATCCACCCACGCCTGGCTAGGCAAGGACGGCCCCGAAGCCGACCTCGACGTGATGCTCGACGACGCCGACGGCCGCATCCTCTTCGCTCGCTTTTTCGATTAGGAGGGCACGGCGTCGACGTTTGCGGCTCTCGAGCACGTCCTGCGCCGCCATGGTCGCTTCGCCGAACTCTACACCGACCGGGGCAGCCACTTCTGCCGCACCAGTCGCGCCGGACAGGGCCCCGACGAGGTGCAGGAGGGGCAGGTGACCCGTGCCCTGCGTACGGTCGGCATCCGCCAGATCCTGGCGCTTTCGCCCGAGGCACGTGGCCGCAGCGAACGCGCCTTCGGCACGATCCAGGGACGCCTGCCGCAGGAGCTCAAACTTGCTGGCATCACCGACTACGAGGCGGCCAACCGCTCGCCCGTTGGGTGGCCCGCCGCGCCACAGAAACCCCCGGAATGCCTACGCCATCCGAACCAGGCTCGGGCTTAGAGCGGAGTCATGGCCAGCACCGGCGGCCAGGCGCCGACATCACCAACAACCGCTTGACTAGTACTTCGTGCGGGCCGTATGCGGAGATCGCCGGGTCGCCGCACGCGCTTGCGAACGGGCGGAGAGCCGGCCTTGCGGGCGTCCGATGGGGAGCATTACGCAAGGTCGCCCTTTCCATCGTAGCTACTCTAGACCCGAAGGGAACCTCCATGCACTCTCTCGAGCCCTGCTCTTCGTCGCTTTGCTCGCCGGCTCGCTGTTCCCCGAAGTCTCCGCGGCTGCGCCCGTGGACCTCACGGGCGGTGTCCGCGCGGTCCTGGTCGACAAGGACCAGTCGAAGGCGGACCAGGCGCGCTTCGTCGTCAAGGACGACCGGGCGCTCGTGGCCATCGCGAGCCCCCTCTGTCCGGTCACGAGCCAGCTCCGGCTGGTGAGTTCGGCGGGCGACGACGTGGTCGTCCCGCTCGACTGCAGCCGCTGGCGGGCGGCGGGTCCGACCCTGCTCTACCTGGGGACCGGCCCCAGCCTGGACACCTCCGGCGTGCGCCGGATTCGCTACGGCATCGGTCGGCTCGACGTCTCGGCTCGGGGCCAGAGCTACTCGGCGCAGGCCTTCGCGGGGCCCATCTCTTGGCTCGAGACGAGCTTGGTCGTCGGTGGCCAGGTCCACTGCGGCCGCTGGGAGCTCTTCCGAAAGAACGATGGGCAGCGGGTCGTCGCCCAGGGGCCGACGGCGGCCTGCCAGGTCCTCTGCGGCGACGGTGACCTCGACGCGCCCTACGAGCAGTGTGAGGACGGCAACGCGCAGAGCGGCGACGGCTGTGACAGCCGGTGCCGGGTCGAAACATGCGGCGACGGCACGCACAGCCCGCCGCTCGAAGGCTGCGACGACGGCAACTCGGTCGACGGCGATGGCTGCGACAGCAACTGCACGCCGACGGCGTGTGGCAACGGCGTCTTGAGCGCCAGCACCGGCGAACAGTGCGACGATGGCAACACAGCGGACGGCGACGGCTGCCGCGCCAACTGCACCCTCCCGGTCTGTGGCGATGGGCTCGTCGACGCACCGGAGTCCTGCGACGACGGCAATACGGACGGCGGCGATTGCTGTTCGTCGAGCTGCCAGCTCGAGGTCGGTCCCTGTGACGACGGCAATAACTGCACCGAGGACGACGTCTGCCAGGCGGGCGTCTGCACCGGTGCTCTGATCCAGCCCTGGATCAACGAGATCGACTACGACAACTACGTGAGCGCGACCACCGACCGCGAGGAGTTCGTCGAGATCGCCGGGCCGGCTGGCCTCGACCTGGGCGGCTACACGCTTTACGGCGTAGAGGGCGCTACGGGCACCTGCCAAACGCCCGGCAACGGGCTGCTCTCAGGCCCCGTCCTGCCAGGCTACGTGCACTGGAGCTACACGATTCCGGCAGGGACGGTGCTTTCCGACGACACCGGCAGTGGGGTAGGCTTCCTGGTCGTCTGCAACACGCCGAGTTCGCTGACTTATATCAACGCCGGCAAGTGCGATCTGGTCTTTCCCGGGATTTCCTCGGAGTCGAATTTCCAGAACGGCTCGCTCCTGAACGAGCCTAGCGTCTGCCCCGACGGCGTGCTCCTGCTGGGGCCTGACGACGCCTTCGCGGACGCCGTGTCCTACGAGGGTGTCGTGCCGTCCGTAGGCCCGCTGGGCCCCTTCTTCCACGTCGAGCCGCCGTACGACGCTGGTGCAGACGAGGGCTGGAAGCCCAAGACTTCGCTCGAGAAGTGGACCAGCCACCTAGGGCGCGCTGCGAACGCAACCGAGTGGCGTGACTCGGGTGGCTGTACGGACCAGTGCATCATCGGCGCCGTCAGCAACGGCTGTGACTGGATCAACGGGCTCGACCCCTGCCTCGGCGACGGAGCCACACCGGGTGAGTCCAACAGCGGGGGACAGCGCTACATCTGCTATGCCACCTACTGCGGCGACGGCATCGTGACCGGAGACGAGCAGTGCGACGAGGGGGCGGCCAACTCCGATGAGCCCCACGCCACGTGTCGCACCGATTGCAGACTTCGGCGCTGCGGCGACGGCATCGTCGACCCCGCGGTCCCGGGCTTTCCCGAAGGCTGCGAGAGGGACACCGACTGTGCCGCGGGCCAGGTATGTGCCGCCTGCCAGTGCACCGCCGGAGCTCCCCTGGGCGACCTGGAGTTCACCGTCGTCCCGGGGTCGTCTGCGACACAGCCGCCCGACGACGGCGAGTCGACTTGGCTGCGCATCAACCAACCATTACCAGCACTCCTCCCGATCATCACTGGTTCGAATGGCCAGTGGACGGCGGGTCCGCTTAGGCTCACGGCCGGCGCCCCCGACGCAAGCGGCGTCGCTCGCTTCAACCTCGCCGAGGACGTCCTGCTTTACGCACCGCTCCCGGCGCTGGCCGGCGGCGGCAAGGTCTGCTTCAAGCTGCGCCCCGACTACGACCGGACAGGCCTGGTCGACTGTGACGGCGGCAGCAACGTCGATGCCGAGCTTACCGTCAACAGCAACGGGTCCGGTGCGGCATCGCCGCCGTCCCTGAGGGTGGGCGCCGGGGTGAGCGATTCCGGAGCCGGTGCCGCCGTCGCCTACGTGCTGCTGGAAGCCGGCACCACGGGCGACGACACCACGCCCTGCCAGGACGCTGTGTACCGCGATCCTGTGTCGACCGCGCTCACGACCGGCGTGTCGACCAGCGTGATCCAGAGTGGCCTCGTGATCGGAGCCGAATCCGTATCGCTCGCCGGCCAGCCTCTCGACTGCACGAGCTGGATCGCCGATGCAGGAGCGAGCATCGCCATGCCGAACTTCAACCTCGACGTTCCGATCCCGGTGCTCGGTGTCCAAGACGTCGCTCAGGTGCTCCGCTTGAACGACGACTGATCTCCTACGGCGGGCATCGCGGGCTGCGCTCGCGGCGTATCTGGCGGAGCACCCGGGCGAGCGGGCGTCGGCGGAGGTGCGGGTGGCACGCGTCGGCCCGCGCGGCGTCGACGTCCTTGGCGTCGGGGCGATGCTCGGCCAGGCGACGAGCAGCAAGAAGGCTCGTGCATCCCGAGCGAACGGCATGCGTGGTGGGCGCCCGCCGGCCCGCCGCGTGGCGCGATCGCCGCGAGGGCGCGGGCGGCACGGCGCGTGCCCGTCCTCGAGCTCCCAATTGCGCATGAATCCCGGGGGTTGTACGTTGTACAAATGAAGCGATTCTCCGCCGCGACGGCCCGACAGAGGCTCTCTCACCTCCTCGATGCGGCCGAACGCGGCGAAGGCGTCGTCATCGAGCGGCGTGGCGTTCAGTTCGAGCTGCGCTCGCGGCCCAAGAAGACGGGCCCGAGGCGCAGGCCATCGCTCGTCGAGTGGGTCGATCCGGCCGTCGAGCGCGGTCAGTGGATCTGGGAGCCCGGGGCCAGAGGCCTGGAGTTCACCCCCCGTCGCGGCCAGGAATGATCCTGCTCGACACGCACGCGCTGATCTGGCTGCATCAGGGCCAGCGTCGAGCTGCTCCGCTGGCGGCGTGGGGGACGGGGCTCTACGCCTCTCCCGCGACTCTCCTCGAGCTTCAGGTGCTGGTCGAGACGGGGCGATTGCGCCTGCGCGCCAGGACGCGGGCGCTCGACCTCTTCGCGGACGAGCGCTGGCTCGTGGACGAGCCGCCCGTCGAGGCCTGGTTTGCCCGCGCGGCCGACCTCTCGTGGACCCGGGACCCGTACGACCGCCTCCTGGCGGCGCATGCGTTGCTGCGGGGATGGAAGCTGGCCACCGCGGACGAGGTCGTCCTGCGCCACCTTCCCACCGGCTCGAGCCTCGAGCTCTGAGACACGAGAGCGGCCGGCTTCGGCGGCCAGAAGCCACACGCTCGAGCCGCACGCACATCGCTCCTCGGCGATGGCCGATCCGTGCATGGCCGCCGGGGGGCGGCTTGTGCGGCGCGTCTGGCGTGCTATCCACCTCGAATCGCTCGGGCTCTCCGAGCGCCGAACGGCGGTCCCGACCGGTAGATCCTCCGTTCCCCGATCCACGCCGGACCGTCCCCCAGGTGCCCCGCGCTCGTTCGCGGCCGCGCGCCGGGAAGAAAGAAGATCCCAGAGTGTTCCATCGATTCGGTCTCCACGGAGACCTCGAGCGCGGTTTGGCCGCGCTCGGCTTCACGCAGCCCACGCCCGTCCAGGAGAAGGCGATCCCGCCGAGCCTCGACGGACGCGACGTCGTCGCCTGCGCGACGACCGGTACGGGCAAGACGGCGGCCTTCCTGCTGCCCGTCCTGAGCCGGCTGCTGCGCAGCCCCGAGCGAGCGACGCGCGCTCTGGTCTTGACGCCGACGCGCGAGCTCGCGGCGCAGGTCGCCGACCACCTGCGCCAGCTCGCCGCACGCACCCCGCTGCGTGGCGCCGCGGTCTACGGCGGCGTCGCCATGGGCCCGCAGCGCGACGCTTTCCGCCGCGGTGCCGACGTCCTGGTGGCCACGCCCGGGCGGCTGCTCGATCACCTGCGCTACCCCTATGCCCGCCTGGATCGCATCGAGACCCTGGTGCTCGACGAGGCCGACCGCATGCTCGACATGGGCTTCCTGCCGGCGATCCGGCAGATCCTCGGCCACCTGCCGCGCCAGCGCCAGACGCTGCTCTTCTCGGCGACCATGCCACGGGAGATCGTCGCGCTCGCCCGCGAGATGATGTCGGATCCCATCGCCCTCGACCTCGGGCGAAAGGCGGCACCCGCCGAGGGCGTCAAGCAGGCAGCCTATGCCATCGCCGAGGAGCGCAAGAAGGATCTGCTGCTCGCGCTGCTCTCGGGCGAGGGCGTGGGCAATGCGCTGGTGTTCACCCGCACCAAGCACCGTGCGGATCGTCTGAGCCACTTCCTCGCGCAGCGCGGGGTGGCCAGCGCCGCCCTGCACGGCGACCGCAGCCAGGCGCAGCGCATCCGTGCCCTGGCCGATTTCCGCAGCGGTCACACCCGCGTGCTGGTCGCGACGGACGTCGCCGCGCGGGGCATCGACGTCGTCGATCTCAGCCACGTGGTGAACTTCGACGTGCCACGCCAGGCCGACGACTACATCCACCGCGTCGGGCGCACCGGCCGCGCGCAGGCGGTGGGCGATGCTTGGACCTTCGTTTCACCGGCCGAGGAGGCTGGGCTGCGTGCTCTCGAGCGTGCGATCGGGGGTCGCCTGACTCGTGCAGCGCTGCCGCAGCTGGCGGCGAGCGACGAGGCCGCGGTCGCAGGCCGGCCGCAGCCCCAGCCCCGACCTCAGCCCCGGCGTTCGGCCTTCGCCACGGGGGCTCCCCGCCAACCGGAGCCTCGCCATGCGCAGGCCGACCGGTGGGCGCCCCGTGATGCCATGCCCCACGAGCGGGGGCCCCGGGCCGCGGGACGACCGCTGGCCCAGGAGCAGGGGGCCGGCCCCCGAGAGGATCGGCGCGAGCCAGCGCGGGCCTGGCAGAAGCGCTTCGGAGCGCGTCCGCTTCCGCAAGCTCGGGGGCCGCGCCACGCCGTCCCCGCACACGGCGCGCGCCCGCGCCCCGCAGCTCGCCGCGCTCCGGTCTGAAGCGAGAGGCGCCGAGCCGCGAGCCCGTTCGCCGGTCGGATGGGCTCCCGGCTCGGCGGCTTCGTAGCCAGCGCCGCGGGGGGCGTCAGCCCTGCTTCTGCTTGCGCGTGCGCAGGCGCAGGCCGGAGAGCGAGATGAAGCCCGTCGCGTCGGACTGCCGGTATCCGCCGGCCTCCTCGAAGCTGGCGATCCCCGGGTCGAAGAGCGAGCGCTCGGCGCGCCGCCCGGCCACGCTCGCGCTGCCCTTGTAGAGCTTGAGGCGCGCCGTGCCGGTGACCGCCCGCTGCGCCTCGTCGATGGCCGCCTGCAGCATCTCGCGCTCGGGCGCGAACCAGTAGCCGTAGTAGACCATCTCGGCGTAGCGCGGGACGAGCGAGTCGCGCAGGTGGAGCACCTCGCGGTCCAGGGTGAGCGACTCGACGGCGCGGTGCGCGGCGTGCAGGATCGTGCCGCCGGGCGTCTCGTAGACCCCGCGCGACTTCATGCCGACGTAGCGGTTCTCGACGATGTCGGCCCGGCCCACGCCGTGGCGGCCGCCGATCTCGTTGAGACGGGCCAGCAGGGCCGCGGGCGAGAGGCGCTCGCCGTCGACCGCGACCGGATCGCCGGCCTGGTAGTCGATCTCGACGTACTCGGGCGTGTCGGGTGCGCGCTCCGGGGCGACGGAGAGCACGAACATGTCCTCGTAGGGCTCGCGCCAGGGATCCTCGAGGATGCCGCCCTCGAAGCTCATGTGGAGGAGGTTTCGGTCCGAGGAGTACGGCTTCTCGCGGCTCACCGGCACCGGGATGCCGTGGCGCTCGGCGTAGGCGATCAGGTCGGCGCGGCCCTGGAACTCCCAGTCGCGCCAGGGTGCGATGATCGCCAGCTGCGGCGCGAGCGCGGCGAAGGTCAGCTCGAAGCGCACCTGGTCGTTGCCCTTGCCCGTTGCGCCGTGGGCCACGGCATCTGCGCCGTGCTCCAGAGCGATCTCCGCCTGGCGCCGCGCGATCAGCGGGCGGGCGATCGAGGTGCCGAGCATGTAGCTGCCCTCGTAGAGGGCGTTGGCGCGCAGGATCGGGAAGACGTAGTCGCGTGCGAACACCTCGCGCAGATCCTCGATCACCACGTGGCTCGCGCCGCTTGCGCGGGCCTTGCCCTCGACGGGTGCCAGCTCCTCGCCCTGGCCGATGTCGGCGCAAAAGGCGATCACCTCGGCGCCG
>CAZGUU010000163.1:0-11677 GCA_964529315.1 uncultured Enterobacteriaceae bacterium
TGGCCTCGGCGCCGGCCGGAGTGCCGCGTGTCCTGCCACCGCCGATCCCCAGGCCGGCGAGCAGCGCCACCGCCAGATACATGGGAAATGAATACTTGACATACTGCACCGAGCCGAGCAGCGGCACGCCCGCCAGCGAGAAGGGCAGCTGGCCCGTGGTCTTCACGAGGTAGAGCGCGACCGTGGCACCCAGCGCCCAGCCCAGCGGGCGGCGCCGCAGGCGCCACAGGCCCAGGGCCGCGCCTGCCAGCGCGAGCGCGCCGACGTAGGGGAGCCCGGGCTCGGCGGCCGGCGCATCGAGCGCCCCCACGCGCTCGGCCATTGCCTGCGTGATCTTCGAGGCCCATGGCCCGACCAGCGAAGCGAGCGAGCCGGGCGCCACCGCCCACTCCGATTGGCCGCTGCGCCCGGCGCGGACCAGCCCGGCCGCCTGCCGGTAGCTCTCGGCGAAGGGCAGCAAGGCTACGGCCGCGACTCCCGCGCCCAGCGCGACGCCCACGATCCACGCCGCCAGACGCCGGCGCAGGAGCGGCATGTCGCCGGCCGGGCCGCCGGACCCGCGCTGCTCGATGCAGCCGGCGACCAGCCAGAGCAGCCCGAAGCCGGCTGCGACCAGCGCGCTCTGCGGCTTCACGCCGAGCAGTGCGGCGGCCGCCGTTGCGCCGAGCACGAGAGTCGGCCAACCGAGGACGGACCGGCAGCGCAGCGCCGCCACCAGCGCCAGGGGGACGAAGGCATCGGTGTTCAGCGGATGGTGCGCGATCCAGCCCAGGGTGTGTCCCGAGAGGGCGAGGGCCGTGCCCGCCACGACGCAGCCGGCCGGGCTCGCGCCGAGCTCGCGGGCGAGCAGCGCGGTGAGCAGGGCGAGCAGGTAGACCCGTCCGATCCAGGTCAGGTCCTGGACGAGCGGAGTCGGCCAGAGGTTCACCGGCAGCTGCAGGGGGGCAAGAGCCCCACTGTTGGGGTTGCCGAGCAGCGGCGCGCCGAGCCCCTCGGCGGCGTTCCACGACGGGATCTGGCCGCGCGCCAGCTGGCGGTGGATCAAGTGGGGCGCCGGCTCGTCGACCCAGGCGGCGCCCTCGACGTCGTAGAGCGGCGGCGGCAACGGCGCGGGTGGGGCCCCGAGCGGACCGCTCGGCAGAACCCCCGCAGCGTAGGACGCCGCCGAGAGCGTGCGACCGCCGAGCAGCACGTCGGGGAAGGCTGCGACGATCACACCGAGCAGCGCCAGGGCGACCGCGATCGCATCGCGTACGCCTCGCGCTGCTGGCACGGCGCGAGTGCGATCGCTCTGCCGTGCCTCGCTGCTCCCGCCTCGGCCGCTGCGCTGGGTCACGGCCGGCCCCGCTGCGGCGGCGGGAGTGACGACGCAGGCTCGACGGACACGGCTTCGGGACGGGTGGCGCTCCCCTGCCCCCCTCGGGGGGACTCGCTCGCAAGGCCCGCCGCGCCGTGCAGCTCGACGAGATCGAGCGCGGCCGGCCCGTGGATCGACAATCGGATGCGCAGGGTTCCGGCAGAGCGGCCGAGCTCGACACCGTCGCCGAGCCCCGGGGCCGTCGAGTGGATCGGCTTTCCTGCGGGGAGCGACTCGACGCTCAGGACGCGACCCGCACCGTTCACCCACGGCAGAACGCGCACCACCTCTGCGGCTGCGGGCGCAGCGAAGGGCACGACCACCGTCGGCTCGCTGCACGGCCACTTGGGCAGGTGCGGCTCGCCGGCGCGGTAATCGAGCGGATCGGGTGGCACCCGCGCGGGCAGCGCTTGCCCCGCGCAATCCTCGAGCGTCGCGGCTCGCTCGTCGAGCACCGGCTGGTAGGCGCGCAGGTCGATGGGACCGGCCGCATGCGCCGGCCCCATCGCGGAGGACCAGGCCGAGTCGATCTCGCCTCGGTAGAGCGCCGCCACGGCACGGGGGCGTCGCGGGACACCCGGCTCGATGGCGGCTCCGCCATCCGTCTCGATGCCTCCCGAGCTCGCCCGGGCCGCGCGCCCGAGCAGGTAGCCGTTGTCGGTGTCGAGGTCCGCGAACGCCGGGCCATGGACGTCGCGCCACAGGCGTTCGCGCGGCACTGCGAGCGGGCCGGTCAACACCTCGGCCGCACGCAGCTTGGTCGCAAGGCCGAGCACGCGTGCCCGGGACGAGGGGTCCGCGGGCCGCGGTCCACCCAGGCGAAGCAGGTCGAGGTTGGTCGCAATCAGCCCGGCGCTCGCCGCGCACCCGATCCACCAGGCGAGCAGTGCCGTGCGCCCCGCGGCCAGAGCACCCAGCACGATCGCTCCCGAGCGCCGCCAGCGCCGCTCGGTCAGCGCCACGCCGAGCACCACCGCCCCGGGAACGAGCGAGGCGTCCAGGTAGTATGCCCAGAGCTCGGCCGGCAGCAGCGCCGGAACGACCACCGTCGCAAGAAAGGTCGCCGCGACCAGGCGCGCAGCGGACCGGTCTTCGACGGGCCATCGGCACGCGATGAGCAGCGCCGCCGCCGCCGGCAGGAGGATCGCCGATCGCTCGACGAGCAGCCAGCCCTCGACCAGCGGCGGTCGCTCCGCAGCCGACAGACCCGCGACCAGGCGCGGCACCAGATCCACCAGATCGAGCAATCGACCCGTATACGGGATCGCCGGCGCGCTGCGCAGCGGCGGATCGGCCACCGCAACGCCGAGCGTTGCCAACATGGGCAGGAGGGGCAGCGCGCCGGCCAGCGCGGCCAGCAGCACGCCGCGCGAGCCGACCTGGCGCCAGCGCGCGAGCAGCGCACCTGCAGCGACGATCCCCAGGGTCGCGGTCGAGAGATGCAGCTGTGTGCCGGTCGTCGCCAGGGCCACCAGAGCGGCAGCCCGCCAGGCCGAAGGATGCGCCAGGAAGGCCAGCGCCACCAGCAGGAACGCACCCACCAGCGGCGGCACGGCGGCCGGCGCCCAAGCGACGCGTGAGTCGATCACCGCGACCGGCGAGGTGGCCAGCAGGAGCGCCGAGCCGAGCGCCGCCGCGGCTCCGCCCACCCGGCGCGCGATCGCCCCGGTGAGACCCACGGCGGCCACACCGAGGGCGGCCGCGAACCCGTAGGTCACCACGGGCTCCTCGCTCACCAACCCGGGCAGCGCCCAGAACCAGTAGTAGCCCGCTCCGAGATGCACGCGATTGCGCATCGCCGGACCGACCACGGGCCACGCCTGGCCGCTGGCGATCCGCTGTCCCCAGGCCAGGTCGCGCGCCTGGTCCACCCCGAACCAGCCCGCGTCGAGCGCGCTCGAGCGCAGGATGGCCGCCAGGGCGAGCACGAGCGCCCCGGGCAACCTCCGCTTCACCGCGCCGGCGTCCGTCCGGGGACTCCTGCGGAGCCTCTCAGCGCAGGGCGACCCTGCGCACCCACACGTCGAGTGGCGTCAGCTTCTGGACGTCGGCGAGGGTCTTGCGCTGGCCTTCCATGTCCGCCCACTGCTCCCAGATGACGTAGGCGGCGGCTTCGCTCGCGGCCACCTGCGGGAAGCGCAGCTTGCCGTGATCGACGGTTGCGATGGTGGTCGATGCCTGCGGCCACGAGCGCCCGTCGTCGCTCGAGACGGCAAGCGCGATCCGCCGCTCGCTCTCTTGCCAGACCACCGCGACGGTCGACTCTCCGGCCAGCGCCATGCGCGGGCGCGCCGCCGACCGCTTGGCGCCGCCCCCATCGTCGATGCGCAGCGGTGCGTCGAGCGGCTGGCGCCACGTCGCACCGCCGTCGTCGGATGCGTTGAAGTAGATCCCCACCGAGCCGTCGGACCCGCCCGCGTTCCACGCCAGGTAGACGTGCGGCCCCTTCGCCAACAGGTGGAAGATCGCCTGCGAGGGGCCCTCGTAGAACAGCTGCGGCTTGCTCCAGGTCTCGCCCCCGTCCGTCGACGAGGCGACCCATAGCCAGCTCTTGGTGCTCGTGCCGATCAGCCCCGCCGTCCACACCGCCGTGAGCCGGCCCGCCGACGCCACCACGGCTGGCCAGAGCGGGCTGGCGGGTCCGTCCGCGGGATCCACGCGCCGTGCCGGCCCCCAGGAGGCTCCGGCGTCGGCGCTGCGCGCCAGGAGGAGCTTGGGCGACGCGCCCTTGGCTCGCTCCTCCCAGATCACGTAAGCGTCGTCACCCTGCCCGAGCGCGGCACCGAGCCCGAGCGACTCGGAGTCCGGCGCCGGATCCACGATCACGTCCTTGTCGAGCCACGTGGCCCCGCCGTCGGTCGAGCGGTAGGCGAAGATATCGCGCGCGATGTTGCGCTCGTCGCTGTACGCGACCAGCATCCGGCCATCCGGCCGTGAGGCCAGCGCCACCGGGAACGATTGCGCTGCCGCATTGAGCCGTGCGGTGGGCCCCCAGCTCCGGCCGAAGTCCGTCGACCGCCGTGCCAGGATGAACTTCTGCCCGGCGCGATTGCGGCGCGCCTGCCAGACGGCCAACAACGCATCCCCTGGCGCGACCGCCAGGCGCGGCGCGACGGAGATCGTGTCCCCGTACTCCGGCACGTCGAGCAGCGACTGCGCCGACCAGGTCTTTCCGCCGTCGTCCGACTGTCGCACGACCACGTGTCGATCCTGCTTGCCGTTGAGCGTCATGTAGGCCGCCGCCACGCGATCGCCGCTCGCCACGATGTCGGTGTAGTACGGCCAGGAGAAGGACGCCGCAGTGCCCTCCGGCTCGTCGAGACGTACCGCCGGGCCCAGCCCATCCCGCGAGCAGCCCACGCTCGCCACGAGCGCCAGCACCGCCATCCACGTCCCGGCCCGCACGGACCACCTTCTCGCATCGCTCATCGAGAACCTCGCGCGGATCGCCCCGGCAGCGATCGCACCCGTAGAAACGAAGCGGGGCCAGAGAGTGCTCTGGCCCCGCCCATCATCCGCCGCGTGTCACCGGCGGGGGATCGTCCGGCCGAGGGCCCGCTTCCGGGCTCGCTCGGGCCGGACGCCCGCCGTTGTCGCTTTACTGCGCGCTGTACTTCGCGTTCGAGCCAGCGCCGAACTGACCGAGCGACTGACCGTAGATCCCGTAGATCCACCGGCCGGTCTCGCCGCCCATCTGGGTGCGCAGGCCGCTCAGCCGGAAGATACCCGAGGTCAGCTGCGAAACCGTATCCGGGATCAGGTTGCCGTCGCCCGGGATGAGCGAGTTGAAGGTCACGCACTTGATCGTCACGTCGGGCAGAGAGGTCTGCGCCTCGGTGTTGTCGTAGAAGAAGGCGCTGCCGGTGGCCGCACCCGTGCGCGGGCCAACCTCGATGTCCTGCACGCCGTCGCCGCTGCCGCTCTTCTCCTGCAGCGAGACGAAGACCACCGCCGAGAGGTCGAGCGACTCGGGGTTGAACGTCTGGATCTCGAGAGCGTCCGTGTTCAGCTTGGGCAGCTCGGTGTGGCAGTCGAAGTCGGGGTCGTTCAGGCGCTGGATGAAGCGCACGTCGGCGTCCGGGTTGCAGTGGTCGTCGTAGTGGAGCCCGAGGCCGATGGCGTCACCGCCCAGCGCGGCGCCGGAGTCGATGTCGGCCAGCGTGTAGCTGCCGACGATCGCGCCGTCGATCGGCAGGTAGCCCTCATAGGATGCGTCCGAGCAGATCTCGCCGGTCGAGTACGAGGTCACCACGACCACGCCGCGCTCGCCGGTCAGGTCCACGTCCGGCCCGTACTTGTTGTTGCCCGCATCGATCGAGCGGATGTCCGTCGGGTCCACCACGACCGTGTCGTTCAAGGTCAAGCAAACGTAGACGTCGGCCAGGTGCTTGCAGGTCTCCGACCAGTAGGACCAGTGCGTGGTGACGGCGGGGATGGCCCGATCGGTGCCGGTCGGCGAGATGCCGGCCAGGTTGCTCACCAGCAGGAAGCTCTGCCTGCCGTCCGTCGCATCGAAGGGCAGGACCAGCGCATTCGCCGGCTGAGTGTAGCTGGTGTAAGGATCGTCGGGCGTCGCATGGCTGAAGCCGGCGCCGAAGATTCCGACGGCCAACGCCACCGCGGCCACCCCTAGCTTCCCAAATCCTTTCATATTCCCCTCTCTCCTTTCGCTGGACCGCTCAGTAGTTGAACTTCATCTGGCCTGGTTCAACAACCACTGCCCTAGACGTCAACGACGAGCCCCTTGAACTAGATCGTGACTGTCTCTTCCTCTGATCCGGGCGCGCTACCGTCCCCAGCACGCCACGAATGCCCACAACGCCAACTCCGGTCCCCTCCCACCCCGACAGAGGGAAGGCCTTTGCGATAGCTTACTCACCCCCGTCGAGTCAACCAAACCCCCCGAAAAATGAAACTCCGGCGCCCGGACCAACCCGCTCAGCGCCACCCCTCTCACCTCACCCCTTGAGCCGGATGTACCAGCGACCATCGCGCCGGACCCATTCCTGGGGATCGTCGAGGTCCTTGCGCAGCATCGTCTTGCCACCCTGTGGGTTTAGCGCGGCGATCTGGGCGTCCAACCTGACCCGTACGGTCCCCTTGTCCTCCTCGGTCCGGAGGTCCAGCACTGAGAAGCCGAGGATGTCCAGGCCGCCCTTGCGGACCTTCAGAAAGGCCTCACGGCCGACCTTCTCGCGCACCTCGGGGTCCAGGAAGCGCTCGTAGATCGCCGGCCAATCCTGCTTCTGCCTGAGCTCGAGGTACTCTTGCACGCGACCCCGCAAGTCCCCGTCGCTGCCACCCCCCTGGCAGCTCTGCGCCATGGTGGCAAGGCAGGCGAGCGCTAGGGTGGCGGCAAAGACCGCCATCCGGGGCGCACCCCTGCCATCTGCCCACCCAAGGGGGGTGCCTCGCGTGGCCGGCGCTCCTCTACGCACGGCCACCCTCGGCCCCTGCCGCCTCCGCCCCCAGATCCTCGACCCAGGTGTGCGACAGCCGGCAGACCCCCCAATCCGCTTTCGAGTTGACGATCGAAAACGGCGCCTCCCCCTCCTTCACGTCCAGCATGATCAGCGGGCGACGGTTGTCGATCGTCGCCAGGTTGAAATGGTACGAGCCACCGAGCAGCGGCAGCGTCGGAAAGTGCAGCGCGACGAAGAATCGGCCGTCGTCGAGCGCATGGGCCGTGGCGCCATCGAGCTCGGTCGAGCCACAGTGGCAAACCAGCCCGTCTCCGCGCACGATGCCGACTGCGACTCCGGGCTCGACGTCGCTGCCCACCTCGCGCTCGAGCCAGATGCGCAACGTCACTGGATCACCCGTCTCGATCTGACGCAGGGGCTCGCCCAAGCCGTCGACCGCTTCGACGCGCACCACGCGCACCAGGGGGCTCCCACCCGCCGCCAGACCGGTGCGACCTGCAACCAGCCGGCTGCGCGCCCTGTCGGCGTAGGCGTCACACACCGCCGCCGCCGGTCCGTAAGCGACCACCTCCCCGTGCTCCAACCACACCGCGAGCCGGCACAGCCGCTTCACCTGGTAGAGGTTGTGCGAGCAGAACAGCATGGTGCCGCCGACTGCCAGGAAGCGGCCGATCCGCTCGGCGCACTTGATCTGGAAGCGCTGGTCGCCCACCGCCAAGGCCTCGTCGATCACCAGAATCTCGGGCTCGGCCGCCGTCGCGATCGAGAACGCAAGGCGAAGGAACATCCCGGAGGAGTAGGTGCGCACCGGCTGCTCGATGAACTCGCCGAGCTCGGAGAAGGCGATGATCGCGTCGGCCCGCCGAGCCACCTCGTCGCGCGCCATTCCGAAAGCGGCGCCGGCCAGAAAGATGTTCTCCCGGCCGGTGAACTCGGGGTGGAAGCCGGCACCGAGTTCGAGGATGGATCCGATGCGCCCCTCGACCTCGAGCTCGCCCCGAGTGGGCACCGCCGCGCCCGCAACCATGGCCAGCAGGGTGCTCTTGCCGGCGCCGTTGTCGCCCACCAGGCCCAGCGCATCGCCGCGCTCCACCTCGAACGACACATCGCGAACCGCCCAGAACTCCGAGTGTCGCCGGCCCCGTCCGACCCACTCCAGGGCCCGATCGAGGGGGCGGGCATAGCGGCGGTACGCCTTGCCCAGGCCCGCGGCGCGTATCGCGCTCATACCAGGTCCGCCACCTCGGGGCGGGCGCGGGACACCGCCCGAGCCCCCGCCACGAGGGCCAGCACGGTGGCCCCGGCACTCCACGCCAGAGCTCCCCAAGGAGCCGGTTCGCCCAGCGCAAATGCGCGAAAACTCTCGATGATTCCGAGCAAGGGATTGAGAGAGAGCAGACCGCGCAGCACCTCTGGAGCAGCGTCGACGGTGTAGACGATGGGCGTCAGATAGAACCATGCCTGCAAGGCGGCAACGACCACCTGGGCCGTATCGCGGATATAGACGTGCAGCACACCCAGAATCCAACCGATCCCGATGGTCAGGCCGATCTGGAGCAGCAAGGGGATGGCGCACAGCGGCAGGGTCCACGAAAGGCCGATACCCAGGACGGGCATCACCAGGCAGAGCAGACCCAACGCGACCATCTCCTGGACGGCGGCCGACAGGACCGGCTGAACCAGTACGATCTCGGCCGGGAAGGCCATCCGCTTGACCAGCACCCCGCTCTCGGTCAGCGAGGTGGTGGCGCGGGCAAGCCCCTCCTGGACCCCCAGCCAGGGGAAGAACCCCCAGGCGAGTATCACCCAGAAGGGAGCCTCCGCCGTCCCCCCGAGGCGGACCCGCAGCACATAGGAGAACACGGTCGTCAGGATGACGATCTGCAGCAACGGGTTCAGCACGGCCCAGACCAGCCCTGCGCTGGAGCCCGCATAGCGGGTACGCAGGTCGCGGGCCACCAGGGCGTGCAGTAGCTCGCGGCGGTGCCACAGGATGAGGAGCGGGCTCGTCGTCCGGCGCACGGAACCTCGCTCAGGGCCGCCCGACCCGGCGACGGGCCAGGCCTAGCCCTCGATCCAGGTCGTCACCTCGGCCGCCTAAGGCCACGGCCTCGGCGAAGCTCTCGCGGGCCGCTGCACCGTCCCCTGAGCCGAGCTGCGCCCAGCCCAGGATGGTCAGGCCGGCGGCGTCTCGCGCCTGCTCCAGCGCCTGCCCGGCGAGCTGCAAGGCGCGCGCATGGTCGCCCAGGCGACCGCTCACCGCGGCCAGGCCGAGCATCACGTCGCGGTCCAGCGGAGCGATCTCTCTGGCCCGCTCGAAGGACTCGCGCGCCTCGAGGAGGCGGCCGCTCGCGGCCAGGGCGGCGCCGAGATTGTGGTGCGCGCGCAGCGAGCGCGGCGCGACCTCGAGTGTCGCCTTCCAAAGGGTCTCGTCGCTCCGCCAGTCGCCTGCGCGCAGCGCGCTGCGCGCGGCGAGCAGGGCGATCAGCGCCACGGCAGCCGCGAGCGCGCCGCGTGGCCAGCGCCTCACGGAACGCGCCACGACGTCGCCGCCCGCCAGAGCCACGCCGGCCAGCGCCAAGTAGGCGTTGTGCTCGGCGACCACCTCCGCGTACGGGACGATCTGCGCAACCGGCAGCAGACAGACGAGAAACCAGAGCAGGCCCAGCCCGGCGACGGCGCCCCGCCAGAGCAGAACGGTGCCCGCCGACAGCGCCCCGGCCAAAGCCACGGCGTGCACCGCCGCGTGCGCGCCGAACGGCGCCACGGGCAGCGCAAAGGCGCCCGTGCGATAGTCCGCACGGAGCGCCGCGGGCCACACGGCGAGCCGCAGGTAGGTGGTCGTCACGGCCAGCGAGAGCGCGGGCTGTGGCGCCAGGCTGCCCCCCATCCGGCGCAACACCTCGGCCGCGCGATCCGCGTAGAGCGCGAGCCCCGTGGCGAGAACCCCCGCCAGCAGCGCGGTCAACGCGACCGGGTGGACGGCGCGAGCCGCAGACGGCTCGGAGCGGCGGATGGACAGGACCAGGAGCAGCGCGGCGAGGACCGGCAACACCACGGCGCTCTCCTTGGCGGCCAGCGCCAGGGCGGCGCACGCTCCCGAGGAGGCGAGAGCGGCCGGGCGCCGCCATCGCATCATCCGACCGACCGCCTTGCCCGACGAGGAGATCGGGCGCTCCTCGCCCCCTTGCGAGAGGAACGACCACCAGGCACGCAGCGCAAGCAGGGAGAAGAGCGCGCAGAGCAGGTCGCGCCGCCCGGAGACGTAGGCCACCGCCTCGCTGCCCAGCGGGTGCACGGCGAAGATCGCGGCTGCCGCGAGCGCACCGGGCTCCGAGCCGATCGTGACGCGCGCCAAGCCGAGCAGGGCCAACGCCGCGGCCAGGTGGTAGAGCAGGTTGCTCGCGTGGAACACGCCCGGCGCAAGCCCGCCCGCCAGCGCGTGGTCGACCTGGTACGAGAGCATGCGCAGCGGCCGGTACGAGATGCCGCCCGCGGCCGACCCGGGCAGCGCGAGCCCGCGCCCGGGGGGCTCGCGCACCAGCGGATTGTCGATCACCAGCATCCGGTCGTCGAAGACGAAGCCGTACCCGACGGTGGCCCCGTACACCGCGGCGATCAGCGCGAGCAGAACCGCCGCGCCGGCGAGACGGTGCATCCGGCGCTCATTCCTCCGCGCTGCGGTTCGGCAGCACGCCCAGGCGCGGCTTCTCCGCCGTGGTCGAGCGCGAGCGCATGCGCTTGCTCTGATAGAGCTCTTCCTTGGTCGGCGGGCGCAGCCCCTTGGTGTTCTCGATCTCGTCGACCACGTCCCACAGGCGGTCCTTGTACTCCTTGGTGACCTGCAGCGCCTCGCTGCGGTTGCGGATCACCTTGGGCGTGAGCAGCACGATCAGCTCCACGCGGCGCACCGAATCCGCGTCCTTGCGGAACAAACGCCCGAGCACCGGTAGGTCCATCAGATAGGGCACGCCGCCCCGCTCGCGCGAGGTGGTCTCCTGGATGATGCCGCCGAGCAGGAGCGAATCACCGTTCTGCACCACCGCCGTGGTCTCCGCCTCGCGCGTGGTGAACGCCGGGGAGCCGGTCGAACTCTGGAAGGTCTTGTCGACGTCGCTCACCTCCTGGCGCACCTGGAGGTTGACGAGGCCATCGGCGTTGACCTGCGGCAGGACGCGCAGGATCACGCCCGTCGAGCGGTACTGCACGGTGTTGACCAGTGCGGACTGGCCGCCCGTGGTATTGATCCCCGAGAGGTTCGACTGCGAGGTGAGGATCGGGATCTCCGTGCCGATGTGGATCGAGGCCTCGCGGTTGTCGGCGGTCAGGATGTGCGGGCTGGCCAGGACCTTGAGCCGGCCGGCCGCGGCCATCGCGTCGAGCGTCAAGCGGAAGCTGCTGTTGTCGGTGATGATTGCCGTCAGGGCACCGGTGCCCGTCGGGGCGATGCTGATGATCCGCTTGAGCATGTCCGTGTTGATGTCCGCCGGCAGGCCCAGCGCCGCGCCCAGCGCGCTCGGCACGGGCGTGGCCGTGGGAATCGGCGAGGCCGAGGGCACCGGCCCGACGGAGCCGGGATTGGCGATCACGGACTGCAGCCCGAAGCTCATGTCCTTGTTCAGGCTCACCTCGGCGATCAGCACCTCGATGACCACCTGCCGCGGCACGACGTCGAGGTCCTTCAGGACCTGCAGGATCTGCTGGTAGTCGCGCTTGGTGGCCAGGGTGACGATCGCGTTGGCGATCTCGTCGGCGACGATGCGCACCTCGTTCTGGAAGAGGGACATCGCCCCCTCGCCCCCGGGCAGGACGAAGCCGGAGGCGCCCGCGCCGCCGCCGACACCGCCTCCGGGAGCGCCGCCGAGCACCCCCGCCGGCTGCGCGCCGCGCCCGGAGC
>CAZGUU010000164.1:0-9678 GCA_964529315.1 uncultured Enterobacteriaceae bacterium
CGGCGCCGGCCGGCCCGCGACCGCCGCCTTCAAGCGCTCGGGCTCGCCAGGCCTGCGGCCGGGCCGGCCTGCGGCGCCGGCGGGCCGTCGCCGGGGGGTACCAGAGCGCGCAGGCGGGTTTCGATCAACGCCCAGAGGATGCCGAGCAGGACCATGATCTCGCTCTGGTAGAACAGCGAGTCGGTCAGGCCGAGCAGCAGGACCACGGTCACCGAGGCGAGGTACGCCGCCGTCTCGGTGCGCTCTGCGCGGCTGGTCGCGCAGCGGCGAGCCTCGAGCACCTCGGTGCAGAGCCGGAGCATCAGCCACAGGCCGGCCGCGGCGCCCAGCACCCCCGTCCCCACGAGCAGGTCCACGTAGAGGTTGTGCGAGTGGTAGAGGAACAGGCTCTCACCGTACAGCTCGATGTAGCGCGCCGGAAACAGCCGGCGCAGGTTCTCGATGCCGAAGCCGATGCCCAGCAGCCAGTGATCCTGGAACAAGGTGAGCGCGGCGCGCAGGATGCGCAGGCGCTGCCAGTCGGCGTCGCTGCGCCCCATCGAGAGATGAGCGACGAACACCCCAGCGGCCGTCAGGACCACCGCGACGACCCACCACCAGGCCCTCACGAACCACGGCCTCGCCCGGCGACCCACCGCGGCAATCGCCAGGCCGATCGTGGCGCAGATCAGGGCGGAGCGCGAGAAGCTGAGCAGGATGCCGAGTGCAGAGACGGCCGTGTAGAAGGCCGCGGCAGCGCGCCGCTCGCCGCCCAGGGCAGCGACGAAGACCGGCATCGCCACGGCGAGCGCACCCCCCAGGGTGTTGGGGTGCATCAGCCGCAGCTCGGTGCGCAGCAGCGGATCGAAGCCGAGCAGGTCTGGATTGACGACCAGCTCTCCCAGGACCTTGCCCGCGGCGAACAGGCCGAGCCAGTGGAACAGCAGTCCGGTGCCGCCGGGTCCCTCGGCCAGGGCGCGCGCCGCGAAGTACAGGCCGATCATGTACGCGAGGAGCCGGGCTTCGCCGCGGATGCCGTGGTTCCACTCGACGGAAAGCCAGACCGCCGCAAGCAGGCAGAGCAGCGGAGCCGTCAAGCGCGAGCGCCGCAGGCGCAGCCCGTCGGCGCCGAGCAGGGCACCAGCGATGACAAAGAGCTCGAAGTTGCGGGTGAAGCTCTTGAACCCGCCAGTGCTGAGACCGCCGAACAGCGTGATGCGGCCGGCCACGCACACCGGCAGGAGGAGCCAGAACACGACCACCGCCGCTGGGCGCCAACCGCGCAGCACCCGGGCCCGCAGGGCGCACCAGCCGCGAGGGTCTGGCGGCCTGTCCGTCCGCCCGGCCGACGCGGGTGGGGTCCGATCGGGTCCGGGGGCTGCAGTGCGCTCCTGGCTCACCATCGCTCCACCCCGAGCGGAGCTCCGTCATTCGCCGCCGGCACCGTCACCGATCAGCCGCCGCCACTGAGAGTGCGCGGCCATCGCGTCGTGCGCGTCCTGCACGCTCGCATTCATCAAGACGAGATCCTGCTCACCACGAGGCCGATAGCGCAGCGAGCGGGGCGTCTCGAACAGGCCGATCGTCGGCCGCCCCAGTGCTACCGAGAGGTGCATGGGACCGGAGTCGGTGGTCAGGACGAGGCTCGACCGGCCGAGCAGGGCCGCCAGGGTGCGCAGCGGACCGGGTGGGATGACCCGTGCACGACGATCGACTTGCGCCTCCAACCGTCGCCCGAGCGCTCGCTCTTCGGGCCCGAGCAGGATCACGAAGCGAGCACCGCTGCACTCGAGTCGCGCCACGAGCTCGAGCCAGTGCCCGGGCGGCCAGCGCTTCTCCAGGTGCCCGCCGACGAAGAGCGCCGCGAACGGCAGGATCTCGCCGTCCCGCACGCAGCCGGCCGCTGCCAGGATCTCCGTCGCCCTGGCCTCCTCCTGCGGCGCGACGGCGTAGATCGGGTGGTCGGCACAGGAGACGCCGAGCTCTCGCGCGAAGGCCGGAGCATAATCGTAGGCGTGGTCGGCCCGGATCTCGTCGAGTCGAACGGTCAGGAAGCGGTCCGCGGCCCCGCTCACGCCGACTCGCTGCCGCGCACCGGTCAGGTAGGAGTAGAGCCCGCCTGAGAACGAGCCCATGCCCCCGTCGACGGCGACGTCGAACTGCGCGCGGCGCAGGCGCCGGAATAGGCCGACGAAGCGCCAGGGAAGCAGGACGAAGAGCCGGGAGACGACGTGTACGGCGTCGATCGGGAGGTGCTCGAGCAGGCTCTCGGTCGTGTCTGCGGTCAGGATCTCGAGCCGCGCACCGGGGAAACGCTCGTGCAGGGCGGGAACCAGGGGCGTGGTGAGAAGCGTATTGCCGATGCGAAAGTTCGGCCGGACGAGCAGGACCCTCCGGACACCGGTCAGGGCCGCGACCGGCTGGTTCGGCGGCGTGGGAAGCACCGCGTCGAGCAGGCGACCGAGAAGGTGCTTGCCGAGACGCCCCGCGCGCTTGCCCAGGCGCTGCAGCGTCGGGCCGCGGGAGATCCGCCGCAGCACGCTCACGGCTGGCCCGCGCCGCCTCGAGCTCGAGCCCCGCAGACGGCGCCCGGCGGCATACCAGAGCGCGCAGCCGGGCGGATCGGCGATCCCAGGGCTGCGCAAGCTCGAGGCATCGCGCGAGCAGGCTACTGGGCCCCTGCGTCGATCGCAACACGCGACCCTGCGCAACCCTGCGCGGGCCACCGCGGGCCACTGCGCGCCACCGTGGTGCGGGACGGAGCCCGTCGCGAAGGGGGCCGTCGGTCTGCTAGCGGAGAGGCATGAGCCCCCGAGGATCGACGACCGTCGAAGGATCTGTCTCGATCCCGCCGGCTGGCCAGCGCGCCGACCCCGTTCGCGCCACCTCGCCCGAGCGGGAGCGACGGGCCGACGCCGGCGCGATCGTGCTGAGCACCGCCGGGGACGTCGGCCACGGCAAGACCGCGCTGGTCCACCGCCTGACGGTGCCGGGTGGCGGCGCGCTCGAAGAGCAACCCCGACGGGGCCCCTCGATCGATCCTCACCTCGCCTACTACGAGCTCGACGGTGTCCGCCACGTGGTGGTCGACCTGCCGGGACACGAGCGCTTCAGCCGCAGCATGCTGGCCGACGGGCACGGCATCGACCTCGTCCTGCTGGTGATCGCAGCCGACGCGGGGGTGACGCCGCAGGCTCGTGAGCACTTCGACGTCGCCCGCCTGCTCGGGGTGCGACGCCTGGTGCTCGTGGTCAGCAAGATCGATCTGGTGGACGACGCTCGGGTACGGGAGGTGCAACGACAGGCTGCCCTGCTCGCACGGGACACGGCCGGCGCCCCGCTGCCGGTGTGCGCCGTGTCGAGCCTCTGCGGCACGGGCATCGACCAGCTCCGCGCAGAGCTCGCCCGCCAGATCGCCGGGCTCGTGCCGCGAGAAGCCCGGGGCTGGTTCCGTATGCCGATCGACCGGAGCTTCACGTTGCCCGGGGAGGATCTCGTCGTCACCGGAACGGTGCTGGCCGGGGCGCTCTGCGAGGGTGACGAGCTGGCGCTGCGGCCGGGCGACGCAAGCGGACGCGCACGCTCGATCCAGGTGCACGGCGAGCGCGTGCGCGAGGCGCGCGCCGGCCAGCGCATCGCGATTCACTGGACGGGCGCCGAGGCGGCGAGCGTGCAGCGGGGACAGCTGCTCGCCGACCCGCGGGTCGAGTTCACCACGGACCGCATCGACGGCTGGCTCGAGCTTCGCGCCGACGAGCCGCAGGCGCTCCGCAGCTTCGACCAGGTTCGCTTCTACGCGGCCACCGCCGAGGTGGCGGGGCGCGTGATCGTGCTCGGCGCAGCCGACGAGATCGCCCCTGGGGCGAGCGCCTTCTGCCAGATCGCACTCGACGGGGAGCTGATCCTGGCCTCTGGCGATCGCTTCCTGCTGCGCCCGCAGGGGGCGCCGCGCATCGTCGCCGGGGGCACGGTCGTTCACCCCTTCGCCTCGCGCCACCACGCCGAGGAAGCCGACCCGCTGGCTCGCTTGCAGACCCTGCGCGAGGGACCCCTTCCCGAGCGAGTCCATGCTTTGCTCGACCTGCTGCACGAGGTCGTCGCACCGCCCGAATTCGTCGCCCAGGCCCTCGATCGCAGCGTCGCCGAGGTGCTCGGGGCCGCACGGGCGAGCGACCGGGTCGTCGTCCTGCCGGCACCCAGCGAGCCGCGCGCGCTGGCGACGCGCGCCAACCTGCGGCGTCTGGACAGGCTGGTCGTGGAAGCGCTCGAGCGGTTCCGCGAGGCACATCCCCAGGCCACGGGCATGGAGCTCGAGGCGCTGCGCTCGCGGCTGCGCGTGCCCATCCCACCGCGCGTGTTCGGGTCGGCCGTCGGCCGCCTCGAGGCGGACGGCCTGGTCACCTGCGAGGGCGACCTCGTGCGTCTGTCCCGCGAGCCAGTCGCCGGGCGGCCCCCCGGCGAGGATCTACCGGCTCGGCTCGAGCACGCGATCCTCGCCGGGGGGCTCACCCCGCCGGATCGCAGGCAGCTCGAGGCCGCCCTCGGAATCCCCGCGCCACGCCTGGCCGAGCTCGTCGCGACGCTGGAGAGCGCGGGCACCGTGGTTCGCATCGCGCCCGACCTGTGGCTCGGCGCCGGTGCGCTCGCCCAGGCGCGTCGCATCCTGCTCGACTTCCTTCGCGAGCACGCCGAGATCACCGTGTCGCAATACCGCGACCTGCTCTCGGCGAGCCGCAAGTACGCCCTGGCGCTGGCTGAGTTCTTCGATCGCAGCGCGCTCACGATCCGCGTCGGGGACGCGCGCCGGCTACGGCCCTGACGGGTGCCCGCCGATCGGCGGGTGACCGGAGGGCAAGGCGGCCCCGTCGGAGCCCTGCTTCGAGGGTGCTGCCTGCGGCAGGGATGTCGCAACCTCTTCGATGACCGCCACGTCGATCACCACTCCCGCGCGCTGCTTGAGCTGCTCGTAGTACTCCGTCGTGCGCGCCTGGAGCGCCTGGTTGCGCAACGTGGCACGGATCTGCTCCTTCACCTGCTCGAGCGGCTTCTGGGTGCCCTCTCGGATCTCCTCGAGCTGGATGACGTGGTAGCCGTAGGAAGTCTTCACCGGCTCGCTGATCTGGCCCGGCCGCTCGAGCGCGAACGCCGCAGCCTCGAACTCCGGGACCATGCGACCGCGGCCGAAGAAGCCCAAGTCACCGCCCTTCTTCGCCGAGGCGCTGTCGGTCGAGTTGGCCTGCGCCAGCTCGGCGAACTTGGCCGGATCGGCCGTGACCTGGGCGTGCAGCTCCTTGGCCTTGGCCTCGTCCTTCACGAGGATGTGTCGCGCGCGAATCGTGGTCGTCGAGAAACGCCCCGGATTCGCGTCGTAGTGTGCGCGGACCTGCTCGTCCGTGATGGGTGGAACGCTCTGTAGGCCGCGCACCAGACGCTGCACCACGAGGCGCTTGCGCAGGTCGTTCACCTGGCGCTCCACTTCGGGATCCTTGGCGATCCCCTGGCCTTCGCCCTCGGCGAAGAGCAGCTCGTTCAGAACGTAGTTCTCGACGAACTTCTTCCGCCCCTCGGCGCTCATCATGCGCCGCGAGCGCTCGGGAACCCGCTCGAGCTCGACGACCAGCTCCCCGGCGGTGAGCGTCTGGGGTCCGTAGCGCGCGACGACCTTTCCCTGGGCCTCCGTCTCGGGCGCCGAAGCCGGTTGCGGCTGCGCCTCCCGCTCTTGCGGCGGCGCGGAGCCCCCACACCCGAGCAGCAACCCCCCCAGGACGGCGACCGCGACGATGCCTCGCTGAACGATCATGCTTCTGCTCATACTAGACGGCGCCACCGGCTGAAAAGGCGCCCCGTCGCCCCCACAGCGAGCCGCAAGAGGGATGGGTGGGGGTCGCCGAGGATTGACGCAACGCGACCCCCTCGGCTAAACCACGTCGCGGTCCGTCCACTCCTTCCGCTGCCTCCATCGATCGGGCCGGAACGCGATGCGCTTCCCGAGCCAAGAGCGGTTCCTGCAGTACTGCGTGAGCAAGCGCCGCACCTATCTGCGGCTGCTCTTCGACCGCCGAAATCCGCGCGGCTTCTTCGAGCTCTGGAAGAGCGAGATCGACTTCGCGCAGAGCCGATTCGAGGTCGAAGGAGCCTCGCTCGCCGCGCGAGCCACACTCGGCCTGCAGCAGCGGTGGCTGCTCTTGCAGGATCTGCACCAGGTCGCGCGCAGCGTGGTGCCGGATTTCGCCCCGGCTCCGCCCAGCGTCATCGCGACGCTCCCCGGGGCGATGCACCAGATCCGCGTCGCCCGCTCGATGCTCATCGCGGGCCAGAGCGGGGTCGGCAAGGAGCAGCTCGCCATCCTGCTTCACGTGCTCTCGGGGCGACCCGGAGCCATGGTCCGGGTCGCCGCCTCGGAGCTCGGGCACGCCGGCGGTGCGCCCACCCGGCAGATGATGCCCGAGCGCGGCTCTGTGTTCGTCTCCGACCTCGAGCAGGCGACGCCCGCCGCGCAGGAGGAGCTGCTCGGGTTCTTGAACGGCGAAGCGCGCCGCCGCGACCTGCTGTTCTTCGTCGCGACGCGGTCCGAGCCTCGGGAGCTGGTTTCTCGCCACGGCCTGCGGCGCGACCTGCTGGTCCGTGTGAGCCAGACCGAGGTACGGCTCCCTGCGGCGAACGCCCGCCCGCAGGATCTTCCAATCTACGTCGGGGACGTGATCTTCGACCTGGTCCGCGTACCTCCCGAGCGCCTCTCCGAGCTGCGCGGCGAGGCGCAGGGCCTGGCGGAGCGGTGGAGCTCGCAGGCCGGCAGCCCGACCACTTCGGCCTACGACTTCTTCTCGGAGGCTCTCTCGTACGTCCTGTGGCGCGAGAAGAAGGAGATCGCCACACGCGTGCTGAGCGAGCCGTGGTGTCAAGAGGCGATCCAGCCGGCTGCCCCGGGCAACTTCCGCGGCCTCTGCGAGCACGTGGCCGAGGCCTTCGATCGCCGTGTGACTCCCGAGGCCGACGCCCGCTCCGAGAGCTCGCTGCGGCTCACGCTGGTGGGCGGCGAGCCCCGCGCGCAGCGGTGCGATGCGCCGGCCGGCGCGACGTCGAGCGAGCGGCCGGCGGCCGAAGTCGTTCCCACCGGGCTCAGCCGCGATCAGCTGCTGCGCATCTACTACCAGGCCCTTCTCGCCGAAGAGCGCGGCGACCTGCGCCGTGTCGCGACACGTGCCGGCCGCCGGCTACGCAGCCTCCACGCCGAGCTCGCGCGGCTGGGAGTGCGGATCCCGCGCGAGCTGACGCAATCGTTCTCGCCGGATGACGTTTGACGGCATCCGCACACGACGCCGCAGACTCCTTGCCAAGAAATCGATGTTGCATACGGAGGCCCGGTGCGACACCATGCGCAGGCTCGTGAATGTGGTATTTTTTGTCAAACTTCGACTCGAACGGGGATGGGAGCGAGACGCGCAACGCGGCGCCGGCTGGCGGAGATCGTCCGATCCGATCCAATCCTGACTTGAGGAGTACTCCAATGGACGACGTGCTACGTCAGGCGGAAGCGCTGCTTCGCTTCTCGGGCGAGGTCGAGAGCCGCATGGTGGAGAGCGGGCTCGGCGGCGTGAGTGGGGTGATCGACCGCTACGTCCAGCTCCGCGAGGCGCTCGACCGACTCAGCCAGCGCGAGCTCGACTGGGCCAAGGGCGAGGTCGATCGGCTGATCGCCACGCTCAACAGCGTCGCCTCCCAGCTCGAGCAGCTACGCGCGATCAAGCTGGCGATCGTCGACCAGCGTTGAGCGCACGCACCAGGAACGCACGCAGCGCGAGCGCACAGGCCGCCCCGACGGAGTCGAGCAGGGCGTCCCAGGTGGACCCGCCACGGCTCGGCACCCACGCTTGGTGCAGCTCGTCCAGCGCGGCGTAGGTCGCACAGGCCGCCAGGGTCGTGAGGGCGGTCGTGGTCGCAGCTCGTGCCGGATCCTCGAGCGCGCGGAACAGGAGCAGCGCCAGCGCCCCGTATTCCGTCGGGTGGGCAAGCTTGCGCAGCAGATCGTGCAAGTCGAGAAGGCGGTCCGGGGGCAGGTTGGGGAAGACTGCGCGGAGCATGGGAAGCAGGAGGGCTCGCGTTTGGTCGCCGCTGAACGCATCCCCGGAGAAGACCCAGATCACCAGAGCCCACGCCACGACCGGCAGCCAGCGCGACAGCAGCCCTGGCGGCGAGCCGCTGCGGTGGCGGGTCGCCGAAGCGAGCCCCACGTCGGGGCGGGGCGCACCCGGAGGTGAGCGCCGGCGGCTCAGGGTGTGGTGCCCTGCGGCTTGGCCTCATGGGCGAGCAGATCTCGCTCGATGGCGAGTGCAAAGCGGTATTGCTCGGGCCGCTGGAACCCCCCGGCGATCCGCCGCCCGTTGATGAAGAACGTCGGCGTCGACGTCACGCCGGCCGCGGCGCCCGCGGCCACGTCCTCGGCGACCGCGGCTGCAGCGGCCGGCGACGCCAGGCAGCGCTCGAACTCTCCCTGGTCGAGCCCGAGCCGGGCAGCGTAGCCCGCGAGGCTCGGCGCATCGAGCGCGTCCTGGTGCTGGAAGAGCAGGGCCTGGTAGTCGGCGAACTTCCCCTGCGCGCCGGCGCACCGGCTGGCGACCGCCGCCTGGCAGGCGTGCGCGTGTACCTGCGCCTGCAGCTGGGGGTTGCAGTCGGAGCTGAGCGGAAAGTTGCGAAACACGACGCGCACGCCAGACTCGCCGGCGGCGAGTGCCTTCTTGAGGTCGGCGTACGCACGCGCGCAATACGGGCACTCGTAGTCGGTGAACTCGACCACCGTCACCGCCGAGTCGTCCGAGCCCTCGGCGTGCCCGCCCTCGATGGGCGGGGCCTCGACGACCGGCTGCGAGACGTAGAAGGCGTAGAATCGCGGATCCCGCTCACGAATCTCCTCGACCGTGATCTCCCCCGAGACCGAGCCGCGGGGCCACTGCAGGGCCGCCAGGGCCGCGATGCCGGCGAGGGTGGCACCGACCCAGGACAGGACGAGTCGGGACGACGGCCAACCGACTGGTGCCACCGGCCGCAGCGCGCGCACGATCGCCAACGCCGTGGCAAACAGGGCGACGTGGACCGCGTCCAACGAGAGGCAGAGGGGGCAGGCCACGCCGATGGCGAAGGCCGCGACCGCGAAGAAGTACAGCGCGACGCCCAGCATCGCCCCGGTGACGCCGGCGAGGGTGGCGGCCACGCGCAGCCGCGCGTCGCCGCGCGCCCCGGCCAGGGCGAGCGCGATGGCTCCGGACACCAGGTACGAGAGCAGACCCCAGCCCGCGATGGGGATGCCGAGCAGGGTCGCGTACGAGCTGTCGAGTACGACGTCGCACGAAACTTTCGCGGAGATGTCGCAGAAGCTGGTGTAGGCGCCCTGGCTTGCCGCCTGACGATGGTGGATAAGGAGCACCAGCGCAGCTAGCGCCACTCCGACTGCGGAAAGGATGACGGCCAGGGTGGGGAGAGAACCGATCTGCGGCACCGCGGGCGCGGGTGAGGCGGTGCGACGCGCAGAATTCATGACCGGCGGCGATCCTAGCCAGCGTCCCCGTGCAATTCAACGCCGCTTGCCGCGGCGCGAGGGGTCGACGCGCCCGACGGCGTGCGGCGCCGGGCGCCCCCCGCGCCGCGTGGCGCGCGGCCAACCCCGCCCGCCCCGCGCGCGGTTGGGGGGACGCCACGGCGCGG
>CAZGUU010000164.1:9688-11615 GCA_964529315.1 uncultured Enterobacteriaceae bacterium
TCCCTACACGACGCTCTTCCGATCTCGCTCGGCATCCACGGCCGGCACGGCGCGCTGTTCGGGATCCTCCTCGGCGCGAGCGCGACGAGCACCGCGCCGGCCCAGAGCCTGGTGCACAACGGAGCGTTCAGCGAGGGCGAGGGCGGCGTGCCCCAGGGCTGGAAGCCCGATGCGTGGAGCCAGGAGGCCGGAAGCATCTTCGAGTGGCGCGAGCCGCAGGCGGGCACCGGCATCGCCGTGGTGCGCAACCCGCGGCCGAACGACGCTCGCTGGACCCAGGCGGTGCGCGTCGAGCCCGAGACCTGGTACCGCCTCTCGGGCTGGCTCCGTGCGGTGGGCGTCACGCAAGGCGGCTTCGGCGGCAGCCTGTCACCGGTCGAGGGCTTCGACCGCGGACGCGAGATACGCGGCGAGGACAGCGGATGGCAGCCGGTCGCAATGTGGCTCAAGACCCAGCCCGGCCAGCAGGTGCTCACGATAGGCTGCCGCCTGGGGAGCTTCGGCAGCATCTCGGCGGGCGAGGTGCAGTGCACCGGCATCGAGCTCACGCCGCAGAGTGCCCCGCCGCTGAACGCGGATTTCGTCTACGGCCCGGTCGAGGAGGCGACCACCCCGGTCGGCCTGCCGGCCTCGCTGCTGCTGATCGCCCTGCTCGCCTTCGGCCTGGCGCGCTACGGCCGCCTGCCGCGCGAGGTGGCGCTCGCCGAGCGCCTGCGCCTCGACGGCGTGCTGCTCGCGCTGCTCGCCGCGAAGATCGCCATCGCCCCGCTCTTCCAGTACCGGATCGACGTCAACGCTTACGCCGCTTGGGCGCTCAAGCTCGCCGAGGAAGGCCCGGCACGCTTCTACGCGCCCGGCTACTTCGCCGACTACCCGCCCGGCTACATGTACGTGCTCTGGTGGATCGGGCTGCTCGCGCACCTGCTCCACCTCGGCTGGCGCGACGGTGCCTTCGTGATCCTGCTCAAGCTCCCGGCGCTGCTCGCCGACCTGGCGGTCGCGCGCCTGCTGTTCGCGCGGCTGCGGCCGGCCGGCGCGCGAACCGCCTGGGTCGCCGCGCTCGCCTTTGCCGCCAACCCTGCGCTGGTCGTCGACTCGGCCGTTTGGGGACAGACGGACTCGGTGCTCGCGCTGCTCGCGCTGCTCGCCTTCCTCGCGCAGGGAGAGCGGCGCTTCGAGCTCGCCTGGGCCCTGGCCGCGCTCGCCGTGCTCGCCAAGCCACAGGCCCTGATCCTCGTCCCCCTGCTCGCGCTCTGGCCGTGGGGATGGTGGAGTGGCGGACGCCCGATCTCCGCCGCGCTGGCAGCGGTCGCGACCGGCTTCGTCGTCGCCGACCCGTTTCGCGGCGATCGCCCGTGGAGGTGGCTGATCGACCTCTACGGCGGGACCGCGGGCTACTACAGCGAGACCTCGGTCAACGCGATGAACTTCATGGCGCTCGCCTTCGGCATGCGGCGCAGCGACGCGGACCTCTACCTCGGCCAGAGCGCCCAGGTCTGGGGCTTCGTGCTCGGCGGGGTCCTCGGCCTGGCCTTCCTCGTCCCCTACCTCCGCCGCCGCTCCCGCGTCCTGCACGCCTCGTTGTTCGCCTCGGCCACCCTGGTATCGTTCACGTGCTTGACCAGGATGCACGAGCGCTACCTCTACCCGTTTTTCGTCTTCGCCGCGCTGCTCGGGCCGAGCGGCGCCTGCGGCGCCCTCTACTGGGGCCTCTCGGCCCTGTTCCTGGTGAACGAGCTCGCGGTCTACGTCTTCCAGGCCGAGGCCACCGCCGGCCCCCCTTGGCTCTGGGGATCGGTCGCGGCGCTGAACGGGGTCTGCCTGCTCGCCTGGCTGCGGCTCACCTGGCGCGTCGGGGGCGGGGCGCTCGCGCTGCCCGGCGCGGCCGCGCTCGAAGACGACGATCGGCACTGGGAGGAGGCCCGGG
>CAZGUU010000165.1:0-11601 GCA_964529315.1 uncultured Enterobacteriaceae bacterium
CGCCGAGGAGTGCGCCGGCGCCGGCGCACCCGACTCGATCGACGTCGGCGTCGGGCCTGCTCTGGTGGGCCCCACCCTGATCCGCTGCGGCGCCGACTGGCAGAAGCAGCGCTTCCTCGAGCCCATTCTGCGCGGCGACGAGGTTTGGTGCCAGGGGTTCTCGGAGCCCGGCGCCGGGTCGGATTTGGCCGCGCTGCGCACCCGCGGCGTCGTGCGCGGCGACGAGATCGTGGTCGACGGCCAGAAGGTATGGACCAGCTATGCACGGGACGCGGACTGGTGCATCCTGGTCGTGCGCACCGACCCCACGGCGCCGCGCCACCGGGGGCTCACCTTCCTGCTGCTCGACATGAAGTCGCCCGGCATCACCATTCGGCCGCTCGTCGAGATGACGGGGGTGGCCTGGTTCAACGAGGTGTTCTTCGAGGACGTGCGCGTGCCCCGCGAGATGGTGGTCGGGGAGATCGACCGAGGCTGGGACGTGGTGATGGCCACCTTGTCCAACGAGCGGGGGGCGAGCGTCCCCTACCCGCGGCTGCGCCGGCAGCTCGATGCGGTAATCGAGCTGGCTCGCCGGGTCGCCGGTGACACCCCGGCCGTCGCCGACGACGTGGTGCGCCAGCGCCTGGCCCAGCTCGCGATCGAGGTCGAGATCCTGCGCATCTCGACGTGGCGCAACGCCGGCCGGCTGGCGGGCGGCGGCCAGCCCGGCCCCGAGGGCTCGGCGCTCAAGCTCGAGTGGAGCGAGCTCGAGCAGCGCCTGATGGATGTCGCGGTGGCGCTCGTCGGGCCGTACGGGCAGCTCGACGAGCACGCGCAGCAGGCGTTCGACGCCGGGAGCTGGCAGTACGGACTGCTCTGGTCCCGCGCCGCGACGATCTACGCCGGAACCTCGGAGGTGCAGCGCAACGTCATCGCCCAGCGGGTGCTCGGCCTGCCGCGAGGGTGACGGCGGCGCGGCGGGAGAGGTAGCGAATGACCGGGATCATCGACGTCTGGACCCAATACATCGCGCCGGCCGAGCCCGGCGCCGACCCCGCAGCCGAGAACGTCTTTCGCAGATACGGCATGCTCGACGTCTATCACGCGGGAATCGATCTCGATCGGATGGTCGAGGCGATGGACGCCGCGGGCATCGAGACCGCGCTGATGTCGGGCGACAACGACGCCGTCGCCGCGGCGATGCGGCGCCATCCGGGGCGCATCGTCGGCCAGTACCACGCCGACCCGACGGACATCATGGCGGCGGTGCGCGGGCTGGAGCGCTACGTCCGCGAGCACGGCTTCAAGGCCCTGCGCATCGAGCCCTTCCTGTGGCGCAAGGCCCCGACCGACCGCGTGTACTACCCCCTCTACGCGAAGTGCGTCGAGCTCGACGTCGCCTTCCAGACGCAGGTCGGACACACCGGCCCGCTCTACCCGTCCGAGACGGGCCGCCCGCTCTACATCGACGAGGTGGCGCTCGACTTCCCGGAGCTGCGCATCGTCTGCGGGCACATCGGCTGGCCCTGGACCGAGGAGATGATCGCGGTCGCGTGGAAGCACGCCAACGTCTTCATCGACACCTCCGCGCACCTGCCCAAGCACTTCCCGGAGCGCTTCGTCTACTGGATGCAGCGCAACTTGCAGGACAAGGTGATGTACGCCTCCGACTACCCCCTGGTTCCCTTCGGCCGCATCCTGGAGCAGATCGACGAGCACCTGAAGCTTCCCCCGGAAGTCAAGATAAAATTCCTGCGCGACAACGCCCGCCGCGCCTTCAAGCTCGGCTAGGAGGGCCCCTGGCATGGCAGACGTCGAGTTCCGCCTGGAGAGCGGGGTCCTGTGGATCACGCTCGGTCGGCCCGAGCAGATGAATGCGCTCACCACCGCCATGCGAGACGAGATCGTCGAGCGGCTGGCGGCGGCGCGCAGCGACGCCGAGGTGCGTGCGGTGGTCCTGACCGCCACCGGCAAGGGGTTCTGCACCGGGGCCGACCTCTCGCGCCCGGCGGGGGCCGGCGCCGAGCCGCCGCCGATCGGAGCGACTCGCGAGGTGCTGCGAGGCGGCTCGCAGCGCCTGCTGCGCGCACTCTGGGAGCTCGAGAAGCCCGTCCTCGCGGCGGTCAACGGCACGGCCGCGGGGCTGGGAGCGCACCTCGCCCTGGCGTGCGACCTGATCCTGGCCGCGCGCAGCGCGCGCTTCATCGAGGTCTTCGTGCGCCGCGGCATCGCGATCGACGCCGCCGGGGGCTTTCTCCTGCCACGCCTCCTGCCTCTGTGTCGGGCCAAGGAGCTGGTGTTCTTCGGCGACGCGCTCGACGCCGAGGAGGCCTGGCGCCTCGGGTTGGTGAACCGCGTGGTCCCCGACGACGAGCTGGCCTCGGTGGCTCGCGAGTGGGCCCTGCGCCTGGCCGCCGGGCCGACCTTCGCCATCGGTATCTCGAAGCGCCTGCTCAATCGGGGCACCGAGGTCGGCCTCGAGGCCAGTCTCGAGGAGGAGGCCTACGCGCAGACGATCGTCGCCGCCTCGGACGACGCGCGCGAGGGGATCGCCGCCTTCCGCGAGAAGCGCAAGCCGGTCTTCCGCGGACGCTGAGGCGATGCGACGCGAGGCGCGCGGGGTCGGGGTGGGCCGGCGGGCCGGATGGCCGCCGGTCGGGGGCGCATGAGCCGGCGTCTACAGGGGCGGATCGCCCGGGTCGCTGCGGTGGCCCTCGTGCTGCTCGCGGCCCTGGTCGCGGCGCGCGGGCTCGAGCGGCGCAACACCTGGTATCTGGCGAGTGACCAGCTCGCCTTCCTGACCTTCGCCGACGACCTCCTGCGCGCAAGCGTGTTCCACGAAACCGACTCCTTCGAGCTGCTCACCGCGCGTCCTCCGGGCGAGCGGACCTACGATGCCTTCGACCGCACGTACTTCTGGTCCGGCGACCGCATCTACTCGCGCTACCCGCCCGGCTACCCGGCGCTGCTCGCGCTTGCGGGCCTGGTCGGGGGTGAGGTCGGTCGCCACCTGCTCAATCCGCTCCTCTATCTGGCCCTACTCGGCCTGCTCGCCGCGACCACCGGCGAGATCCTGCGGCCGTACGACCGCTCGCTCGCCGCCGGAGCGTCGGTGTGCGTCGCGTGGCTGCTGCTCGTGGTGCCGACGCACGTCCACCTGTGGGGCATCACCGTGGTTCGCGACTTGCCGGCGCACCTTCTGGCGCTCGCCGCGGTCGCCGCGGCCCTGGTCGGCGGCCACGCCTCCGCGGGCCTGCTGCTCGGGCTCGCGGCGACCGTGCGGCCCGACGCCGTGCTCTATGCCGCCTCGCTCGGGGCGATCTTCGCCGTGGAGCGTGCTCGGGCGCGGGATCACGTGCGGGCCGCCCTCGGGTTCGTGATCGGCGCGCTGCCCTTGTTCCTCTACAACACCGTGACCCGGGGGCACCCGCTCGCCTTCACCCAGGGGGGCGAGTTCACCCGGCTGCTCTCGTCGCTCGGTGGCGACGGGCGCGTCGTCTTGGCTCAGGTGCTGACCATGCCCTCGGGGGGCGGCTTCCGCCTGAGCCACCTGCCGCAGAGCCTCCCCGGCAACCTCGCCGTGCTGGCGCGCTCGTTCGCCTGGACCGGGCTGCTCGCCGCGGCCGGGGTGCTCTGGTCGGTGCGGGTGCGGCCGGTGCTCGCCGCGGCCTTCGTCCCCTACGTGGTGCTGGCGGTGCCCTTCTACAGCTTCTGGTCCCACCCCGATCCCCGCTACCTGGCGGGCGTGAGCCTCTGTCTGATGCCATTGGTCGCGGTGGGTGCGGTGGTCGTCTGCTGGCGCGCCGCCGACCCGCAGACGCCGCTCGCCGAACGCCTGGCGCTGGTCGCAGGGGCCCTGCTCGTCGGGACCCTCGGGTTCCTGGGCCTCGGACGAGGCGGCATCCGGGCGGCCGGAGCGCCGGAGGTGGCACTGGCCGCTGCGGTGGTCGTCGCGGCGCTGTCCTCGGCGCTGCGCCTCGCGGGCGGTCTGCGACCCGTCGTGCTGGCGCCGGGCCTCGCGTTGGCGATCGTCGGACTGCTGCGCGTCGCCAGCGGTAGCGGCGGGCGCGATCCCTTCCAGCAGGATCGCGTCGAGCGAGCCCGGGCCGAGCTCGGGGCGGTGGTGCCGGCGGGCTCGCTGATCGTGACCCGCCAGTCGCTGGGCCGGCCGGCCGAGAACATCACGCGGTGCACCGGGGCGCACGCTCACTACCTCTCGGAGCTCCGCCTGCTGCGCTCCGATACGCACGTCGCGGCGGTGCAGTTCGCGCTCGCCGGCCGGCGCGTGTTCCTGCTGCTCGACGCCGGCGACGAGCAGACGGCGCGCTCGCTCGCGAGCTTCGCCCGGCTGCGCCTGGTCGAGCGGCGCAGCGGGGCAAAGCTCTACGATTGGTTCGTCGACCCGGCCTCGGCGCCGCGGGGGGCCGATCTCTACGAGGCCACCATTCCGGACGACCTGCTCGAGCAGCTGCGCGACGTCGAGCGCCGGCGGCGCGAGGGCCAGGGGCTGCCGCCGTTGCCCGAGGGGTGAGAGCCCGGGCCGCCGGATCCGCGGGGAAGGCCTTGCACACGGTCTTTCGAAGGTGTTATCGAAAGGCTTCGCAGAGGACGATGAGAAGGGGAGGAGAGCGACGACCCCAGCTGCGCCCGGGGGACCTCGGGCGACGCAACCGCCGCCGTGGCGGTGGCTCGGATCGCAAGGAGCAGAGGATGGACTTCCGCTACACGCCCGAAGAGCACGCCTTTCACATGGAGGTGCGCCAGTTCATCAAGGAGAACCTGGCAGAGGAGCTCAAGAAGCACCTCGAGGTTCCCGAGGAGCTGGTCCCCCTGGAGAACGCCTTTCTCAAGAAGATGGCCGCCAAGGGGTGGATCGGCCTGGCCTTCCCGAAGGAGTACGGCGGGCGGGGCGAGAACCCGGTTCCGATGAACGAGTACATCCTGCTCGACGAGCTGCACCATCGCGGTGCCCCGGGGCCGGCCCTCACGTTCACGTATCTGGTCGGCGTCGTCGGAAACACCCTGCTCCGACACGGCTCCGAGGAGCTCAAGCGGGAGTTCCTGCCCCGCGTCGTCGAGGCGGACGTCCGCTTCTCCATCTGCTACAGCGAGCCCGACGCGGGCAACGACATCGCCAACGTCCAGACCCGGGCGGTCGAGGACGGGGACGACTTCGTCCTGAACGGAGCGAAGCGCTTCATCACGGTGGCCGACGTGTCCGACTACATGTGGACGCTCGTGCGGACCGATCCGGGCCAGGGCCGGCACAAGGGCCTGAGCATCATGCTGGTCGATGCGAAGCTGCCCGGCATCAGCATCAGCCCGATGATCATGATGAACGGCCTGAAGACCTGCGAGGTCTACCTCGACGACGTGCGGGTTCCGAAGAAGTATCTCGTCGGCGAGCGGGGCCGAGGCTGGAGCTACCTCATGGAGGCGCTGTCTCGGGAGCGCTCCACGATGATCAACTTCCGCTACGTCTCCGAGCCCTTCGAGGAGTTCATCCAGTGGGTTCGCACCGCGGACTTCGACGGTGAGCGTCCGGCCGACGATCCGGCCGTGCGCCAGGCCTTGGCGCACATGAAGGTGAAGATCGAGGCCGGAAAGATGCTGCAGCTGGTCGCCGGCTCGCGCGCCGCGAACAAGGACTACGTCCCGACCCTGGAGGCGGCGGCCTCCAAGATGTGGGCTGCGCTCCTGAGCTGGGAGAAGGCGGATCTGGCCGTGGACACGATGCGCGCGTACGGCCTGCTCACCAAGGACTGCGAGGACGCGTACCTCGAGGGATGGTGGGCGGGCGAGTACGGCTGGGCGGGGCACGCGTGGTCGGGTGCGGGCGGCGTGGATCTCAATCGCAAGATCATCGCGCAGCAGGGCCTCGGCCTGCCGCGCGAGTAGCCGCCGATCTCGCAGATGCGCAACCATGGGCCGAGGATGAGCCGATGAACCTGAACTTGACCGAAGAGCAGAAGCTGATCGTCCGCACTGCGCGCGAGTTCCTGGAGCAGGAGTGCCCGATCCCCACGATCCGCGAATGGGAGAAGCTCCCCGAGCGGTTCTCCAGGCCGATGTGGGCGAAGATCGCCGAGCTGGGCTGGACCGGTGCCATCTATCCCGAGGAGCTCGGCGGGCTGGGGCTCAAGAACGTGGATGCCGCACTCCTCATGAAGGAGATGGGCCGCGTCGCGCTTCCCGGCCCCTTTCTCTCGACCGTGCTCTTGAGCGGGCGAGCCATCCTCGAGGGGGGAAGCCCGGCGCAGAAGGATCGCTACCTGCCCAAGATCGTCTCGGGGGACTTGCTGGTGGCGTTTGCCTTCGTCGAGGGCAACGCGCAGCCCAACCCGGGGACCGTGAAGACCACGGCGCGCCTGGACGGCGGGGCTTGGGTGCTCCAAGGGTCGAAGTCCTTCGTCGACTTCGCGCAGGAGTCGGACCTGATGCTCGTCGTGGCGCGAACCCAGGCGGCGGCGGACCCGCGAGACGGGCTCACCATGTTCCTGGTGAAGCGGGACGCCCCCGGTGTGCGCTATGTGAAGCAGACCACGCTGGCGGAGCAGCCCCAGGCGAGGGTGATCCTCGAGAGCGCTCGAGTGGAGCCGGGCGACGTGGTCGGCGAGATCGGTCGGGCCTGGTCGGTCCTCGATCCCGTCCTCCAGGCCGCGACCGCCATCGTGTGCGGCTACATGACGGGCTTGGCGGAGCGCGCAGTCGAGCTGGGCACGGACTACGCCAAGAACCGCGTGCAGTTCGAGCGGCCCATCGGCGCGTTCCAGGCGATCCAGGGCTACCTGGCGACCGCGTGGGCCAAGAACCTCATGGGGGAGTACCTGGGCTACTTCGCGGCCTGGCTCATCGACGAGGGCATCCCGAGCCGCGCCGCCGTCTCCACGGCGAAGGCCTTCGCCGGCGACGCTTCGGTGTACGCGACGCAGATCGCCACGCAGCTCCACGGCGGAATGGGCGCCATGGTGGATGCCCGGACGACGCCGTTCCTTCGCTGGGCCAAGCAGCTGCAGCAGACTCTGGGAAACAGCCAGTACCACGAGAAGATCGTCGCCGAGGAGATGCTCGACAAGGATCCAGTGCTCACCGACGAGGCGTACAGGCTGCCCTTCTAGCGGGGGCCGTCGACGGAGGAGACCCGCAATGCCGCTGCCACCGCTCAATGAGACCTGCTTCGAGGACGTGGAGGTGGGTCAGGAGCTGCCGCCCATCCACATCGGGCCGCTCAGCCACACGCAGTTCCTGTTCATCGCGTCGTCGCACCACGATTGGTACCCCGGCCACCACGACGTGGAGTACGCGAGGGCGCAGGGCCTGCCGGACATCTTCATGAACGCCACCTGGCAGCACGGGCTCCTGCAGCGCATCCTCTGCGCATGGGCCGGGCCGAACGCGCTGCCCAGGAGGATCAAGTACCGCATGGGCCGACCCATCGTCCGCTACGACACCGTCACGGTGCGGGGAGTGGTGACCGGCAAGCGCGTCGAGGGCGGAGAGCACCTGGTCGAGGTCGACGTCTGGCTGGACAAGCAGGACGCGGAGAAGGTGACGACGGGAAACGCCACCGTCGTCCTTCCGGCCCGGCAGGCCGCGTCGCCTGCGCCAGCGACATCGACGAAGGCACGGTGAGGAGCGAGGCCATGCAGGACTCGAGGACGGAGACGGATCCCTCCGGGCTGGTCTACGTGATCGGCACGGAGGAAGAGGGGATGCGCTGGATCGGGACGGAGACCGAGCCCATCGAGGAGCCGTACCCCATCGATGTGGAGCACATCGAGCACTTCGCCGAAGGCATCCAGGACGGGAACCCGCTGTACTGGAGCGACGAGCTCGCCAAGCAGACGAAGTGGGGCGGGCGCATCGCGCCGTGGGGCGTGGTCGTCCTGACGACGGAGCACCGGGTGTGGCGCCCCGACTGGCAGGAGAAGAAGGAGGAGACGGCGACGCTCTTCCTGCGCACCCCGTTGCCCGGCAACCGATTGCTGGCCACGGACTACGAGGTCGAGTGCCACGCACCCCTTCGCCCCGGCGACCGCGTCTCGGTGAGCGAGAAGCTCTTGTCCATCGTCGCGAAGACCTTCCGCGTCGGCCAAGGGCATCAGGTGACCGTCGAGAAGTCCTTCCGCAACCAGAAGGGCGAGCTGTGCATCCGGGACCGCCGAACGGTCTTCCGCTACCGGGAGGGCACGGGCTCCGGCTACAAGCCCCAGTCCAAGTGATCGGGGAGCGGAGGGTAGGGCGATGAGTCACCCGTTGGCCCGCAAGACGGCCATCGTCGGCATCGGAGCGACGGAGTTCTCGACGAGCTCGGGCCGCAGCGAGCAGCGCCTGGCCGTCGAGGCGATCGCGGCGGCACTGGCGGATGCGGGGCTCGGCGCCGACGACGTCGACGGGCTGGTCGTCTCCGAAGGAGAGGCCACGAACCAGGTCGACGTGGTCAACGCGATGGGGCTGCGCCATCTCGAGTCGTACTGCTCCGTGGGACACGGGGGGGGCTCGCCCTGTGGCTGCGTGGCGCATGCGGCGATGATGGTCGCATCCGGCGAGTGCCGCTGCGTCGTCGGCTATCGCTCGCTCAACGAGCGGTCGGGCGCGCGCTACGGAACCTCGGAGGCGGTGACCCGCTTCCCGTGGATCTACGCGTACCACGCCCCCTACGGCCTGGTCGTCCCCGGTGAGTGGACGGCGATGCTCGCGCGAAGGCGGATGATCGAGTTCGGCGAGACGCGGGAGCAGTGGGCGCACCTGCCGGTCACCTGCCGGGCGCACGCGAACCGCAATTCCAGAGCCGTCTTCCACGCCAAGAAGCTGACCCTGCAGGACTACCTCGACGCGCCGATGCTCGCCGACCCCTTGTGCCGCTACGACTACTGCCTCGAGACCGACGGCGCGGTCGCCTTCGTCGTGACCTCGGCCGACCGCGCCAAGGACCTGGGTGCCACGCCCGCCTACGTCCACACCGCCGTGCAGGCGATGGGCTTCCCCGGCTGGTACTTGACGAACTACTACCGCGACTCCCTGACGACCAGCGAGGAGACCGTCGCGGTGGCCAGGGCGCTGTGGAAGAAGAGCGGCCTTCGGCCGCAAGACATCGACGTCGCGCAGATCTACGACCACTTCACCCCGTGGGTGCTCACCTCCCTCGAGGACTTCGGCTTCTGCGAGAAGGGCCAAGCCGGCGCGTTCGTCGCGGACGGCCAGATCCGGCTGGGGGGCGCTCTGCCGATCAACACGGCGGGAGGCCTCCTCTCCGAGGGATACATCCACGGGTGGAATCTGATCCTGGAAGGGGTGCGGCAGATCCGCGGCACGTCGACCGCTCAGGTCGAGGGCTGCGAGCTCTCCTTGGTGACCAGCGCTTGCGGCTCGCCGACGAGCGCCATGATTCTGGCGAGGTGAAGTCGTGAGCCCATCGAGCTCGAGCCCGATCCTGCCCCGACCGCTTCCCCAGACGAGTCTGGACGACGAGGCGTGGTGGTCCGCGCTTCGCCGGCACGAGCTGCTGGTGCAGGAATGCCCGCAGTGCGGCAAGCTGACCTTCCCCCCGCGGCCCATGTGCCCGAGCTGCCGCTCGCTGGAGCGCGGCTGGCGCAAGGCGGGCGGCCGTGGGCGGGTGTACAGCTGGGTCGTGGTGCGGCGCCCGTCGCACCCCTATTTCGCGGACAAGGTCCCCTACGTCGTCGTGCTGGTCGAGATGGCGGAGGGCTTCCGGGTGGTCGGGGCGATCGACGCTCCGCCCGAGGGGTTGCGGGCGGACCTGCCGGTGGAGGCCCAGTTCGACGACGTGAGCGACGAGCTCACCCTGCTGCGGTTTCGCGTGGTCGAGTGAAGCTTTGGCGACGGGAAGCCTCGGTGAGGCGGCCCGCCGCGTCCGCGCCCGCGGTTCGTGGCGGAGGGTCCCGGGGGCCGTGGCGCGAGCCGCTCAGCGACGGCGCGCGCGCTCCTCGGCCAGGGCCTGCGCCGGCGTGACCACCAGCGACGAGCGCGCGTCCTCCTGGGCGCGCCGGGCGCGCGCCTCGAGCGCCACGCCCAGGCTCGAGCGAGCGATCTCCGCGAGCAGCGGGATCTCCGCGACCGGTCGGCCCGCCGCGATGGCCAGTGCCGCTGCCAGCACGGCGCGTGCGCTTGCCGCGTGGCCACGGCGGGCGAGGAGGTAGGCGGTCTCCTCGAAGCGCGAGGCGTAGAGCGTGCGGCGCTCGCCAGGCTCGAAGACCGCCTCCAAGCCCTTCTCCAGCGCCTCGAGGACGCGCTCTTGCTGCTGTGCCGGGCCGAGCACCACGAGCGGGCTCTGCGCGCTCTCGACCGCCTCGAGGGCTGGCTCGAGCCAGTCGATCTCGATCCGCCAGCCGGCGAGCTCCGCCTCCCGCAGCGCCTCGGCCGACCCGGCCAGCGCAGCGGGATCCGCACCGACCTCGGCTCGGTCGAGCAGGGCGTCGATCGGCGATCGAGGCGCGCCAGCCTCGGTGCCGCGCGCCGAAGCGATCACCGTGCGAGCCTCGGCCAGGTCGCCGAGCCGGGAGCGGTCGGCGGTTCTCTCCAGCGCTTGCTCGAGGAGGGCATCGACGTGCCGCCACGGCGCCTCGACGACGGAAAGCCCGCTGCGCGCGGCCAGGTCCGCCTGAGCCTTGCGCAGCGCCTTGCGCGTCGTCTGCCCGGACTGGGCGTCGAGCACGCCCAGACGGTCGCTGACCACGGCGGAGAGGATCGCCAGGCCGTCGCCTGCTCGTCGGGCCATCCACAGTAGGCGGGTGCCCGTGCCGTCGATTGGCGTCAGCCAGGCCTCGGGCTCGCCCTCGGCGGGCCCGAGCAGCTCGCGCGTGCTCGGCGGCGCGGGCGCCTCGGGCTCGGACCACAGGCCCCGCTGGGCCAGCCGGTAGAGCGCGCGGCGGATCTCGCGCTTGACCGGCCTGCTCGAGGTGCGCCGCTCGAGCGCGTGTAGGCGGGGCCCCGCCGCGGCGTCGCCACGGGCTCCGAGCCAGCCCACGACAGCCGCCTCGAGCTCCGGCTGCGCGCCCCAGCGCGGCTCCACGGCGTCGAGGGCGGCCAGCGGGGTCTCGGCCGTGATGCCGCTCGCTGCCAGGAGTGCCTGGAGGTCGCCGGGACCGGCGGCCCGGGAGGTGTGGCTCACCGGGCCGCACCTCGCGCGCGGCAGAGCTCGTCCGCGTCCGGTCCGCCCTCGCCGCGCGCGGCTCGCGGTGCCCCCTCGAGCCCGACGGGGTCGCCAGCGCTCTCGCGGTCGGGTCGCCGATCGATCACCTCACCCTTGTACCGGGAGGCTCGCGGCCCGGCAAAGCACGCCGGGCCAGCCGCGAGCCTCCTGGCCGGCGCATGGGGGGGCCTGGCGCGGCCTACGGGTGCTCCGTGTGCCCTCGATCCCGGCCGCTGCCGCCACCACGGCGCCTCTCTGCCTCGTGCGCCATCGCGCTGCGGCGTTCGCCGATGCCTCGGTGGGCCGCGAGTCCCGGCAGTACGGGGTCGGCCGCGGCGCCTCGGGTCAACGGGGGCCGCGCCCGCTCTCGCGCCGCAGGCGCGCCGCCCGGGCTCGCGACAAGGCTGCGATCGCCTGCTCGATCTCCGGCCGGGCCGCCGGCGAGGCGGCCGCGTTGCTCGCCGGGC
>CAZGUU010000166.1:0-11601 GCA_964529315.1 uncultured Enterobacteriaceae bacterium
GGGCGAGCCGTGCGGGTCGAGGGTCCGCTGGACAGCGGGGCGCTGCACCGCGCCCTGCAGCGCCTCGCCGATCGGCACGCCGCCCTGCGCAGCGCCTTCCCGCTGGTCGACGGCAGGCCCGTGCAACGCGTTCAGATGCGCGCCGCGATGGGCTTCCGCGAGGTCGACGCGTCGAGCTGGAGCGAGGCCGAGGTGCTGCGATGGGCCGAGCAGGAGATGCGCGCGCCGTTCGACCTCGAGGCCGGGCCGCTGCTCCGGGTAGGCGTCCTGGTCCGCGGGCACGAGGACCACGTGGTCGTGGCGACGGCCCACCACCTGGTGGTCGACTACGCCTCGCTGCTCGTCCTGGCGCGCGAGCTGGGGACGCTCTACGCGGCCGACCGGGCGGGAATCGCCGCCGAGCTGCCGCCCCCGGCTGGCCAGTATCCCGACTTCGTGCGTAGCCAGACGGATCTCCTCGCCGGCAACGCCGGGCCGCGCCTGCTCGCCTACTGGCGGGAGGCGCTCGCCGGAGGCCCCGAGGCGCTCGATCTGCCCACCGATCGGCCGCGGCCGATGCTCCAGACCTACCGCGGCGAGACGCTCACCTTGCGCATCGAGCGCGAGCTCGCGACCCGGCTCAGACGGGTGGCGCGGGAGCGCAGCGCCACGCTCCCGTCGCTCACGCTCGCCGCTTTCCAGGTGCTCCTCCACCGCCAGAGCGGCCAGCAGGATCTGATCGTCGGCTGCCCCGCCGCCGGCCGAGTACGCCGGGAGTGGCGCGAGACGGTCGGCTACTTCATCAACACCCTACCGGTGCGCGCGAGCGTCACCGCGGAGATACCCTTCGCGGAGCTCCTGGCCCGCACCCGCGATGCGCTCCTCGGGCTGATCGCCCACCAGGAGTATCCCTTCGCGCTCCTCGTCCGCGAGCTTCGCACCGCGCGCGATCCAGCTCGATCGCCGATCTTCCAGGTGGTCTTCGACTTCCTCTCGCCGCCGCCGTCCGAGCTGCGCCCCCTGGCCCGGCTCGCGGCGCCCTGCGCTCCCGCGGCCGAGACGACGCCGGCCGCACCGGTCGGGGATCTGCGCCTGAGCGCTCTGCGCGCATGCACCGGGGGGGCTCAGGTCGACCTGTTCTTGACCCTGGCCGACGATGGCGACTCGATCCTGGGCTCGCTCGATTACAACGCGGACGTCTTGGACGCGGGCGCCGCCGGGCGCCTCTTGGCGCAGCTTCGCTGCCTGTTGGCGGGCATCGTCGCCGATCCCGATCGGCCGGTGGGCGAGCTGCCGCTGCTCCACCCGCGCGAGCGTGCACGGCTGCTCGGGCGGTGGATCGGGGCGCAGCGTCCGCTGCCCTGGCCGGCCGGCGTACACGAGATCGTCGCCGCGCAGATCGCCAGAGCCCCCGAGCGGGCCGCGGTGCGCTTCGGGAGCGCGCATCTCGACTACGGCGAGCTCGGCGAGCGGTCGCGGCGTCTGGCGCACCGCCTGCTTGCGCTGGGCGTCGAGCGAGGCACGCCGGTCGGCCTCTGCGTGAGGCGCTCGCTGGACCTACCGGTGGCGATGCTGGCGATCCTCCAGGCGGGGGGCGCCTACGTTCCGCTCGACCCCGACCTCCCGCCGGCGCGTCTCGCCTATCAGCTGCAGGATGCTCGGGTGGATCTCGTCGTGAGCGAGCGGCACCTGGCGCAGCGGGTGCTCCCGCCCGGCACGCGCCTGGTGTGCCTCGACGACCCGGACGCCGAGGCCGCGATCCCCTCTCCGGCTCGACCCGCCCCGCCCGTGGATCCCGAGCAGCTCGCCTACGTGATGTACACCTCCGGATCGACCGGGCGCCCCAAAGGCGTCGCCGTGTCGCACGGTGCGGTGGCAAACTTCCTCGCGGCGATGCGCGAGCGTCCGGGCATCGCCCCGGACGACGTCATGCTGGCGGTGTCGACGGCGGCGTTCGACTTCTCGGTCCTGGAGATCTTCGCGCCGCTCAGCGTGGGCGCCCAGGTGGTCATCGCTTCCCGCGAGGTCGCGGTCGACGGACGAGCGCTGCGGCGCGAGCTGGACGCGTGCGAGGCCAGCGTGATGAACGCAACGCCCGCCACCTGGCGGATGCTGCTCGAGGCAGGATGGCGCCCGCGCGCCGACCTGCGCATGCTCTGTGGGGGCGAGGCCTGGGGGCGAGACCTCGCCGATCGACTGCTGGCCGGGGGCGGGGCCCTGTGGAACATCTACGGCCCGACCGAGGCGACGGTGATCTGCTCGGTAGAGCGGATCGCTCCCGGGGACGCGCCGCTGTCGATCGGCCGGCCGATGGAGAACATGCGCTTCTACGTGCTCGACGAGCGCCACGAGCCGGTGCCGCTCGGCGTTGCGGGCGAGCTGTGGGTGGGGGGTGCCTGCCTCGCACAGGGCTATCTCCACCAGCCCGAGCTCACTGCCTCGCGCTTCGTCGGCGATCCCTTCGACGGCCGGCCCGGAGCTCGCATGTACCGCACCGGCGATCTGGTACGCGCCCGGGCGGACGGCGCGCTGGTCTTCGTCGGCCGGTGCGATGGGCAGATCAAGCTGCGCGGCTTCCGCATCGAGCCCGGCGAGATCGAGGTGGCGCTGCGCCGCCACCCGGCGGTTCGCGAGGCGGCAGTGACGCTCGGCCAGAGCCCACGCGGCGAAGCGCGGCTGGTCGCCTACGTCGCCACCGGCGACGGTTCGACCACGGACCTCGAGGACGCGCTGCGCCACATGCTCGAGGCGGAGCTGCCCGGCTGCATGGTGCCGAGCGCCATCGTCTCGCTCGAGGCGCTGCCGCTCACCGCGAGCGGCAAGCTCGACCGCAAGTCGCTGCCGGCGCCGACCTGGGAGCGGCAAGCCGAGAGAGAGCCACGGACCCCGCTCGAGGAGACGCTCGCCCGCGCGTGGGCAGACGTCCTCGGCGTGGGCTCGGTGGGTGTGGCGGACGACTTCTTCGCGCTGGGCGGCGATTCGCTGGGCACCGTCGAGCTGCTCGGCACCATCGCCGCGCGGCTCGGGGTCGACCTGCCGGCGAGCTTCCTGCTGCAGCACCCCACGGTCGAGAGCGCGGCCGTCGCCCTCGAGGGCCGGGTCGCCCTGGGCAGCGAAGCCTGCGACGCCCCAACCACGCGGCAAGCAGAGTCCGACGTGCAGGAGGCGGGGGCACCCTCCGCCGTCGCCCTGCAAGGGTTCGAGACCCGCCCCTTGCTCTCGCTGCTCGCGGCGCGACGCATCCCACCCGTCGACGCAGCGGCGATCGCCACGCTCCCCGCTGCGCTCCTGCGCCGACACGAGCCCGAGGTGATCGCCGAGGACTGGTGCGGAGGGCTCCCGCTGTGGGCCGGCACGCTGGACACGGCCATGGGCAGGATCGGCCTGATCCTCCTGCCACGCTTCGACACCGACCTCTACGACGACCGCGACGGCCTGCTCGGGGACCTGGAGGCGGCGCTCGATCTGGCCCGCCACATCGGTGCGGGCACGGTTTCCCTGACGGGGCTCCTCTCCTCGGCCACGAGCCATGGACGCGACCTCGCCGGGCCGACGCAGGACGCGGACCGGCCGCGGCTGACGACGGGCCACGCGACGACGGCGGCAGCCGTCGTCCTCTCCGTGCACAAGGCGCTAGCGCTGGCCGGGAGGTCGCTCGCTGCCGAACGGGTCGCCTGCCTCGGCCTCGGCTCGATCGGCACCGCGGCGCTGCGCCTGCTCCTCTCGGAGGCGCAGCCAGCGGAGCTGCTGCTGTGCGACGTGCTCGCCCAGCAGGCGGCGCTCGACGACCTCGCGGGCGAGATCCAGGGGGCGCTCGGCTTCAGCGGCCGCCTCCAGGTGCTCGCCTCGCGCCGGCAGCTTCCCGAGGAGATCTACGACGCAACGCTGATCGTCGCGGCCACCAACGTGGGCGGCCTGCTCGACGCCTCCCGCCTCGCGCCCGGCACGATCGTCGTCGACGACTCGGCACCGCCGGCGCTCGACCCGACGGCGGCCATCGAGCGCCTCGCCCGCTCGGGGGACGTTCTCGCAACCGCGGGAGGCGTGCTGCGCGCGCCCTACCCCATCGCCCGACTCGCTTTCCTGCCGCGCGGCCTCGCCGCGCGCACGGCCGCACAGGACGATCTCCTCCCCTGGCTCGATCCGCGCGACGTGGGGAGCTGTGTCCTGTCGTCCATCCTGTCGCACCGACGCCCTGAGGCGCCCGCGACGCTCGGCCCTGCTGCGCTGGCCGCGTGTCGAGCGCATCTCGAGGTGCTGCGCACGCTCGGCTTCGCGGCGGCCGACCTGCACTTGGGATCGCACGCGATCACCGCGCGGCAGATCGCCGCGTTCCGCGGACCTCGCAGCGAGCCGCCCGACCTGACCCACGACCAGCCGCGGGCGTAGCCGCGGACGCAGCAGAACCGTCCCGAGCCGCGCAGCGCCGCACGCCAGCGGCGTGAGGTTTGCTTGGCCCGTGGGCATGGTTTATCCGTGGCAGTCGAGCGATGGGCGCGGGAAGCGAGGCATCCGGTGGCAGTCGCCACGCCACCGACCGCAAGGCCGACCGCTCCTGGAGCCGGCTCCGGGGCGGGTGCGGCGACGCTGCTCTTCGTCTTCCTCTCCGAGCTGCTTGATCGCCCGGTCGAGGACTCGCTCGGAGCCTCGCTTGGTCGGCTCGAGGATCTGACCATCGCCGGCGGCGACCCCTTCCCCAGGGTGCGCCACTGCGTGATCCGCCAGGGGTGGCCGAACCGCCTACGCCTGCTCGCCCGCTGGAACGACGTGGCGCAGTTCCGCGGTGGGCGGATCCGCCTGGCCGTGCCGGCCGCGCAGCTCACCCCGGCCGCGCCCGAGGCACTGCGCGAGCTGCGCCTGCGCCAGCACGTGCTGGACAAGCAGGTGGTCGACACGGGCGGGCTCAAGATCGTGCGGGTGAACGACGTCCAGTTCCTGGCCAGCCACTCGGAGCTGCGCACCGTGCACGTCGACGTGGGCTTCCGCGGCCTGGTTCGACGCCTCGGCGTCGAGCCCGCGATCGACACCCTGGTGCGCCGGCTTTCGCCGCGTGCCCGCTATCTCGCCTCGGACAACCTGATCTCGTGGCGCCACGTCGAGACGCTGTCGCCCGGGGAGTCGCCGCACGCCATCCACCTGAGCCTCTCGCGCGCCCAGGTCCACCAGGCGCACCCGGTGGACATCGCCGAGCTGCTCACCGAGCTCGACCCGATCCGGCGGCTGCGCCTGTTCCGCGCGCTCGATCCCGAGACCGGGGCGCGGGCGCTGGCCGAGGTGCCCACCGAGATCCAGGCACGCCTGCTCGAGATGATGCCGCGCCACGAGGCGGCCGACGTCCTCGAGCGCATGTCGCCCGACGAGGCGGCGGACCTGCTCGCCGAGCTCCCCGAGGAGCGCCGGCTCGAGCTGCTGGCGCACATGGAGCGCGAGGAGGCGAGCGACGTCGAGGGGCTGCTCGCTCACCCGGAGGGCACCGCCGGCTCTCTCATGACCACCGACTTCGTCACGCTGCGCGACGACCTGACCATCGGCGAGGCGCTCGAGCGGCTGCGCGGCCTGGCCCCCGACGCGGAGACCATCTACTACGTCTACGTCGTCGACCCGGCGGGCGTCCTGGTCGGCGTGCTGTCTCTGCGCGCTCTGATCACCGAGCCGCCGGGCGTGCCGATCTCGCAGGTGATGCTGCGCCGCCCGGTGAGCGTCGAGGCCGACGATTCGCTCGCCGAGTGCGCCTCGCTGGTCGCCAAGTACAACCTGCTCGCGCTGCCCGTGCTGCGCCCGGACCACACCATGCTCGGCGTGATCACCGTCGACGACGTGCTCGGCGAGGTGCTCGAGCAGGCCTGGACGCGGAAGTTCGCGCGATGACCGGACATCCGGCCGAGCCCCCGGCGCACCCCCCCGACGAGCCGCGCACCCCGGGGGCATCGCACGCCAGCCACGCCCCGGGGGGAAGGGCCACGGCGCCGCGCGCCGGCGGGGGAATGCGCCGGCGCATCCTGCTGTTCATCGCGATCCTCGGACCGGGGATGATCACCGCCAACGTCGACAACGACGCCGGCGGCATCACCACCTACTCTCTGGCCGGCGCGACCTTCGGCCTGGACCTGATGTGGACCATCGGCCCGATCACGCTCGCCCTGATCGTCACCCAGGAGGTCTGCGCCCGGATGGGCGTGGTCACGGGCAAGGGCCTCTCCGACCTGATCCGCGAGGAGTACGGGGTGCGGGCCACCTTCTGGGTGATGCTCGCGCTCATCCTGACCAACCTCGCCAACACCATGGCGGAGTTCTCGGGCATTGCCGCCGCGGCCGAGATCTTCGGCGTGACCCGGCTGGTGGCCGTGCCGCTCTCGGCGGCGGTCGTCTGGCTGCTCGTCCTGCGCGGCGACAACCGGGTCGTGGAGCGCGTGTTCCTGGTCGCCTGCCTGGTCTACGTCGCCTACCCGATCACCGGCGTCATCGCCGGCCCGCCCTGGCGCGAGGTGCTGCACGCCGCCGTCGTGCCGCCGCGGCGCTTCGACGCCCCCTACGTGCAGATGCTGATCGCGCTGATCGGCACGACCATCGCGCCGTGGATGCAGTTCTACCAGCAGGCCTCGGTCGTCGAGAAGGGCATCGGCCCCGAGCACTACCGCTACGTGCGCTGGGACGTGATCGTCGGCTGCGTGCTGGCGGTGATCGTCGCCTTCTTCATCATCGTGGCTTGCGCCGGGACGCTGCACGCACACGGCATCCGCATCGAGACGGCGAGCGACGCCGCGCGTGCCCTGGGACCGCTGGCCGGCCGGTACGCGGGCGACCTGTTCGCCTTCGGCCTATTCAACGCCTCGCTGTTCGCGGCATCGGTCCTGCCGCTCTCGACGGCGTTCTACGTCTGCGAGGCCTTCGGCTGGGAGTCGGGTGTCTCGAAGCCGTTTCGCGCCGCGCCGCAGTTCTACGGCCTCTACACCGCGCTTCTGGTGATCGGCGCGGGCATCGTGCTGGTCCCGGGCTTCCCGTTGATCACCGTGATGTTCCTCTCGCAGGTGGCCAACGGCATGATCCTGCCGCTGGTGCTGGTCTTCATGGCCCGCCTGGCCAGCCGCCGCGACCTGATGGGCGATCTGGTGAACTCCAGCTGGGCGAGCGCCGCCCTCTGGGCCACGACCGTCGCGCTGACCCTGCTGACCGCGGCCTCCCTGGCGAGCACCTTCGGCCTCTGGTGATCCCGCCCCGGGGGGCGATGTCGTCGGGCCGACGGCCCTCGATCTCCCCCGCTGCCGCGTGCCCGATGCGCTGGCGCCCCCTCGAGACGGGCACCGCCGATCGGCCGTGACCATGCCGCCCGACCCGCGCTCGGCTCGTTGCGGCCGGAAAAACGACCGTTCGCCCGACAGCCGCACGACGCGGGATGGCATGAATGCTGAATGTCAGCTAATTGCCAAGCCTACATCAGCTATCCCCCACATGCGCCGAGGCCCCGCGACGCACCGGCCGGCGCACCCGAGGGACAGGAAGCGAGAAGGAGGTCTCGGTCATGCCCGCCAGCATTCACATGCCACTGCCCCCGGTCGGTCCGCTCGAGCAGGTGCCCATCGGTGCACCGACCTCATTCAACTGGGCGTACGAGATCGACCGCGAGCCGCTGATTGCGCTCTACGAGAAGTCGAAGCGGCTGCAGTGGAACGCGAGCACCGACATCGACTGGGACATCGACGTCGACCCGGAGGCCTCGGCGCCCGGCTTCACTGCCGAGATCTTCAACCACTTGACGCACCCGCCGCAGCCGTTCGACGAGCGCCTGCTCCGCAAGTTCAAGGTCCACCGCATGGCGTGGATGCTCTCGCAGTTCATGCACGGGGAGCAGGGCGCGCTGGTCGCCACCGCGCAGCTCGCCAATGCGGTGCCGTGGATCGAGGCGAAGTACTACGCGGCCCAGCAGGTGGCCGACGAGGCCAGGCACGTCGAGGTCTACCACCGCTACCTGACCAGCAAGCTCGGGCTCGCCTACCCGGTGAACCCGCACCTCCAGGAGCTGCTCCGCCAGGTGGTGGGCGACCGGCGCTGGGACATGATCTTCCTCGGCATGCAGATCATGGTCGAGGGCCTCGCCCTGGCCGCCTTCGGCTTCATGAACATCATGGAGCCCAACGAGAAGCTGATCAACCAGATCACCGGCTACGTGATCCGCGACGAGGCGCGCCACGTCGGCTTCGGCGTGCTCTCGCTGGGCGAGTTCTACAAGGACATGACGGCCGGCGAGCTCCGCGAGCGCGAGCAGTTCGTCGTCGAGGCCTCCTACCTGATGCGCGACCGCCTGCTCATGGAGGAGGTCTGGCAGAGCCTCGGCCTGGACGAGGCGACATGGCTCGCGTGGTCCCTGCAGACGCCGTTCATGGCCGGCTTCCGGCAGATCCTGTTCTCCAAGATCGTTCCCAACCTGCGCCGCCTGGGCCTGCTGACCCCCTACGTGCGCGAGCACCTGGGCCGCATCGGCGTGCTCGAGTTCGAGCACCTGCCCGACTCCACCGAGGACGAGGGGATCACCGTGCCGCCCGCGCTGATGAGCTTCTTCGGGCAGATGATGGCGCACGGCGTTCCGATGACGTCGTCGCCCGGCGTGCAGATCCCGCAGTAGCCGCACGTCACCAGCGGTGGGCGCGCCACCACCAGGCGCCCCACAGGTTGATCGCGACGCTGAGCGCCACCAGCGCCGGCAGCACCCAGCGGCGCAGACCCGGTCGCTGGTCGTTGCGCAGGGCCAGCGCGACGATCAGGAACGGCGTGAAGTCGAGCGTGTAGCGGCAGCCGAACTGTCGCCAGCCGTCCCAGAAGTAGACCAGGTAGACGGCGAAGATCATCGCGCCGCCGAGCAGCGCCAGCCGGCCGAGCAGGCGGGCGTAGGGCACGCGCTCGCTCCAGCCGCGCCGCAGGAGCAGCAGCACCGCGGGCGTGGTCGCCACCAGGCTGATGCCGTGGTCGGTGAGCACCAGATAGGGCGGCTGGCTGCGTAGCTCGGGGACGCGCACCAGATACACATAGAGATTCTGTGCTACATAGCGCCAGCTGAACGAGCCGTGCTCGGGGCGCAGTAGAGCCTGGTTGGCGATCAGGTAGCCGTTGTTGAACCATTCGCCGAAACGCGCGAAGTTGTACGCGCCGAGCAGCAGGGCGGTGATCAGCAGGGGAAGTGCGAACCAGGCGGCCGTGGCCAGCCGCGGCCGGCGCCGCCAGGCGAGCACCAGGAAGACGGGCGCGCCGAGCAGCGCCGGAGAGCGGCTGGAGGCGGCGATCGCGGTGAACAGGCCGAGCAGCCGCGGGTCGGCCGCGCCGGCCGCCTCGAGCCAGGCCAGGGTGAGGGCGCAGACCGTGACCAGGTGGGCGAGCAGCCAGGTGTTGCCGTACTGCGCGGCGAAGAGGTGCACGGTACCGAAGGCGAGCAGCAGGGTGCACCAGTTGGCCGTGGCGCGCGCCACGCCGATCGTGCCCAGCGCGAGGCGGGTGAGCAGCACGTCGAAGGCACCCAGGGCGATCGCCACCCAAGCGATGTTCACGCCCAGGCCCCAGATCGCCGCCAGCGGCAGCAGCAGGACGGCCGGGAACGGGTCGAAGTAGACGTAGGGCCGACCGTCGACGTAGGCGAACTCGGTGAGCCACGAGGGCGGATTCGCGACGTGCAGGCGCCCCTCGAGAAAGGCTACGGCGAGGTGGAGGTGGTAGTTGAAGAACATGAAGTCGCGGCTGCTCGCGACCAGGTAGCCGCACAGGGCGAGCAGGCCCAGCAGCAGGGCGTCGCGCCGCGTCGCCGGCGTCGGCACGCCCCCCGCCGTCACCCCGCGTGGCTCAGCCACTGCGGCCTCCGCGCCGGGAGCAGTGCACGGTGAGCTCGCGTCTGCCGAGCCTCTCCGCCTCGTTCCCCGCATACAACGAGGAGGCCAATGTCGAGCCGATGCTCACCGATCTCCTCGCCGCTCTACCCGAAGTCGCCGAGCGTTTCGAGATCATCGTGGTCGACGACGGCTCGCGCGACGGCACCTTCGCCGCAGCGCAAGCCGCGGCGCAGCGCGACCCGCGCATCCGCGTGCTGCGCCACGAGGTGAATCGCGGCTACGGCGCGGCCGTGTGGACCGGCCTGTGCGCGGGGACGCTCGACTACGCCTTCTTCACCGACGGCGATCGGCAGTTCGACGTGCGACAGCTCGGCACGCTCGCCGCCCAGCTCGACCGGGCCGACGTCGTCGTCGGCTACCGCGTCGACCGCCAGGACAACCTGGTGCGCATCGCCAACGCGCACGCGTGGAACTGGCTGATTCGCCACCTGCTCGACGTGCCGGTGCGCGACGTCGATTGCGCCTTCAAGCTCTTCCGGCGCGAGGCCCTGCGCGGCCTCACGATCGAGGCCGGCGGGGCCATGTTCTCCGCCGAGCTCCTCGCGCGCCTGGCGGCGCGCGGCGCGCGCATCGCGGAGGTTCCGGTGCGCCACCTGCCCCGCGCGCACGGCACGTCGTCGGGCGGCAACCCGCGCGTGATCGCGCGGGCCTTCTACGAGCTCTTCAAGCTCTACCGCAAGCTCGCGCGCCAGCAGCGCGGCGCGCCCGCCGCCGGCTGAGAGCGCGTATCTCAGCTCTTGCCGGCCTTGCGCAGCTCCGGCTCGATCACGCCCTTGAAGGCGTCCAGAGGCTGTGCCCCCGAGAGGCGATGGCCGTTCACGAAGAAGGTGGGCGTCGAGTTGACGCCGATCGCCTCGGCCTCCTCGACCGTCGCTTCGAGGATCTTGGCGACCTCCTGCTTCTCGACGCACTCCTCGAGCTTGGCCTTGTCGCCACCCGCCTCCTGGGCGATCTTCATGAGCCGGTCTTCGGCCTCCTCGCCCTCGATCTCCTTCTGCTTGGCGAACACGGCCGAATGGTACTTCCAGTACGCGTCGTTGCCCGCCTGCTGGTAGAGGCAGAGGCCGAGCAGCGAGGCCGGCTCAGCCCAGGGGTGGATCTGCGAGAGCGGGAACTGCTTGTAGACGAAGCGAACCTTGTCGCCGTATGCCTTCAGGACCTCCTCCTGGACGATCGTCTCGGCGCGCGCGCAGAACGGGCACTGGAAGTCCGAGTACTCGACGATGGTCACGGCGGCGTCCTTGGGCCCGAGGCTCGGATTCTCGGGCCCGGCCTTGATCTTGCCGAGCACCATCTGGACCGGATCGATCGTCAGGTCGACCGGGTCGACGCGCAGGAACCACCGGCCGTCCGCGCTGATCAGGAAGGCGAGCTCCTGGGACTGCTCGCCGCGCGAGAGCTTGACGGTGCCCTCGCTCAGGCCCGCGATCGGCGAGGGCTCGAGCTTGGTGACGGCGAACTCGACGTCCTCGGGAATCTGGCCGCTGGAGGTGAAGTGGCGCTTGATCAGCTCGCCGATCTTTGCCTTGTCGCCGCCGGGCGCGGCCTGCGCCGCGGCCCCGGCCGCGGGTGCCGGCTTCTCCGCGGGAGCCGCGGCTGCGGCCTTCTCGGCTGGGGCGCTCGCGGCCGGCGCCGCCGCGGCGGCGGGCGCCGTCGCCGCGCCGCCCATCGAGGGCGGCTCCGAGCAGGCCGCGAGGCTCGCCCGCGTCACCAGCGCGGCGATCGCGATCCCCTGCGAGCCGCGCGCCCG